>WJMI01000180.1 GCA_014728015.1 Chitinivibrionales bacterium | reverse complement strand
TCCACCGCACCGGAATCCGGACGCCGTCGAAGCCGGCATCGGCGATAATCGAGAAGTAGCTTTCTTCGAGCGTAACCCCCCACTCCCCCTCGTTGGGCGCTTCGAGCGCATTGCCCAGGTTTATCCCCCTGCCAAACCGCGCGTTGCGCTCGACCGCGGGATTATCGGCGGAAATGGCGGCTGCTGCAGCAGATATTATTGCGACCAGCGTTCTTGCCAACAAGGATCGTATCATGGGATTCCCCTGATTATGCCGACAGAGTAGAGAAAGCACATCCCCTTATAATCTAGTGGTAAGAGGCGGCAGAGAAGTTCATTTCTCAGGAATGGTGCGTTGTTCCAGAGCAGCAAAACTGAGCGGCAGGAATTGCACAAGGATCACGATAGCATTGCGGCGAATGCTACTCCGCCTTGACCCCGAAACGGCAACGCAGAATTTCAGCCGAGCCATCATCCATGCCGCTCAGTCTGAGAATTACCAGGTAGGTCCCCGGCCCGACGCGGCGTCCCGCACGGTCGCGCAGGTCCCACGGGCCGAACACGAACTCGCGGGACAAAGCACCATTGAGCCTAAACACATACGAGCGGTCGAACACCATCTCGCCCAGGGAATTGCGGATTACGATCCGGCCGTCTACATTCCTGCCGGCAGTAAATGCAAAGTGCACTTCGTCTCTGCCGCCTGCCGGGTTTGGCGCCGCGCGAAGATCGCGGGAAGTCTTTGCGATGTGTGTGCCGGTATTGTCCACCACAGCAGCCGAGGTGGGAAGCTTTACTGTGACCACAAACGTGTCGCGGTCGGCGGCGGACTCGATATCCGCCACTTCTACGATTATGGTGTGCGGCCCGGCATCGCTTTCCCCGGGAAGCCACGAGATTTCACCGCTGCCATCGTTGATGGTCATGCCGTCGGGCGCATCGACAAGCGTGTAGGTCAAATCGTCATCCTCGGCATCGCTTGCATCAACGGTCATGCCGAATGTTTCATCCGCGAATGCTTCGGCATCGGCCGTGGGTGCAAGCGAGGGCGCCGTGTTGCCGGAGCTCACGGAGATAGTGACGGTCGCGACATTGGACACGGCATCCCCATCGCCGGCCTGATAAGAAAACGTCACATCACCGACAACTCCCACGGTCGGCGAGTAGGCGAATGAGCCGTCGCTGTTCAGCGTGAGTATGCCCGTGTCCACGTCGGTCTCGAGGGCGGCGCTCAGCGGATCGTCTTCAACATCCGTATCGTTGTCCAGCACGCCGTCAGCGGCATCAACTATCAGGTTGGTCCTGTTGTCGATCGCGTAGGCATCGTCGGCGGCGACGGGCGCATCGTTTATCGATGTTACGGTTACGATCACCAGCGCGGGGGTAGCAGAGCTATCGATGCCGTCATAGGCATTGTAGGTAAACGAAACGATGCCATGGTAGTCATCTTCTGGCTCATAGCTGAATGATCCATCGCTGTCGAGCACGAGGCTGCCCCTTTCCATTGCGGAATCGAGCCTCGCACTCAACCCGTCGCCGTCGGCATCAATGTCATTCTGGAGCACCCCCGCGGCAGGCACGGTCAGAACCTCGTCTTCGTCGATTGTGTAGCCGTCGTCTTGGGCGACCGGTATGCGGTTGTCATTGTTGACTCTGATAGTCACCGAATCGGTATCCGAGAGAGAATAGTCACTCACCACAAACAGCATTTCATACGTTCCTGAGTCGCTATAGGTCGGTGTCCAATCGAACCGCCATGTGCCCCCGCCCTGATCGGTCACGGTCGCATCGGCGGGTTTGTCAAATGCGGCGAGCGAAACCGCATCACCGTCATCATCGTTCGCCTCAATATCAAATGACAATGCGACCATTTCATCAACCTGCTGGTCGGCGACTGTGACAATCACCGGAGCTCGATTCACGTTTGCCACCGTGATGGTGACCGTCTCTTCATCCGACAGGCCGCCATCGCTTGCCGAAAAAGTGACAGTATGCTGTCCGGAATCGCTGTACGCCGGCGTCCAGGAGAATGTACCCGAGTCGTTGCCATGATCGACAAACGATGCGCCGGCAGGCATTCCCGCGGCATCCAGCGTAAGGGCGTGACCGTCGCTGTCAGTCGCCTTCACGCCGAAACGTAAGAGTAGCGTTTCATCGCCACTCCGGTTTCCTATCGCACTCAGGACCGGCGGCGTGTTGACCGTGAGTACAATGGCAGGTGATTTCGTGGTATAACCGGAATCATCCGTGGCGTGCGCCGTCAGGGAATATTCCCCGCACGGCACGGATGACCATGTCAGGCCCCACCCGTTGCCACCGTCAAGGTCCTCGCCGAGCTTGGTCGTACCTTCAAAGAACTCAACCTTGACCACGTTGCCGTCGGAATCGTACGAATCGGCGGACAGGTCTACGTCTGCGCCGCCGTCGAACAGAGAGCTGTCAGCCGGCGCTGTCAGGACGATGGAAGGCGGATTGTTGCGGGCCAGAGGCGAGTGCATGAACCCGTACAGCATGCTGCCGATATTTGCGTACCCGGAACTGTTGGGGTGCAGGTTGTCCTGCATGTCGGAGGAAACATCGACCGCGCTGTACAAATCGACAAATGATACATTCTTCCCGGCCTGCACTTTCTGAAGCACAAGCGAGGGAATCTGGCTGTTGTACATCACGGCCTTTTCATGCTGGGATGCATTCACGATTGGCGGAATCGAGCCGATCATGAGATAGGAACGGCCGTCGGTGAATGACGAATGGGCGGTAATCTGGTCGATGAGCCCGGAGAGCCTGGTCACCATATCGCCGGACAGATCTTTTGCGATGTCATTGGTGCCGATCATGAGGATGACAATGTCCGGGTCGCTTGCGGTGAGCCACGTGTCGACGTTCTCCTTGATACCGTCGGCGGAAAACCCGTTCCCGTCGATGACATACCCCCCCCATCCTTCATGCTCGAGATCGTTACCGAGGACATCTTTCTGCGCCTGCGTGTACTCCGTGTCCGCATCGGGCCCGGGACCATGCGCCCCGCCCGCGCTAACACCCGATCCGATATAGTCAAGCATTGCCGCGGGATAGCCGTCGGCGATAAGCGCATCGCGGAGACTCGACCGGTACTCGTATCCGCCCTTGCCGCGGGTATTGGAATCGCCCAGGGGCATGATGCGCCATGCGGCGGCAATGTAGCCCTCTTTGGTTTCAGTATCATTGCCGCCCGGGCCAGTGGCTGTCAGCGACACAGTGTACGTGCCGGGTAAATTGTACGTATGCGTCGGGTTCTGCGCCGTGCTGGAAGCGCCGTCCCCGAAATCCCACGACCACGAGCTCACGGTACCGCCCGTGTTGGTCGCGCCAAATGTGACTTCGAGCGGGTGTGCCCCGCTCTGCGGCGTGCCGCTGAAATCGATCGCGGGCGGCGGCTCCGGATTGACCGCAATGTCAACCGGTGCGGAATTCCCGCTCCCGGAGCCGTCATAGTGTACGACCGCGCCCAGCGAGTAGTCACCCGCAGAAACGCTTGTCCAGGTGTATGAGTATGCGGGAGCGGCATCTGCGCCCAGCCGGTTGGCGCCCTCAAAGAAGACCACACTGTCGACGGTGTGTCCGTTTGCCGTGACGCCCGCCTCGATCGTGATGTTATCACCCTCGGTACATTGGGCGCCGTCGACTGGGGAGGTTATCGAGATCTGCGGCGCCGAGGATGAAGGCAGATCGCCGAATATGAAGTCAGGATAGTCGGAGGTCATGTTACAGATGGTGATACAACTGTCGGCAGGTACATGATTGATGCCGATGCGCGGGCCGCCCTGGTTGAGCATCCAGACGATATAGTTGTTGCTGTTTTCGACAAACTTCTGGTTGTCCCACTGGAGACTGCTGGTGTCGGGGTTATGGAGTGTGTCAACCCCTCCGGCGGGCCAGCCATGTATGACGAGGATTTTGTGGCCGGTCACGTTTTGCGTGAGCAGCTCGCCGCTGGGCGAGATGCCGGCCGAGCACTGGCCGTATTTGTACACGACCGTGCTTGACGGACTGCCGACAGTGATCGCGTGCAGGTCGTGGCTTCCCCGCGCCGCCATACGGGTACCGTCCCTGCTGATACCTATTTCACCTTCCCAGGTAATCGACGAGGACTCGGTGTGGATCAGGGTTTTGGTGCCGTCAGCAGCGCTGACCTTGTAGAATTTTTTCGCGCCGGTGTCGAGGTACAGAACGTATTCAGCATCAGGGCGGTAGGATCCTATCGGACAGTAGCCGGTATTATTCGCATCGCAAAGCTTCTTCGGGTTGGACCCGTCGTTGTTCATCACCCAGATCTCGTCGGGACTCGGATCCGTTCTGATGAAATAGATGTATTTCCCCTGCGCGGACCAGCAGGCATGGCTGACCGTACCGGTGCTGTAGAGCTTGCTCGCCGTCCCGCCGAGCCGGCAGACGTACACATCGCCGCCGTTTGCAAACGCGGCCCACCCGTCCGGCTCGCTGACATACACCGTAACAGTGTCCTTGTCGCTCTGGCCGCCGCCAGTCACCTCGAGCTCGATAAACACGGAGTCCAGCCCGAGTACTTCGGATGCATCAAACGATGCGATTGGGGCCGTTGGATTGTTGATAGCTAGCGGCCGCCCGTTCACCTGGGTCCATTGGAAGGTCATGGGATCGGAGTCGGGGTCGTAGCTCGAAGACCCGTCGAGCACAACACTGTCATGTGCGGCAACGGTCTGATCCGGTCCGGCATCAGCCACGGGCGGAGCGGATGCCGCAAAGAACATCACTCCGCCAATCAGCAGGAGAAGCGCACTGCGGACCAGGAGATGTACTCCCGCGCAGGCGGTATGCACCCCGCAGGCCTTGGGAACTGTGTGTGTCATTCCGTTCCGCTGACGATTGCTGTTTTGGCGCCGATTCCGCCGGATGGGGGTCCGGCAGAGACACGTATCGGAGCCGTGACGGGGTCCAGAGCAGCCTCTATAATGTAAGCGCGATTCTTCAATATGTCAATAGTGTTTCTGATCTTGCCGGGCCTTCAGCCAGTACGCCTCGGCCTACCTGAAAGCCTAACGTTTTGATTTGGAGGTAGATACGAAAGCAGTGGCGCCGGGCAGGGAATTTGCCGGGGTGGCTCGCTTTGGGTAGGCATGGAGATATCTTTCTGTCAAGATACCGCATCAGCCCTGTACTGCCCTACTTCTCTATGCCGGCCGGCGCCCTAAATTCCCATGACAGGCTCGTACCGGACGGCCTGTTTGAGACAGCTTCCTTGCCAAGGCGGCTCATGGCCCTGTTTTTCTCCCGCACCAGCACCTTATCGGTCACCCGGATGTCCATGCTCACGCCGCCGCACGAGGGAATCCTGAACGTGGCAACCCGCTTGCCGCCGTTCTCAGGACGCTCGCTTGTTTCATACGCATAGCTGGACCATCCCGGAACGCTCCCCGCGACTTTCACTTCGCGCACCGGGAGATCCTCAAGCAGGTAGCCGGCCTCAAAACCCGCCGTCGTAAGGGCGTCTTGCTCTTTCATGATTTGCGCCGCCAGAACAAACCGATACAGGTTCTCCAACTCCAGATAGATGGCGCGTTTCGCGGCGATGTCGCCAAAATGCGCGCCGAAGTCACTTGCGAACTTCGCGGCAAGCGCATCGGCACGGCCGGTCTGTGTACGCTCGCCGCGCGCCGCCAGCATTTCCTCTTCGGTAAGCACTTCGACAGCGCAGCTCCGCAGAAGCACGGTACCGCCATCGTGTTCGGCGTGCAGAGTGCCGGGCGTAAACCAGTACCGGTTGAGCATGGAGGGGCGTGCCGACAGGGGCGTGCCTGCCAGAAATTCCTTTTTCGACTGATTCAGAATCATGTGTGTATGGCTGGAAAATCCGGGAATTGAAAGAGTGTCGCTCCCGTCAACGAGCTTCTTGAGCTGGTAGTCTGCATCCACCATGACCCGGGCAAAGCGCGTGTTCCTGGGAATGCCCAGTATCCGGACCGTCTGCGGCGCGCGGCAGGTCTTTTTCCACGCATCGACCACCTCGCCGAATTCTTCTTCGGAAAGCTGTTTGCCCATGATCCTCTGGCCAATCCCGGCAAGCTTCTTGAGCATGCGGGGGTCAGGATCAATGGAACATGTCGGCGCCGCATACAGCATGGTGTTGCCTTTGCGCTTCGCGTATTTCAGGTATGCATTGCGCAGCGCTACCACAAAATCCTCCGTGCGTGCGGCGGGCCGTCCGGGCACCGCGCGACCGACAAGGAGGATATCGCGATGTTCGGCATCGACAACATACCCCATGAGCCTGGTAATGCCGCCGCAGTGCTGAAGCTCCTCCCGGCACGGTGTTTTTTCCGCGCATGTCGCGTGCCGCTGTGCGAACGCGCGCAGGGAAAACGCGCACCAGGTTGCGGCAGGGGCAGGCAGGCATGTCCCTGCTGCAAGTACAGCAGCCAGTACTATGCTCTTTCGCGCGCGGGCGGCCATTCCCCTTGGCTCCTTTCCGTGTATTCCGTAAAAAAATATGATATTTGGAAGGAAGAGGCTGATGAGGGTTGCTGTTGGGGTTCTGCCAATTGGGGACAGGCTACCATCGCATCAAGAACCGCCGTCGCCGTCGGGTCGGGTGAAACGGGTTCCAGGGATGCTCCCAGTGAAAGAAGAACTGCTCTCTCGGCGCGCGGACTTCGGGTCTATCGCTCACGAAAGCCGGGCGTACCGGGCGCCCGTCCTGCCATACCCCCATGAAATACCGTTCATCCTCTGTTTTGAGAGCGGCATCCCGGCAGCCGCCTTTTCCGGAAAAGGTACATGCGGCCAGCGCATCCAGCGGGCGGTATACGCCGTAGTAGTCAAGCCCGTCAATCTCCCCGAGCTCGTCCCCCGGCCCGCACGGTGTTGAATGATCGGCACACAGCCTGCATCCAACCGCGGCCGAGGAATCACTCACAAGCATCATGTACCCCTTCGCGCTGTCAGGGACACCAATGGTCTCGAACAGGTGACTCGCTATTTTGTGATCATTGCAGTCATCTTCTTCGTAGACCTGCACAAGCATCTTCACATGCGAAGGAAACTCCCGAAGCTCCTTCTCCGTGATGCCGAATACGAAGTGCGGCGCCATGATGTACATGAACGCAGCGCGCGCGCCCCATCCGCGCTGAGTGAGAAGCCGCAGCGCGAGGGCCGGGATGGCCGCGCCGCCGAATGAATGCCCCACAAAGCCAATCCTGGTCGTGTCTACGGTCAGTTCCAGTTCCGCGGCCGCGCACAGCATCCGCCTGTAAATCCCGCGATACGTGCGCCGCTGCGCGGGAAACGACGATATCCGGTAGTGCGGCATGACAACGCAGCATCCGCGCGCGGCAAGGTGGCGCGTGATATGATCGTATGCGGCGGGACTGTTCGTGCCCAGACCATGCAGGAAGAACACAAGAGGGAGCGGCCCGCGCGCTCCTTCAGGCCGGCAAACATACGTCGGGTAGCGCGTCCCCCGGCAGTTGACAAGAGTATCAACGGCAACTGCATACGCGCCCCCGGCTCCGCATCCGGAATCGATCGGCGGCACGGCATCACCACACGATGCCCCGTGGGCCCGGCCGAGCCGCCCGGCCAGCACAGCGCACAGGCACACCCGGATCACAGTACGAAAAGACATGCCGCAAAAATACGTGATACTGCACGCTGTTGCGCAGGGGTGGCATCGGCATATTTTCTGTATGATGCGTGTCGCAAAGCAGTCGCGAGCACTACTCTAGCGGGAGGTCCCACATGAGAGAATGCACTGTTGCCAAGAATAAGTCACGCTGCAACTGCTCCTACGAGCCCTGCAGCAGGAAAGGCATATGTTGCGAATGTATCCAGTACCACTGGCGCATGGGCGAGTTTCCCGCCTGCTTCTTCCCCAACGACGTTGAGCAGAGCTATGACCGCTCAATCGAGACGTTTGTCGCGACCTACCAGAAGCGCGGCAGATGGTGGTAGCCGGATTGACTTTGAGAAGCTCGTAAAAGAAACGGGCCGCGGGAACCCTCCATAAACCGGTTTCCGCGGCCCTTCATCCGTGTCTGCTGTGTCCCGCCGGCGGGACGGATTATTGGCTCAGAACGAGATTTTTCCGGCAATATCCACGACACTCGCGTTGGCGGCATCGCCTTGCTTGGGCGAGCTCTGGATAAACTGATACTCACCGGCAAGGGAGAAATGCTCGCCGATGGGAATTATCAGATCGCCAAACACGGTGAAGTTCTTCTCAAGGTCTGCCGCGGCTATCTCGCTGATTATCTGTTCCTGGCCGACACCCGCGGCCACATGGAGAAAGTCAAGGGGCTTGGAGATAACGTTGACCCAGAACCCGATGTTTTCCACCGCGTGATCCGCGCTGCCGCTCCCGCCAATGGTAAAAATGTTGGCGTTGTTGAGGTTCGACCCGAAACAGAACTCTCCTTTCAGCGCGAACAGCCGGTGAATAGCGGCGTTGAGATCCGCGCTGAATCCGGCGGCGGTCAGATCGCGATCGCTGTCGAACGCGGCATAGGTCCCGGCCACGCCGATAGTGACGATCTTCACGACTGCGGCACTGAGCCGTCCCTGCAGCATGGGCGTGAGCGACAGATTGTCGCCGCCAAGCGTTGCATCGCCTTCCTTGGCGCCTTCACCCGCGGAGACCTGAATGCAGGGAACCACGGAGCCGAGGTCAAGCGTATACAGGAGCTGAAACATCGGACGGCGGAACCCGTAGTTGCCCACATACCACATATTCGCATTGGTGTTATTGGTCGTCGGATTGAGTGGCGAGAACACGTCCCACTGCTGGCCCGCGCGCAATTCCAGCCCCTTACGCATCCGTACCCATGCGTATGCCTGGCGCATGCGCGGGTTCGCGTTCGCGTTGGTGTTGGTGTAAACCGAGAAAAAGTCGAGCTCCAGTTTTCCCCCGATGGTCACGCGGTCTACGTCAACGCTGCCGGTGAGCCCGAAACGCGAGTGCGCGGCGCTGAACGCCATAGTCGAAGGCCCATCACCGACCGCTTGTGTCACCGCAGTCGGCGTGGAGTTCAGCCACGATGCGACTTTGTTGCTGGCGTAGTAGAAATCGCCCTTGAGAAATCCGTACGGCTGAAGCTCGGGTTTGGCGGCAAGGCCCGCGGTACACAGGACCGCAATCAGTATCAGTACCGGTGTCTTTCTCATCTTCCACTCCTCCTTCTACAGTGGGGGGTTATTTGGATCGTGCAATGTCCGCAGGAAGATTTCGACGGCCACAGGAGCGGGAGTGCCGCAGCATGCCGGCAAAATCCTGTAAAACTATATATCTAGCAGATTCGGGGCAACTGTTCGCCGGAGGGGACATCCACGATACGCTCGGCGCCAATGCGTGTCTCCATGACCACGGTGCCCGGATGGCTCTCGACCACCGTGCCGACTTCGGTCGCATCGCGGCCAGAATCACTCTGCTTGAGGATCGCAAGCGCGCGCTCGGTACTCGAGGGATCACAGACAACTATCGCCTTGCCCTCGTTGGCCACTTCGAGCGGATCAAGCCCCAGAAGATCGCACGCGCCCCGTACCTGCCGCCGCACGGGAAGGGTCTTCTCGCGGACCCGAATGCCCGCTCCCGATGCCCGGGCGATATCGCACAGCGCGGCGGCAACACCGCCGCGGGTGGGATCGCGGAGGCATCGGAGGGGGATGCCTTCATCCCACAGCGGCTTTATCATACCCCATAGCGGCGCAACGTCACTGACAATATCCGACTCAAACCGCAATCCTTCGCGAGCGCTCATCACGGCGATGCCATGGTCGCCGATAGTACCCGACACAATCACGCTGTCGCCGGGGCGCGCATTGCCGACGTGCACATCGATGCCCTCACGGCGCGCGCCAATGCCGGTCGTGTTGATGAATACCCCGCCTCCCTTTCCCCGCTCGACAACCTTGGTATCGCCCGTAACCACGGCCACGCCGGTGCTTTGGAGTACGCCGGCCGCCGATGCGATCACCTGTTCGAGATCCGCCACCCGCAATCCCTCTTCGAGGATCAGACCGAGACTCATGAAACGCGGATCGCCGCCCTGCATGACCAGGTCGTTGATCGTGCCGCACACCGAGAGTTTTCCTATATCGCCGCCGGGAAAGAAGATTGGATCAACCACATACGAATCGGTCGTCATCACCAGGCGCGACTCGGCAATCTCAATGCAGGCCCCGTCATCCAGACAATTTAGAGTGGGATTTCCCAGATAGCGCAGGACTACATCACGTATCAGCGCGTGCGTTCGCTCGCCGCCGCCCCCGTGCGCGAGAGTAATAAGATTGTTTGTCATAGGCTGTTGAGGGAGCATTGGAGTACTGCACTTCGAGGAGCGCGTACACGCAAATACAGCATTCTGTTACTCCATGTCTCCATTCTTCCGGGCGTACTTATAATAGGCCGCGCAGGTGCCTTCGCTGGAAACCATGCACGCGCCAACCGGTTGTGACGGCGTACACGCTTTTCCGAACAGCGCGCAATCGTGTGGTGTTTTGATGCCGCGCATGACCTGCCCGCATATGCACCCCGAACGCTCGCGGCCCGGGGGCACGGAGATTTTCTCAAATACGCGATCGGCATCATGTGCGGCAAAGCAGCCGCGGATCTTGAGCCCGCTCCCCGGTATCACACCGATCCCGCGCCAGGATGCGTCGCACTGCTCAAACACCTCTTCGATGAGTCCGAGCGCCGTGGTGTTCCCTTTGTCCCGTACACATCTCGTGTACTGGTTTTCCACCTCTGAGCGGTTTTCCGCTATCTGTCTCAAGAGCATCTCCACGCCCTGCAGCATGTCGGCCGCTTCGAATCCGGTCACCACGCAGGGCAGGCCGCACTCGCGGCACACGGGCCCGTAGGCATCCGCGCCAATCACTATACTTACATGCCCGGGACATATGAACCCGTCGAGGTCGAGCTCTCCGGCCGCGCACAGCGCTGACATGGCCCGCGGGATTGTCTTGTGGCCGCACAGCACCGAGTAGTTGTCAACCTGGTTCCCGGCGGCCTCTTTGATTGTCCAGGCAATGGCCGGGGTGGTTGTTTCGAAACCGACGCCGAGGAACACGACTCGCGTTCCCGGGTTTTCCCGGGCAAACACGACCGCTTCGGCAGGCGAATAGACCACGTGTATGCGCGCGCCGCCGGCACGTACCGTCTCAAGCGATTCTCTTGTTCCCGGCACGCGCACCATGTCGCCAAACGTCGCGACCATGGTATCGGATTGCTCTGCGATAGCGATTGCGCGATCGAGGTACTCGTTGGGGGTCACGCAGACCGGGCACCCCGGGCCGGACAGAAGCGATACGTTCTCCGGCAGCAGGTGGCGCAGGCCGCTGCGAAATGCGGCCATGGTGTGCGTCCCGCAAACTTCCATCAGTTTGACAGGACGGCCGATCTTGCGGCCAAGCGCGCGGATTGCCCCTACTCGTTTTCGCATTTCCATACAGCTACTTTGCCTGCGTCATTTTCTTGTTGGTCTCTTTGAGAGGCCTGCCCGCCATCCACTCCCTGCATGGCAGAAACAGAATTCGCCGGCGCTTACTTCCCGGCTATTCCAACGAATGCATCTCTTCCTGGATCTTCCTCCACTCGTCCACATCGCTCTCGGACCATTTTTGAATGGCGAAACCCGCATGCACGATCACGTATTCTCCGACTTTCGGATCGCGTACAAGGGAAACGTTCACCGGGCGGCGCACGCCGTCTACATCAATCGTGGCGGTGTCAGCCTCTATTGCGACTATCTTCGCCGGTACCGCAAGACACATGAAATAACCGTCCCTCTTGTTTGGGAGTGATCGCGTAGAGGAGTAGTAGGGTGCCGTACGAAAAAACAGCTGCAATCGGAAACCTACGCCTTCAGCACTCCACTACTCCATTCATCCATTCTTTGCAAGCGCCACGACCGCCTGGCCCAGTGAGATTCCCGCATCATTGGGCGGGACCCCATGATGCGAATACGCATTAAATCCGCGCTTCGCAAGGCCGTCGGTTACGCGGGCCAGAAGCAGATCGTTCTGAAACACGCCGCCCGACAGCGCAACCACGTTGATACCCTCACGCCCGCGGATGCGGTCGCACACGGCACACACCGCTTCGGCAATCGTGTTGTGGAACTTCGAAGCAATCTCCGCAGCGCCGCGGTTCGATTCGATGTCTTTGACAAGAGCGCGCAGTGCTGGCGAAAACGTCAGCACATCGATTCCATCGCCGCCCGCAATCTCAAATTCGTATCTGCCGGCGATCGCCGGATCCGCAGCGCTTTGAAGCCGTATCGCGGCCTGGCCCTCGTAGGTAATCGTCGAGCACAAGCCAAGCAAAGCGGAAACAGCATCAAAAAGGCGGCCGCAGCTCGATGTCAAGGGAGAACGAACACCTTTGTCAAGCATCGTCAGCAGCACGCTCATCTCGGCTTCGGGAATGCCGCCCAGGAGGGTATCGCGGAAGCGAGCAACCTCGGCGCCGAATTCCGCCGCGAGGCAGCTCAATGCCATGCGCACTGGATGCCGCACGGCTTCATCGCCGCCGGGAAGGCGGTAGTGCTTGAATCGCGCCCGGCGCCGGTATGATCCAAGGTCGGCCACGAGAAACTCACCGCCCCACACTGTACCATCGGGCCCGAACCCTGTTCCATCCAGCGCAACACCGATAACAGGGTCGGTGATTCCGTGTTCCGCCATACAGCTCGCGATGTGGGCATGGTGGTGTTGTATTTCGACAACGGCGGCCGCCCCCCGCGCTTGTGCATATCGCGTGCTCCAGTAATCGGGATGCTGGTCGCGCGCAACAATGTCCGGCTTGACCCCTAACAGCCGGGCGAGATCGTCTGCAGCCTCTTCGAAAAAGTCGCAGGCCGTGTGCTCGCTCAGATCGCCGATATGCTGCGACACGAACGCCTGCGCGCCCCGCGTTATGCAGAAAGTGTTCTTCAGCTCGGCGCCGACCGCCACGACCGATGGTCCTCGCACGGGCAGCGGGACGGCATTCGGTACAAAACCGCGCGAGCGCCTGATAAACAGCCGCTTCCCCCGGACAACGCGTATGACCGAGTCATCGCATCGGCGAAGAACGGGGCGGTTGTGCGTCAGCGCGTAATCGGCGATGCCGTCAAGCAGCCGCGGCAGGGCGGTCTCATCTTTGACAATCGGCTCGTCGGCGCGATTACCGCTTGTCATAACCAGCGGACCGGTTTTTGAGAGCAGGAGATAATGCAGCGGCGTATATGCGAGAAACGCGCCGATATCACCCGTGTCCGGCGAGATATTTATGGCCAGGCCGGACCCCTGCTTTCGCCTGAGAACCACAACGGGTGCCGCGGCGGAGCATAACTCTCGCTCTTCGTCCGGACCTATTTCGCAGTGCTCACGCGCCTGCTCAATGCCGCGGAACATCACGGCAACCGCCTTGGAAGGACGGTTTTTTCGCTCGCGAAGCGCCTCTATCGCGGTGGCGCGTATTGCATCACAGCACAAATGATAGCCGCCGAGTCCCTTGATCGCCACGATTGCGCCGCCGGCCAGAAGCCGCGCAGCCGTCTCGATCGGATCACCTTCCACCGCAATCCCGCCTGCATCGATCAGGGAAAGGGACGGGCCGCAACGGGCGCAGGCATTTGGCTGAGCATCGAACCGCCGGTTGGCGGGATCGGCATATTCGGCGGCGCAGTCCGAGCACTGCTCGAACGCAGCCATGGATGTCCGCTCGCGGTCGTAGGGAAGCGCCCGAATGATAGTGAATCGCGGCCCGCAGTTTACGCAGTTGAGAAAGGGATAGCCATACCGGCGGTCGCACGGATTTCCAAGCTCCCGAAGGCAGTCCTCGCAGAGTGCCAGATCCGGCGGCATGCCTGTCTCAATGTCGCCGGACCGCGCGCTGGCGGCCAGAGCGAAATGCACATCGCCGGCAACCGGCACTTCCGTAATATCAATGCTGTCGATATGTGCCTGCCTTGGGGGGGCATCTTCGAGCATTTTAACAAACGCGCCAACCTTTTCAGCAGGCCCTTCGACCTCGATAATCACGCCGGCAGGCATATTCCCGACAAAGCCCGCAAGCCCCAGTTCGGTGGCATGACGAAACACGGTGGGACGGAAACCCACGCCTTGCACGCGGCCGGTTGCGACAAGCCTGAATCGGACGCGTTTTTCACCCCGTGCAGCGGACAGGGCGGACCGGTGAACCCAATCAGGCGTTTCGTATTGCTCTCGTGAAGTACAACACTGCATTTCCAGATATCTCTTTTAGGTGCTGTGCTCTCATGTTCGCTCATGACCCTTATGGCTAAGGGCCGGTTTTTCAACCCGTATACGGAACAGCCTCTTCAGTATTGGCAGCAACGCGAACTTCTGTGAATTATTTCACAGCACATCCTCAAAAAAAGTGCCGCTCCCCCAATTTAGGGCTGTTTGGCATATGCAAGATAAACCTTTTAGGGGGTGCAGTCAAGCCGGGCCCTTCACCTCGGCTTTCGCCTCTGACAGGCGTCCGTGCCTCGCGAAACAGGAAAAAAGACGCCCCCGGGTTCTGCAATCAGTTCCTGTGCCGCATCTGTAGCAAACCAGCGCACAAACTGTACGGCTCGATCTGTGAGGAGCGGCGGTCGATGTGCAGACTTCACAGCAATGATATCATACTGGTTGCACAAAGCACTGTCCCCTTCGAATACGACTTCGAGGTCGAGACTCGTCTTGAGAGCAACGAATGTGGGACGGTCCGCGAGCGCATACGCCTGCTTCTCGCTGGCTATCATGAGCACGGCCGCCATGCTTTGGCATACCGGCAAATACCATGTCCCGTTGGGCGTATGCCCCGCCTGATGCCAGACTGCTTCCTCTTTTTTGTGCGTATCCGAACTGTCACCGCGAGACACAAAGAACGCTTGGTCTGCTGCGATTCTGCTGAACGCCCGTGCAGCTGTTTTCTGCCACCTGACATGTACGGGATCATCTCTCGGCCCCACAATTACGAAATCATCATAGAGTGCGCATGTTCGCGCGAGACAACTTCCGTTGGCCAATTCCTTGCTCGCATACAGCGCCTTCATGAGAAGCACATCAGCCTTACCTTCCATGCCGAGCGCGAGCACATCCTGCTGGCTTGCCGCCACAATCCGGACTACGATCCCCGACTCTCTTTCGAAGGCGGCACAAATCCTGTCGAGAAGCCCGGACTCTTTGACAACACTCGTTGTGGCCAGCGTGATATGGCCGCACAGCGCGATGCGCGCCATGAGCAGGATGAGTACAAGACCATATGTGCGCATTTGAATGCTTTCGCTAATTATCCTGTTTTGCAGTCGTGTCGTGGGCACACTCGACGACCGCCAGCAGGCTTCCCTCGTCAAGGGTTATCAGGACCTGCACGGTCCATCCGGAGCTTTTTGCGAACTGCTCGGAAACTTCAATGTCTTTCTCGACCCGTTTGATACAGTCGGGAACCTGCTTATAGTCGATCTTCTTCATCTTGCGGAGCGCGTTCTTGGCCTTAACTACCGTATTGTCAAAGGCCTTCTTTTTAGCTTTGTCTGTTGCAATGTTCACATCGATGTGGGTTGCGCGCCCCTTTCCCACGACCTTCTTCGTGGTCAAGAGGTCTTCGGCATACAGAAGCTCCTCTGTCACAAACCCCCAGGTGCCGTCGACATTGATCAGCACATGCCGGCCGTCGGGAAGCGGCACCGTGAAATCCTTCTCGTAGAGAATCTCCTGTCCCTTCACCGGCATCCAGGTGTTGTTTTGAAACAGCTGCAGTTCGTCGCCCTCGGTCGTGATCAGGACCATCTTCTTTTCGGCGGCGTTGGAGAACGAGAAGACCAGCAGAGATGTCAGTGCCGCCAGCTTCAAATAGTGCATTGCCCTGGAAACCATCGGCTGCTCCCTTCGATAATAAAACTCTGCTCTAAATCTAAACCGATGGCGGCGGGGAACTCAAATTTGCGGGATGCGGGCGCAGGGCCGCGTATGACTCCCGGGTTTCAATCGTTAATTTACCTCCGGGGTAATTCTGCTGCTCAATCATTCGTGTGCCATGGCATCAAACATCGAGCCCGCCTGCCTCGGCACGTAGACCTTGTGGGCGGGAAGAGAATAGATAGTTAGTCCTTCGAGAGAAACGCTCGTATCGGGCCTGTTTGGCCTGTTGACGATCATCCGGGCACGGTTGAGCGGCAATTCGGCGCGTATGCCGCCGCGGTCTACGCGCAGGAATCCGCCTGTCAATTCCTCGACCTTGCCCTTCTTGTCGTAGACAGCCGCGTTGGCCGTGTCGATACGGACCTTTGCCCCGGCAAATGCCGCGCCCGCTTCGACAAAGAGCCGCCCGTTCAGCGCGCGCGGATCCGTGCCAAGGGCGCAAAATATCATCCGGGCCATGTCGGTATTGTCGATGGTGTGCATCTCCCCCGCGGCACCCGCGTACCACACCGGCACATCGTTCCCGACATGCATGTAGGTTGTCCAGCCGATATACGCGCGATTACTGATGAGCCTTCCCAGTCGGCGCCCTACGCTGTCCCGCCAGCTTGTACCACGGGGTATCATCGCGACGAACTGTGTCATTTCCCTTACCGATCGGCGCTCGATGGCATCAAGCCCCTCCAGACCCAACGCTTTGGAAACAAGCCCGGCCGCGGTCCCGCTACGAAGCCTCCCGGTGTTCTCGAATACCGACTCCATCGAATCGAGAATCGCTTCAGCTGTCAGGCTGGCGCGCCTGAGCACGGCGATGCTGGTATCGTAGGTGTACCTCTTGTACCATTCGTCGTTGGCGAAAGTACCGATGGTCATGCCGCCGTTGTCGTGATCCGGAAAGACAACGAGCAGCGTACTGTCATGAGACTTCGTGTAGTCCAGCGCCACCCCTACGGCTTCATCAAAAGCGAGGAATTCCGAGACCACTCCCACCGGATCGTTGTCGTGCGAAGACCAGTCAACCTTGCTCCCCTCAACCACAAGCATGAATCCATCTGGATGATTCGAGAGAATCTGCAGCGCCTTGTCGGTCATTTCGGCAAGCGACGGTTCTTCAATACCAAGGGTCCTTCGATCCAGATCGTTAGCCAAATGCTTTGCCGCGAACAGTCCCCACGCCGATGCGGCGGCGGGCGGCAAGCGCCTGAACCCCTCCAGATCGCGCGCGTAGGGGATGCCGCGCCGCCCGAGCTCCGCGGACAAATCCCCTGCCAGGTTAGCATCCAGATATGCCGTGCCCGCCCCGAACACAACAGTGAGCCCGGCATCGAGCATCTGCAGCGCAAGAGTGTGAAAGGCATCGCGGTCGTGCCAGTGGCACACAAATGCGGCGGGTGTTGCATGGTTGAAATTGCTGGTCATCACGAGACCGGTGGCACGCCCGCTCAACCGCGCAGCCTCCATCACGGTGGCTGCCGGGCGGTACTTGAGACTGTCAGCCACGCTGCGCTGTTTCGGCACGAGAATCGTGTCCGGCATCATGCCGATATAGCCAACCCGGGTTTTACGGCCGGCGGCAAACGCGGTTGCGGCAGCGGCTGAACCGGTAATCAGCGAATGCACGTTGTGCGTGCGCATCAACCCGACACGCATTTCATCAAGCGCAAGGGAGCTCCCCTTGTACCACCTGCTTGCGGTCACGTGTCCGAGCCCGCATCCGTCAGGGATCATAATAATGATGTTCTTGGCGGCAGGGAAGGCACCTGTGTCCAGCCGGCCCCGGGTATCCGTACCCCCAGCGCCCTCGGCCGGCTCACGGTTACAGACGACGAAAACCGTCGCCGTGAAGCATAGTGCTGAGAATGCGGCATATCGCAGAAAAGCCATACGACAACCTCACCGAAGTGAAATATCAGCTTGAAGAATATATGACAGCGCGGAAACAACGGGCGGAATACACCACGAAATCGGGCAATCCGGAGATACGAACGCGGCGGGGGCGATCGGCGCAATGCCCGCGTTCTCAGCCGGACTGCACGTCACGGCGCCATAACCAGGTGTCCTCGTCAAAGTAGTCGCAGGCGAAACCAGACAAATGCCGGTCGGCGGACTTGGTTTCGGGAACCCTGAGCGCATCCACTTCGAACCCGGCAGGAAACTTGGCGCCCTGCTTGCCTCGTACAATGATTTCTACTGTCATGAGCCTGCACCTCTTGCATGGTGAAAACCGCACTAATATACCGGTGAATCGCCAGAATTGTGTTAGGATGGGCCTAGAATTCGACTAGCAGGAATCCCCGCCACGCCAAGCAGATGAAACAGGACGGCAACAGCCTAGCGCACGAGATCGAGCAAATCGTCAATCATGCGGTCCTTGACCTTGATGGTCTTGGCGTTGGCCGCGTTTGCATGCTTGTTGACAATCTGCTCCTTTGCCTCTTCGGCAAGGTCGGTGTTGGAGCGGTCGGGGGAGGTGTTCGGTGTGCGGGAGATACCTGTAATCCGCACGCCCTGCGGGCGGACGTCAGCCTGATGGACGTCGCGTTGCTCATAGCCGGGGGTGTTAACATTGGCCACATCGTGAGCGGTCACATCGTGCCGCGTGATATGCGTTCTCATTCCCGAAACCGGCGATGCCATCGACGCATCCATTGCCGCCCCCTTGGTTGGGTACTACCCTTACATTCTACCAGGTTTATCGGCGGAATGGAAGGATTATTTAGCGCCGTTTGTGCAACTTCAGCGCAACCAATGGGTTACAGCAGGAGGATTGGCAAACCGGTACGGAGATGAGCCTTTCCTGTTCCTGGCTGCAAGGACTATTTTTCAAGCGCACAGCGCAGCCGACACATGGTGCGCATCTGCCAAAGTGGAAAATAGAGGAGTTCGCCGAAAACAAACCCGGTGCGTGACGGCTGGGCCGGTCCGGCAAAGCGGCATGCATTCTGACAGGCAATATGCCCATGCTACTCACCATCCCTGCACCCGCTGTCCCCCTCTCCCGTCCGTCTCTTTCTGTCCGGAAAACGTGTGCCTATACCACACACGAGTTTACCCGTAGTAAACCACGTATCGTGGATTCCAAAGAAGGAGCATCGTATGGAACGGACAGTCGTTGATGCCCGCGGCAAACCATGCCCTCTGCCCGTGGTAATGGCCAGGAAGGCGCTGGCTAACCTCGCGCCGGGTGCCGGCCTCGAAATTGTGGTCGATGATCCCGTTGCCAGGCAGAATGTCTGCCGCTATCTCGACACCCAGGGCATTTCCGCGCATGTCCAGGAGAAGAGCGGAGACTTTCGGATTATGACAGGAGCCAGACCAGAGGACGCTGCGCACGAAACGCATGAGCAAGCTCACGGCGGTCATGCGGTGTGTGTAAAAAGCAACCGGATGGGGCATGGCGACGACGATTTGGGCGATGTACTCATTCGCGCGTTTCTCAATGTCCTCGATGAAATCCAGCCTCTGCCGTCCAGCATTGTGTTCTACAACAGCGGCATCACGCTGGCGCTGAAAGACTCCCCGGTTCTCGCAAGCCTTCGGCAGCTCGAAGATCACGGGGTGCGCATTCTGGTATGCGGCACCTGCCTGAACCATTTCGGGCAGAAGGAAAATATCGGGGTCGGGGCGGTCTCCAACATGTACGATATCGCCGAAGCACTCGCACGCGCATCGCACGTGGTCGTACCATAAGGCCCCCTCGCACGGACCCCCGGTCCAGGTGAATTATATTTGTGCTCGTTTTGCGGGGGGCGCGAAACACCATAACCATTCTGTCTACTCCCCCCTGTGCACACTCAACGGAGGAACGCATGCCAATGGCAGACACAACAAGAAGACACGCCCTCGGCGGCATTGCCGCGCGGGAAAACAGGGGACCGCTGTACGCATTCACCGACAGAAACGACGGCTCATTTGTCATGCCCGATCCCGACTATGTCACCGGGCTCTATTTCCCTCTCATGAACCTGGCGGGAATGAAATGCTCGATCACCCCTGATCTCAAGGGCGATATCTGCCGCGATTTCAATAGCTATCTGACAATTCCGGTGGTCACCGAAGATCTCCACCGGTGCAACAACTCCCGCAATTTCTGGGTCACCGTGCAGGGCAAGGAGCCGTGGTCCGCGACCGGCGTAAGCGCGAAGCACTATGCCGGCAAATGGAAACGCGCGGAGAAAGCGGTTCTCGAGGCGGGTTTGGGATGGTGTAAGGTCATCCGGGAGAACCGCGCCCTGGGCCTGCGCGTCACCACCGCAACCCACGTGCCTTGTTCGCCGGACATGGTCGAAGTCCTGTCTATCGAAGTGGAGAATACCTCCTCGCGGAGTGTACGCTTCGCCGGCACCTATGCCCTGCCTGTTTTCGGCCGCACCGCAGACAACCTCCGCGACCACCGCCATGTCACCACCATGTGCGGCGAAATCGACTTCCACAGAAACGGCGTGATTGTCAAGCCGCGCATTCATCACGACGAAACCGGTCACACGCCCAATGTCACCAGCTATGCCGTGCTGGGATTCACCGGGCGCGGCGCTTCGCCGAAACACATCTGGGGGTACATGCGCGAGTTCGTGGGCGAGGGCGGAAACCTTCTCAACCCCGAGGCCGTGGCAAAACATCTGCCCGCGCCGCGCATACCCGGGAACCGCACGGGCGGCGAAGAAGCTGTCGGCGCATTCCGGTTTTCGCCTGTTTCGCTGAAACCGGGCGCCAAGACGAGTTTTGTGGTCCTGCACTGCATTACCGATGACCGGCGCGATCTTGCGAAATGGGCGCGGCGCTTCGGCACCGCCCCAAAAGCGCACGCATCGCTTGACAAGACCGCGCGGTACTGGAACACAACCATCGATGCCGTATCGTTTCGCAGCGAAGATACGAACTTCAACAACCTTGCCCGCTGGATGGCTTTCCAGACATTCTGCCGAAAGATCTACGGGAATTCCTATCTTCTCGATCTGGGCTACGGGCGCGGCGGGCGCGGCTGGCGCGACCTGTGGTCCGACCTGCTGGCCCTGTTTCTCATCGACCCGGCCGGAACCAGAGACGACATTGTCAACAATTTCCTCGGGTTCCGCATCGACGGTTCCAACGCCACCATTATCGGTACCGAACCCGGCGATTTCAAGGCGGACAGAAATAATATCCCGCGAACATGGTGCGACCACGGCTCGTGGCCGTTCTTTGTCTTGAATTTCTACATCGACCAGACAGGCGATTTGCGGATTCTGGACAAGAAAGTTACATACTTCAAGGATGCGCTTATCCGGCGCAGCAAGGATCGCGATCTCGAATGGTCGGAGAAGCAGGGCACCGTCCAACGAACGCGCAGCGGCAGCATCTACCGGGGAACCATTCTCGAGCACACGCTCATACAGCAGCTTTCCTCCTTTTTCAATGTAGGCGAGCACAACAATATCCTTCTCGAAGGCGCCGACTGGAACGACTGCTACGACATGGCACGCGAGCGCGGCGAATCGGCATGCTTTTACAGCTGGTACGGGTGGAACCTTCGCACGCTGGCCGGGCTTATCGACGAGCTGGAGAAGCGCGGCACCAGGTACGTTGAGCTGTTCGCCGAGATAACCATGCTGCTTGACCGCCTGCCCCGCGGCACGCGGGTGAACTACAATGCTCCCCGCGCCAAACAGAAGCGGCTTCAGGAGTATTTCACCAAAGTGCGTCATACGATCAGCTGCAGAATGGTACGCGTGAAATGCAGCGATCTCGCCGCCGACCTGCGGGCCAAGGCCGGCCACGTATACGATCATATTCGCACCAGGGAATGGATCCGCACGAAACACGGCGAGCTTTTTTTCAACGGACACTACGACAACAACGGCAGGCGCGTGCACGGGAACCATCCAAACGGCGTCCGCATCGATCTCACGTCCCAGGTGCTGCCCACCATGTTCGGCGTGGCAACGCGCGGGCAGATAAAAAAACTGTACCACGCCGTCCAACGCTACCTCCGGGATCCGGAGCTCAAAGGCCTGCACTTGTGCACCGATTTCAAGGAAGTCAAGATGGACTTCGGAAGAGCGACCGGCTACGTGTACGGGTTCAAGGAACACGGCTCGGTGTGGAACCAGCAGAATGTCATGTTCAGCTATGCCCTGTATCGCCAGAACTTCGTGGATGAAGCATACGAGGTTTTCAGCACCATCTATGACATGTGCATGAAGACACAGCGCGCGAAAACGTTTCCCTGCATACCGTCCTATTTCGATAGTAACGGCCGCGGGGCATATACGTATCTCACGGGCTCGGCGACCTGGGCGGTGCTTACCATGGCGACACAAATGTTCGGCGTTCGCGGCGAGCTGGGGAATCTATGCCTCAACCCGAAACTGGTACGCGCACAGTTCGGCAGAAAGGGCATTGCCGGGATGCGCTGCAGCCTGCATAACCGCGCCTTGTTCGTTCGCTACATCAACCGCAAGCGCCTCAACTGGGATGCCTACCGTATTGTTTCCGTAACGATCAACGGCAGGGAAGTTCACGCGGAGAGGGATCGCCGAAGACCGAGCGCGACAGTCAGGAAACCGGATTTGCTTCGCGCGTGCACGCGCAGTCTAAACATGGTGGATGTAACGCTCGGCTAGAGTCGAGGGACCGTGCCGGTCCACTCCACGAGAAGCGAGGACCGGCCATTAGAAGCATGATTCGTACGAAGGTTCACGCCGGATCATCCGGAAGCAGGCCGTCAATTACTGCCTGCATTTTCATGAAGTGGGAGCCTTTCCAGTATACGCGTCCGCAGTCCGGGCATTCGTGGAATTCATCATAAGACTCTCGCGTCTTTGCAGGGATGCGCTCGAGGACACCCCGCTTGCGCGCGGGTCGAATCTCGCCGTTCACCAGTATGAGATCAACTTCGGTGTGAGGGACTCCGAGAGATTCGATAACATCCTTGATGCCGGGACTGCCGAACAAAGGCACATCGAATTCGACCTTCCGCCGGTCCTTGGAAAGGAAGTCGTTGAGTTCTTCGTAGAAGCGGATTCGCATTCGACTACAGTCTGTTCCGGCGAGGCAGGGTAAATCAGGTCAATCAAGGGAACACGTTCAGGAATAGCCCATATGAGGTATTAACCGTTGGGTTAAACACTACATCATGTGCCGGTATCCGATTCGGGCCCTGTTCTAGGAATACTCCTATGCATCCGCCCGCAAGATTTTGCGTCAATTCAATATAGAATATCGGAACACCGCCTTCCGCTCTTCCAGGCTCCAAACAATACTTTAATAGCATGATGATGAGTGATTATGGGCATCAATTTAATCGGTTAAGCCCGGGGCTCGATACGCTCGCCAAATCCCTCGTTGTTTCGTGGAGGAACACTATGCGCTCGCTACTCTCAGTTGTCATGACCTTTGCCGTCATCATCACAGCAACCGCCCGCGCGGATGACGAGGCCGCAAAAATATCTGCCGATCAGACAGATGTGCCTCTCATTCTCGTTGCACTGCCGGTGGATGCCTCCGGCAATCCGGAGGACAGGCAGGAATGGTTCGCGCCCCTGTCCGAGCAGCTTTTCCACTTCCGCATGTCGGCCAGCGATCAGCTGCGTGTTATTCCCGCCCGGCGGATGCATGCCGCGGTCAGGGAGTCGGGTGTGAAAACACTGCGATCTGTCCGCGACTACCTGCCGGTGGCCCGGGAGATGGGCGCCACGCATATCCTGCTTCAGAACTACGAGGTATCACGCGATAGGAAAACCGCCAGCAGCCTTCTGGAGCTGGGAATCGTATCGTCCGGCGAGGTAGCAGCCGCGTTCGAGCAGGACATTGCAATCGAAAAGATGGTTGCGGATATCGACGAAGCGGTCATGTGGTCATTTAACAGTCTCGGCATCACGCCGGATGAAAACCTTACCAGGTTTTTCAACATTCCGGCCGTCCCGATCCCCCACCGTGGACTTGAGGATCTTGGCGCTGTTGCCGGACTGGTTGTTGGCGCTCCCGAGAAGCGCATGGATGCAATCGCACAGCAAGCCATGGACATCGTCGACAAGGACTCGCGCAACCTTCTGGCGCAGTACGTGGCGGCGGCCGCCTATGATCGCGCCGGCGACCATTTCAACGCGGCCATGACGCTTAAGGACATTCTCGCGGTAATTCCTAATCATACGGCACTGTACATCGATGTCTGCCGGAACTTCCGCCTGAGCGACCGGTACAAGGAGGTCCTGAAATACGCATCGGCCGCGGAGAGCAAGGCGATCAAGTCCAGCGCGCTGCTTCTGGAAGGCGGACTGGCATTCGAATCGCTCGGCAGGCTCCAGAAAGCGCGGCGTGTCTTCGAGGCGGTCATTGACATGGACGAGAACCAGCCGGATGCCCTGCTGTTTTTCACGCGCGAGCACAACCGCAAGGGCGAATACGAGAAGGCCGGGGACCTCGCGAAGCGAATTATTGCGCAGGAGCCCGGGAACGGTCATGCGCATTTCGAGCTGGGCAAGGCCCTTGCCATGACCGGTAAGACGCAGGATGCGATTGCGACACTCGAGAAAAGCGCCGCGCTGATACCGGACGAAGCCGCGGTACGCCGCCTGCTGGCGGATCTCTACTCGGAAGGCGGCATGCATGAAAAGGCTGCCGGCCACTACGAGCACATTCTTCGCCTGAACCCGAAATTCTACGCCGGCCATATCAAGGCGGCCGAAGCATGGGAAAAGGCCGGCAATGTCAAGCAGGCGGCCGAGATACTGGTGCGGGCCGAGCGTCTGTTCCCCGAAAAGGTCGACCTTCAGAGGAGAATCGGCCTGCTCCAGCACTCCCTCGGGAACACATCGAACGCCGTGCTTCATCTCGAGCGCTTTGTCAAGAAGGGCGAGCCGGATGCAAGCGTGTACATGGTTCTGGGCGCTATCTACACCGAAACCGAACGGTACGACCGGGCCCTGTACATGTACAACCATGCCATGCCGCTCATGAAAGACAAGAACCCCTGCCGGTTCGCGCTGGGTAAGTTCCACATGAAAAAGGGCGACTATCAGGCGGCCATCTCCCAGCTCCTGGACATCTTGAAAGAAGACACCGGGTATGCCGGAGTGCACCGCATGCTTGCCGATGCCTGGTATGCGGTCGGCACCACCACCGAGGCGCTGACCTGCTACAAGAAGGCGCGCGAGCTTGAAGGCGACGACGCCTTTGTCCAGAAACGCATCGCGGGCATCACGTTCGAAGCCGGCAACTACCCCGTGGCGGCGGTGGAGTATCGCAAGCTGACCAAGCTCGATGCCACAGATGCGCAGGCCTATTACCGCCTGGCAATTGTCTCGCTCGAACAGAACAGCGAGCGCGAGGCCGAGGTGTTCCTCGCGACCGCGCGCAAGCTCGGCTCACCTGAAATGAATACCAGCTTCATGCTCGGCAAGGGCTACGACAAGGTCGGCAACGCACGCAAGGCCATCGCGGCCTACAGTGCGTGTCTGGAGAAGAAATCCGACCACCAAAAGGCGCTTACCAGGATGTCCGCCGCGCATCTGAAGCTGGGCCAGAAGGTCGCGGCCGCTGAGTGCTACGTGAAACTGTTCGAGCTGAACAATGCGCAAAACAAGGACTACCTTGCCAGGGCCGGCCTGCTTCATGAGGAAGCCAATTCCATCAAACGCGCCCACGAGCTGTACAAGCTTTTCGTGAACAAGGGATACAAGAACCACGAGATCAACCTGCACCTTGCCCGGTTCGAGTATGGCCATCACCTCTACCAGAAAGTCATCGATCTGCTCGCCGGGCTTGATGGCTCGCATCTGGGCGATGTGCAGACCGTGCGCATGCTCGGGGAATCATACTACCAGTCCTCGCAGCACGCCAAAGCGCTCCCGTGGCTCGAGACCGCCGCGGCAAATACGCCCGCCGATCCAAAGGTGGTCGAAATGCTGGCGGTCTCGTATGAGAAGCAGGGCCAGCTCGAGAACGCCCGCCATTCCTACGGCAACCTGCTGGGTCTGATCGAAAACGATCGCAAGCCGGATCTGGCGTTTCATATCGGCGAGCTGTTCGAAAAGGACCGGAAGTTCGAAGATGCAATCGGACGCTATCATCTGAATGCCGAAGCCTATCCCAACGACATGCGCAACTACGATTGTCTGGTGCGGTTGTACCGAAACGACCAACGCCTCGCCGAGGCCCGCGAAGTGCTCGAAAAGGCCGTGGTCCGCCCTCAGGCCGAAGCGCGCTTCCTGAAAACACTCGCCGAGGTCTGCGCCGGCCAAAACGACAAGGTTGCCGCGGTCAAGCGCTACCGCGAATACGTCGAGCTCAAACCTGATGATTCCTCCGCATGGCGCAGCATGGGCGAGATCTATTTCTCGAAGCAGCTCTACGCCAAGGCCGCCACGTCCCTGGCCAAGGCTGCCGCGCTCGAGCCGAAGCATTTCGAGGTGCAGTTCATGCTGGCCAGGGCGCTTCGCCAGGTCGGGAAGATCGCCGAGGCCGCTGCCGCGGCCGAGGGTGCGCACGCGGTCCAGCCTAACGACTCCGATGTCCTCGTGCTTCTCTGCGACTGCTACCGGGCCATAAACGACATCGAAAAGCTCGTTGCGACATTGCGCAAGCTGACCACGGTCAGGCCGGGCGATTTTGCCAGCACAGAAGAGCTCGGGAACCTTCTTTTGGCATCGGGCAAGACCACCGACGGGGTCGCGGCGCTGGAAAAAGCCAGCTCCATGCGGCCGAACAATGCCGCCCTCCATGTCACGCTCGCCCGGGCGTATGAGTCCCTGGGCAACGCCGATGCCCGGTACGCGCACCTGAAGTCGGCGCTCGATGCCGACGGGCAGAACCTTGATGCGCATTTCGAGCTGGGCCGGTACTATGTCGCATCTGATCGCGAGAAAAAGGCGGAGCGGCATTTCGCGAGCGCACTGGAATTAGACGGGAATCACGCGCCGTCGCTGTATGCCTACAGCCTGTTGCTGGCTGGCTCGGACCGGGGACCCGAAGCGCTGGAGCACATGCGGCGCGCGGTCGGCCAGGACCCTTATGTCGCCGAGTACCAGGTCCTGTTCGCGCGCCTGGCCTGGGAAGCCGGCCACGCGGACGCAGCCGTGAAAGCCGTCGAGGCGGCCCTGGATATCGATGCCGGCTCGGTTCCCGCCCTGGCCCTCGCGGGCAGGCTGTACCGGGAAGCCGGGAAAAGCGATGAAGCCAAGGCGGTGCTCACCAAGGCCATCGCGAAGGACCCCAATTGCGCCGGATGCTATCGCACGCTCGCCCGCATATGCTTTGACGAATGCGACTATGCTCCGGCCATCGGGTATTTCAAGCGCGCCATCGAAATCGACGGCTACGACGAGAAGACGGCGGTCGGCCTTGCCTGCGCGTACAAGCTCGGGTGCCAGGACACCAGGGCCGCCGAGCTTTTCGGACAGGTGCTCGATAAGAATCCCGACCAGCACGAGGCATTCTATCACCTGACGAACCTGCACATTCGTTCGGGCCGTTTTGACGAGGCCCGGGAGATGGTAAAACGCCGCAAGCGCGATCAGAAAACCGTCTGGCACCACCTGGCCGCCGGAGAAATATTCGAGATAGAAGGTGATGCGGATGCAGCGCGCATCTCATATACGGTGGCGCTCAGGCTGAAGCCGGACATTCCCGAGGCGCACAGCGGGCTCGGGCGGGTCGATCTCGCCAAAGGCGACCACAACAACGCGATTGTCAATTTCGGCAAGGCGCTTGCCCGCGATCCGTACAACCCCTACCTGATGCTCGACCTGGCGCGCGCATACGAGGGTATCGGGGAGTATGCCTCAGCCTTCGAAATCTACCGCGAGGTATCGTCGAAATACCCGCAGGTTGCCGAAGCATACTATCGTTTCGCGCAGCTCAAGAGCCATCAGAAACAGCACATGCGGGCCATGGAAATCGTGAAACAGGGCCTCGAGCACAACCCTAAGAACCCGCGCCTTTTGATGGGTCTTGGCCATGCGTACCGGATGGTCAACAGATACCAGGAAGCTGTTGATGCCTATGTGGAGGCGGTTAAGCGGGGCGGGGAGCAGTGTCTCGATGCCTATATCTACATCGCCACAATCTACGGCAAGCATCTGGGCAACGAGGAGGAAGCCAGGCGCTACACGAAGAAATATGTCCGCGCCGGCGGCGAAGAAGAAACCCTGAAGAAACAGATGGCAATTCTGGAGTGACCCCCGGATAGCGCCGGGTTCGCATAGTGTGCAGAGCCGTGGGGAGAAGAGGGGACTCCCTACGGCTCGTTTTTTTTGTACCGCCAGTCGATACCTTTGCGCTCCAGGTACTCTTCGAATTCCCGCGCCGTGGTAAAGAGCACTTTGTGCGGCGGGTCCGCATCGCCGTATTCGCACGGCGACCCGGGCGGCGGATAGTCCCGGCACACGCTGGGCCGGTCGGGATAAATTTCGCAGGTGTTGTCCGCGCGCAGATGCGAGCATCGCGTCTTGAATTCCACCAGCCAGTCGTTCTCGTCATCAACGAACACGTTCACGTTCTCGTGCATGAGAAACCAGCGGATGTTGTCATATTCACGCTTGCAGCGCGGCGTCTCGGTCTGCATTGCTACGTGACGGCAGCATTGCGCGCCGCATGCCAGGCAGTCGTTGAGCTGTATGTTCTCTCGCGTCATGGTCCCCTGTCTCTCTGGATGCAGAGTATAACGGTATCACCTTTTCCGGCGCGATCGGGTAGCCTCTCGCGCCGGAAATCGTCTCCCCCGCCGAATTGCATGCCCGGTTCAGATGTAATTGGGCCCCAGCTTTTCGCACACCAGGAAATCATTTCCGCCGTAGCGGTCCCACATGGTCGGCCGGAATATCTGGTCCTTCGGCACATTGTGCATGTCGACCGGGATACGCAGCATCGCGTTGAGCGTGATCAGGTCGGCGCCGATGAGCCCGAAGCTGTTGGCATCGTGGTTGGGCCCGATACGGGACATGTATTCGAACGACGTCATGTCCCGGGGGACCCAGTAGCTTTCCGGCCAGGTCTTGTCGGTCACGGTGCTGACATGCGCGGCAACCGCCTTGGGCAGCTCGACCGTTGCGCCCTCGACCACCGAGCAGGTCACCATGTTGTCAACCACATTGTAGCGGTACGCGGTCATTGGCACCCCGCCCGGCGTGCGGTAGTGACTCGACAGGCCGTCGCCGGGGAAATAGGTAAGCGATGCCGCCATGTACATGGTATTCTCTATTGCCGCGGTAATATGCTTTTTCTGCGCGCTCTTGTTCGAACGGAGCTTTTCCATGAGCCGGCACGCGTGCCCGCTTTTCTCTCCCGTAGTGGCGAACATGTCGACCGCGTAGTCCAGCGCGCCGGCGCCTGAATTTCTCTTGTCAATAAACCCGTTGGGCGCGATTTTTGATACGTCTTTTCCCGTGGCCTTCTTGACACTCTCCGCGGTCCAGTTCGTGCGGATGTCGGCGAACAGCTGGGGCATGCCGCCGGTCAAAAGGTATGCCGCAAGCATGCCGATCGCGTTCTTCGAGTCGTTCTCCGTTGCCACGATGTACGGCGGCCGGAACCCGTCCCAGTCGAACGTGCTGGAGAGAATCGATTCGCACATGTCGAAATTGGGATACAGGTCGGTCCACTGCCGCTGTCCCTGCGTGCCCGCGGCAATAGCGTTAAACCCCTGCGCGTGCTCTACGTCGCCGGTGAATCCCTGGCTTCTGCCGTTCTTCTTGCTGGCCAGGCGCGGATTGCCCACCATCAGATCGCGCACGATAAGCGCCATGATGATGCTGGTCTTCAGAAGGTCGTCGCCGGACAGCGGCCGGGCGCCCTCGCCAAACGAATACCTGAAGCGCCGTTTCATGAACCGAAACGCCCGCTCCGCCTCTTCGTGATCGTAGAACCCCTTGTCAATCCGGCCGCGCAAAAGAGACATGTCAACCGATGCGCTGCCCATACCGAAGTAGTGGTGCAGCAGGTTACGCCGCACGTCGGAGCCGATGATGCCCATGGACACGCCGCCTACACCCAGATAGTTCTTGCCGCGCATCTCGGCCGCCGCGACCGCGCACCGGGCAAACCGGAGAATGCGATCGCGCACGAACGGCGCCAGTTCGCCCTCTTCTGATTCGAGGTCGGGATTGTAGATACAGAATATCGGCCGGCGCTTCTCGTCCATGGCAGCGCAGAACGCCTTGAGCCATACCGCGCCCGGGCGATCGGTCTGGTTCAGGCCGTAGGCGGCGATCTGCCACTCGGCGCTGCCAATGCCCATGCATGCCGACATGAGCTCGTCGCTGTACGCCCACGATCGGCTCACGAATATGTTGGCGCTGACGCCCTGCGTGGCGTAGTATTCCTGGGCAAGGGCACCGGTCCGCGCGCCGTATACGATTTCCGGGGCCACAACCACATTCGGGGCGAGCCCGTCATAGAGCCGGACATGACCGACGATAAGGTCGTATACCCGCTGGACCATTCCCCAGGTGCGCTCCACATTGTACTCGTACGCGCCGGTACGGCCGTCAGCCACCGGCGTGATCGCGATTGTAGGCACATGGCCGACCAGGCGGCGTGACGATGCTTTAAATGATCTGGCCCGCTTGGCCAGGGCTTCGAAGTGAGGACGCGTGGACATACTACAACTCCTTCAAAAAAACCGCAGGGGGATGTTTCAGGGCACTCACACAACGAGGCATAATATATAAGATAGTGCGGACAGCGGTCCGGGCTGCGATTGCGGGAGGTGCGGATGGGCAAGACTACACGTCAATGGCCCTGCGAATGGCCTCGTCGCCGATATGCGCGAAAGCGTCCATGTCGCCGGGCGCAATCTGGCGCTCGCCCTGCCGGTCGACATACCCGTCCTGTCCCTGCCGGCGCCGCTCCTGGTGCGCGGCCAGAACGCAGATGCCCCGGTACCCGATGCGCATGATTTCTTCGTCGAATTCCACATCGCCGTAGGCCATGGGATAAAGCGGTATGAGCTTCGGGGTGTTATGCTCGGTGCCGAATATCACATTGAAACCGCGCTCGTGCATGCGCAATACGTACGATTTGAAATGATCGTAATCGTTTCGCAGGGGAATGAACTCCACGCAATGGAATCCCATCCGAAGAAGCGTATCCGCCAGCGCATCCGGATCTTTCTCGTATTCGCTGTACCCCGCCCGGTCATCGATCCAGATCGGGTAGCACGGCACGCCGCCGCCGTCAAGGACCAGCTCCCGCGCCTCGGCAGGCGTCATGAACGCATCGAGGTCTTCCTCGACATAGCACGGTTTCCCGGCTTTCAGAAGCGCGCCGCGAATGGTCCCCTGCGCGCCCATGGGGTCCCCCAGGTCCACGGCGCGGGTGCCCATCGCCTTCTCCAGCGCGTCAAGAGCTTCGGCGCGATCGGGCCAGCGCTCGACAACTGCATGGAATATCGCCTTGGCCAGATGCCGCTCGCGTACCGTGTTTTTGGCAAACCGCTCCCGCATCGACTCGTAATCGAAAGACACATCCAGGCCGCTGGCTGCAAAATGCCTGTTAACGTTGGCGATCATTTCCCGCATGCGGCTCTGGGTGCCGGCCCACAACGTATGCAGTCTGTCGCGGGAAGCCTGCGAAAAACTCGCCGGATGGTCGAGCGCCTCGCAGCAGAAATAGATAATGCCGGGGTTGCCGTCGTTGTAGCGAAATCCCCTGTCTTTGTCTTCACGGACCAGCGTGATGGTTTCCATGTTGAACAGCGGATAGACCCCGTACCGGGCGCAGAGACCGGCGAATTCTTCGTGGCCGTCAACCAGGTTGAAATCGCTGAGCCCAAGCGCGGCAACGCCCTGCTCGCGGGCCAGTGTTACCGCCTGCTCCACCGAATCGAACGCGGAGAACGAGTAGGGAGAATGAATATGACTGTTAACGCGCAACGGCTTTGTGAGAGACATACGGTCCTTTCCTGTGTAAACGGCTTGTTATTTCAAGAAACGTTGATAGGGGTAGCATGATCGAGTACATACTGCTCCGCCTCGACCGACCATAATCCCTTGCTCTTTGCAATGATAGCGGCCAGCTCCGCGAAAAACGGGTCGCGCTCACCGATCATCTCAAAATCCTCGAGCGCGGTCAGCGGCATGGCCTTGTTCGTGTAAATGAGCTTTTTCCCGCCGGGAATGCTCGGCAGGTTCTTGATGGTTTCCGCGGCGCTGTCGATACCGCCCACATGCGTGATCATGACCGCCGGATCCAGCAAACCCCTGCCCATGAGATCCAGGGCCTCGCGCATGTCATCGGTATTGCCGCCCGACGATCCCGCGACATGGTGCAGATTGTAGTGAACGTCATAGAAGTTAATCGGCGCGGTGAAACTCTTGTCGGCGGGGCCTGCGAAGAAGTTTATGCACCCCATGTATCCCAGGAGCGCGCTGGCCTGCTCTACGAGCGGGACCACCGGCGCGAACACGAACACATCGTCGTACCCTTTCCCGCCGTTGAGCCCCTTGAGATGCGCCACGGCATCGACATCACGGGTGTTTACATACTGCAGATCCACGCCCAGCTCCCTACCTTTCTCGACCGGATACAGCTGGTTCATCCTATCCAGACGCGCCTGGTCGATATCAGTCACCACGAGCAGGCGGGGCTGCCGCGGGCCGTGCAGCGCATAATCGACCGCCCCGAGACCCATGGGGCCCGCGCCGGCAAGGATAGCCATGGCACCGCCTTTTGCGATACCCATGGTCGGCCTATAGTTGCCGCGTTCCCGATGAATCTGCGCGTTGAAACCCCCGATAATACAGCTCACCGGCTCGGAAAGCGATGCCTTGAAAAACCCGTCGCCGTCATACGGAAGCAGACAGTCCATTTCAAGCACTTCCTTGGGAATGATCACCTTCGTGGCCTGCCCGCCGATATAGTGGAACGAATAGCCCGGCGCATCAGGGCCCCTTCCCGGATAATTCAGCGCGGGCTGCACGCTGTACTTCTGGCCCGGCTTGAACGTGTCTTTCCACCTGGAGCCGACCTCGAGCAGGGTCCCGCAGAACTCGTGCCCGACGATGACGGGGTTCTGCGCGATATCGTTGGGCACTTTCTGGTGGTCCGGTCCCTGGGCGACCGCCTTGTGCGACGACATGCAGATGCTGTTGGTGACAATATCCGCCAGGATTTCGTCGTCATGCATTTTCGGGAGTTCGAACTCCTCCAGCCGAAGGTCGTTTTTTCCGTAGAGCCTGAGCGCGAGTGTTTTCATGAGCAGAAACTATCCTTCCGCAAATATCACGTTGATATTCGACCGCTCGCAGGTCTGGTTCCACTGGCTGCTGAGCGGCCGATCGGTTATGATATAGTCTATGTTATCGATGTCGGCGATCTTGAAGAGCATCGAGGGGCTTTCGAATTTGGTGTGATCGGCAATCACGAACACCTGGCGGGCCTTGTCCAGCGCGGTTTTTGCGATGAGCGCGCTTTCGTGGTCTATCGCCGAAAGCCCGAACTCGATATCCATGCCATCACCGCCCTGAAACGCCTTGTAGCCCCGAAGCTGCTCCAGGCCCAAGATTGCGAGCGTACCAACCGTATCGAGGCGATCCGGGCGAAACGTACCGCCAAGCTGGATAATATTATGATGCCCGATGAACTCCATGCACTGCTGGAGGCGGACCGAATTGCTGATAATCGTGAGATTGCGCTTCTCCTTGAGGTACGGGATCATCTCCCAGCTTGTGGTGCCCGGATCGATATACAGGATATCGTCATCCTGCACAAACGATGCCGCGCGGCGCCCAATGCGCTTCTTTGCCTCGATCTCCTGCGTGCTTCGATTGGCCCATGCGAACCGGAACGAGCGTGACGACCGCTCGATACGCACGGCGCCGCCGTAGACCTGCCGGATGAGTTTCCGGGAATCAAGCTCGTTAAGATCGCGACGGATAGTGGTTTCGGAAACACCAAGCTCGTCGGCGATGTCTTTGACCAGGACAGAGGATTCCTGGTCGATCTTGCCGAGGATATATTTCTTGCGGAGCTCGAACGCGTGACCCATAGGGGGTAGAATATACGTCAGTAGCGGCGTCGGTCGACTCGGCCGAGCGATATTCGCTTCGGCGACACGATCACGGCGATGTTTCGACTGTGGGCTCGAAGATGATGAGTTCGCCTTGAGTGCGCTGCATGTAGTTGCAGGTAACGGCTTGGTGTATCGCGGGTGAAACGCTGCCAAACCAAAATGCTCCCCCCCGCCGCATGATAATGCACTCGAAATGCTTCCGTTGCAGTGCCGTCATGAATCGATCCGGGGGTGGTATACCACCTGCCGCACGGGCCTCGAGCGAACCGAAGTCCTCCCAGACAGGCTTGCCAGCTCGGCCGTAGAGATACGGCTGCGCCGGAAACCAAACATCACCATCAACCGATCGCGCAATTGTGACCGCCCGTTGATCCGGATTTCGGATAGTCGCCCACGGGTAGATTGTCGCGAACGGATTGTAAATGCCCAGCACTAATTGGACTACCCCCAGCAGTTTCCATTTTCCCGCAATGCCCGCGGCGGCGACGCAGAGGAACGGCTCGAATGGAAACACGGTGTTGATCCACCCTCCCCCTTTCCAGGCACCGGCAATACAGATGAGAAGAACGGACACCGAACATATCTCAAATCGCACGCTCCGATTCCGCCGGAGGGAAAGCGCAGCCATAGCCCAGAGAGGGAGTTGAAAGACAAACAAGCGCATCATGGCATCTGGATGTGGCCATGACTTGAAGTTTTGTCCTGTTCTCTCGGCCACCAGATAAAGCCACGCGCGCCCATCCGTTGCAGCGATCATCACTCCGCCGAGCAAGATCCAGCACACGACCGGCGTATACACCCACCAAGGACGGCGACGTGTGACGGCAAACGCCAGAACAACGGCAAATGGTAGCAGCGCGGTCTGTTTTGTCAAGCACGCCAGCCCCGCGAACCAGAGAGCAGAGAAGTCCCCCCTCGGCGTATCTTTCATTAGGAAGTATAGCGACACAACAAGCAGGCACATCATCAGCGGATCGACCAGCACCCAGTCATACATCTTTCCCATGATACTGTACGTACCCAGGAACAGTGTACATGCCCATAGGCCTGCCTTTTCCGACCTAAAGTGCATGCGTGCAATCACGAAAGCAAACGCTGCGGTAACCGCCACGGCGCTCAGAGAAATGAGACGTCCATAGCCCGACGCGCCGGGAAATACCCGGTAAAGAACTCCGCCGAGCACGTACAGCAACGGAGTGTAGTAGCTGCCGAGGGGTGCTTTTTCCGGATCGGGAAAAAGCGGCACGCCAAGGCCAATTCGCAGGCATCGTCCTTCATGAAAGGACTCCAATTCCCGCAGACCTGAACTGAACCTCTGGATACCCACGAACAGAAGAACCCCCCCCAGGAAAAAGGCGGTGCCCAGCAACAATATCGATTCGGTATCCCTGAAGCGGGCGCGGGCGAGCGGCAACAGAATACAGAACACGGCGGCGACCAACCCGATCCATATCGTGAAGGGACGGACCCAGAGCGCGCCGTCCGGCCCGTCAAATGCAGGTTGTAGCAGTGACGGGAGTATGAAGCTCGAGAAGAGCGAGATGCCGAAAACGCAGATTGCCCCGACCATGGCAGTAGGTGTTGTCATGCATTGTTTACGCATGCGC
>WJMI01000179.1 GCA_014728015.1 Chitinivibrionales bacterium | reverse complement strand
CGCGGAGCTGGAAACGCGTATCGAACAGGAGCACCCGTCGGAGCTGATAATGGGCCTGGGAGGGAGCGCCGAGGCAGAGACCACCGCGCTCTACCTGGCCAAGATCTTTTCGAAAAAGGGTATACGGATTACGCGTCTGGCCCGGGGGCTGCCTGCCGGCATGGAGCTGGAATATGTCGATCAGCTCACTCTCACACAAGCGCTCAGCGAGCGTATTGATATCCGCTACGAATAGGGTTATCGCCTATCCGTACAGCGCTTCTTTGGCCTTCTCGATGATTGACACCACCGGCAGACCGTTAGGGCATCGGGACTCGCACTGGCCGCATGCCACGCATCGGTCCAGTCGAAGGCCGTCTTCCCATTGCTTGTCCCGAAACGCCTTCTTTGCGGATTCCAATCCCATGTAGTGGTAGATATTGTAATATGAGAGGCATGCGCCGACCGTAATGTCCTGCGGGCAGGGCAAGCAGTAGCCGCACGCCGTGCATCGCGGCTCTTGTGCATCTATCAGCGAATCGACCTCGGCGAGAATCTCCCCGGCGGATTTGCCGTAGCGGGGCATGGTATCGCGGATCCACCCGGCATATTCCACGTGCTCCACGGTCTGAAACCCGACAAGCACATGCACGTTGTCCAGCCGCATCAAGTAGCGCAGGGCAAGCTCTTTGAGCCGGTTGTCGGCGGCAAGGAACCCGCCCGCGAGCGGGTTCATGGCGATGACCGCGATACCGTTTTCCCGGCAGTATTCCACGGTTCTCATGCGCACCCTATTGATAACGTTCAGGGGCAACGTTACGGTCTTGAATTTTCCGGACTCGAGAAAGCGGATTATCGTGTCGTTGTCGGCATGGGTCGTAATGCCCAGCGTTCCCCACTGGTCGCGGCGTGACAGCAATCCGTCATACCATCCGCCCTTCTTGAAAGCCTCGTCGAACTGCTCTTTCGTGTGCGTGGTCCACAGGTGATAGTAGTCGAACCGTTCCACGCCCAGCCGGCGCCGCGACTGATCAAACACTTCGGTGAACTGCGCGGCGGTACGCACGCCGAAACCTTTCCGGCCCTCAAACTCGCCGAGCCCAAACCCGCCGTTGCCCGTCGCGCATTTCGCGCTGATCATGACCCGGGCGCGGTAGTCCGGATGATCGATCGCCTTCCCGACCCACCGTTCCGAATTGACCTCATCGCTGGTATAGCAGTAGCACGGCGAAGTATCGACATAGTTGAACCCGTAATCGATCGCACGTCGAACGGCGGCCACCGCGGCCGCCTCATCCGCAAACCGCATCGCTCCGACAATGATTTTGCCTGGCTGCATTCACCGACCTTTCGCGTAGCACGAACCGGTATCCGGAAAAAATACATGATCAGAAATACCGCAATCCCCCTGCTTCATGTTTTAATTTTCACCTGACCGGCAGTTGCTCATTTCCCCGGACTTCACCATGCGGAAAGTGCCGTGACAAGCCAGACCCTGCTCACATTGCTGCGGCGCGCGCTGGCGTCACTTCTTTACCTGGGCTATGTTCCCGGCGCCCCGGGTACGTACGGCTCCGCGGTTGTTGTCGGCGCGCTCTGGTTTCTGCGCTCCCGCATCGACGGCTTCTTTGCGCCCGCCCCGCCGCTCGGCTACTGGCTGGCCGGTCTCGCCCTGATTGCCGTGAGCATCTTCCTCTCCAACGATGCCGAAAACACCTTCGGGAGCCGCGATCCAAAGCAGATAATCATCGACGAGTGCGCGGGCCAATGGCTTGTGTTTCTCATGATACCGCTCACCATCCGGACGCTTGTTCTCGGATTTTTCCTGTTCCGGTTTCTCGACGTGGTCAAACCGTTCCCGGTGCATCGTCTCGAAGAGCTCGAGGACGGTGTCGGGACCACCATGGACGATGTCGCCGCGGGGGTCATGGCCAACGTTGCCCTTCACGCGCTTCTCTGGATCTACCATGGCATCAAAGCCTGGCTCTGATGCGTTGGAGGTCAGGCTCGGGAAGCTTTTTCTCGATAAACGACTGACCCTCTCGGTAGCCGAATCGTGCACCGGCGGCATGATCGGCGCGGCGCTTACCCGTGTTCCCGGCTCCTCCCGCTATTTCCGCGGGGGCATTATCGCCTACGATAACGATGTGAAAATATCGGTACTGGGCGTGCCGGCGGCCCTTCTCGATCACCACGGCGCGGTCTCGCCCGAGGTGGTCAGGGCCATGGCTCTGGGCGCCAGGAATCTTCTCGCTACCGACTGCGCCGTCGCCGTTTCGGGCATTGCCGGCCCGGGCGGCGGCACTCCGGACAAGCCGGCGGGCCTTGTATACATCGGTTGTGCTGTCCACGAAAGCGTGCGTGTATCCAGAGAAATGTTTTCGGGCGATCGCGATGCTGTCAGGCGGGATGCCGCCGCCCGGGCGCTCGAGCTGCTCCTTGCATCGCTTGGCGGGTAAGCAGCGGCGCGCTGCCGGGATTATGACTGCTGATACGTGGTCGGATCCACCACTCCCGCTTCGGCAAAGCCTCGCTTCCGCAGCAGGCAACTGTCGCATCGGCCGCACGCGAGGCCGTCCGTGGACGGGTCATAGCAGCTGTGCGTGATGCCGTAGTCCACGCCCAGATCGGAACCGAGGCGGATTATGCCGGCTTTCGAGAGGTTGATAAGAGGAGTATGAATAGTGAGGCTGCGGCCCTCGATGGCGGCCTTGGTCGCCAGATTGGCCGTCTTCTGGAATGCCTCGATATACTCGGGGCGGCAGTCCGGGTATCCCGAGTAGTCGACCGCGTTGACCCCGATATATATGTCCCCGCACGAAAGCACCTCGGCCCAACCGATCGCGTACGCGAGGAAAATCGTATTGCGGGCCGGCACGTAGGTTGGCGGAATGTCCGCTTCCTCTGCCTGCAGGATACGGTCTTTGGGAACATCGGTTGCATCACTGAGCAGGGCGCCGCCGAATGCATGCAAGTCGATTTCGGCTATCCGGTGCTCGGTGATACCGAACGCGCGGGCCACGCGCCGTGCCGCTGCCAGCTCGACCGTATGGCGCTGGCCGTAGCAGAAGCTGAGCGCGACGATCTCAAAGCCGTCACTTTTTGCCACCGCGCAGCACGTGGCCGAGTCTAATCCGCCGCTGAGAAGAACCACTGCTTTAGACATGTTGCTTCCGGCTCAATCGTCAGCCCTCACACTCCCCGCGCATCCTCGCCCCATATCACCTTGTGCATCTGCAGGCCCATGCGCACGGGCGCATGGGAATCGATAATCCACGCGGCGAGGTCGGCCGGATTGAGCCGCCCGCTCGCGGGCGTGAACAGCACCGTGCATCGCTTGTGAATATTGTGCTTCCGTACGAACGAGAGCGCCCAGTCGAAATCGCTTTTATCGCACAAGACGGTCTTGCATTCGTCGCGCTCGCAAAGCGCCGCAATGTTTTCGATCCGAAACGAGCCTTCCATGCCGCTTGCCGGGCACTTGATGTCGACGATGCGGATGCAGCCGTCGGGAAGTTTTGCGATGTCGATCGAGCCGTTGGTTTCGACAAGCACGGTCCGGCCGGCCGCAACCAGGGCGGCGCACAGCGCGGGGGTCTCATCCTGCAGAAGCGGCTCGCCGCCGCTGATTTCCACGAGATCGCATCCGAGCGCCCCGACCTCGTCAACGATGTCCTCAACCTGCCGCGGGGCGCCGTCTTCAAATGCGTACCGCGTATCGCAGTAGGAACAGCTCAGGTTGCACCCGCTGAGTCTGACAAACGCGCACACGCGGCCCGCGTGGGTCGACTCGCCCTGGATACTCTTGTACAGCTCGCACACATTAAGCATGTTCGAAATAGGCGGCGCAGTTGGTGGGCGTTTCGTACACCTCAACCCGCGACACGGCGCAGGGCGTGGATGCAAGCGCCCTCTCAAGCTCCTTGTACACGTAGCGGGCGAGGTTCTCCGATGATGGATTTATGTTAAGGGCATCGAAAAACGCGTTGAGATCCGCGTGATCCAGCGGCTCGACAACCGTTGCCATGTGCGCTTTCAAGGCCTTGAAATCGATGGCGATGCCCAACTCGTTGAGGTCTTCGCCCCGCACGAACGCGCGCACCCGCCAGTTGTGGCCGTGGATATTCTCGCACGGCCCCCGGTAGTTGCGCAAATGATG
>WJMI01000178.1 GCA_014728015.1 Chitinivibrionales bacterium | reverse complement strand
GGACAAACACCTTCCGCGGATCGCCGCCTTCCGACAACCGGATTACGCCTTTAATAGCTCCGACAGGTTCGAGAGTATCGGGGGGCAGATTGACAGTATCCTGCACAACAACAGAATCGATAAGAACCGCGTTGTTCCCGCTGATAGCCTCGATGACATAGGTCCCCGTATCCAGCGTAGTGTCAAACACAAACCGGCCAGAGTCATCGGTTGTGACAGTCATGGTGTCGGCGAGGCGTTTAGTTAAGCCACCGAAACCTGCTGTATCCGCGAGTGTGTTTTTGGGTCGAATCTTCACTGGAATGCCTGCGGCAAAACCGGTGCCGTCGGGTTCGTACAGGATGCCGGCAACGATACCGTTACCCGACTCGGAGGAATTACCCGCTGTTGGGGAATCGGTTGTGCAGCACAGGTACAGCGCGATGCAGCCGACGCTGAGCAGCGCCAGTGCCTTGCTCCAACGAAAACGTGCCTTCAACTGCCGATTGATTGTTCTCATACATTCCGCTTCCTGATATTGGTTTTTGACATGGGGAACATGTGAATGCAGAGCTGGTAGACCCTGTCGGAGTCTTCGTCACGGTTGGTAATGCTCACGATCCGCTTGCGAAAGGCATTTATCTCATCAACGATTTCCTCGTATGCCTTGCGCGAAATCCCCACTGTCACGCCCGACACGTTGCGGGCGTGGCGAGGAAGATGGTCTATGGAGTTCTTCGCAAGGTCGGCGGTTTCGCGATAGAAGTTCAGCGCGGCAACATCCAGAAGCTCGTTGCCGGTGGAGATGTGTCTTGCCGTTAGGCAATAGATGCCTTTGTTGTCAAGTTCAATCAGGCCCAACCGCTGAAGCAGCTTGAGCGAGCGCTGCGCCTGAAGCATGGTTATCTTGGGATACACGTGCTCGGATATCCATTCGGTGTCGCCTTCACGCACGGTGAACATATCGACCAGCGAGCGCACAGCGCTGTGATACCATGTAGAGAAATACTCGTACTGGTCTTCGCGAAGAAGCTTGGCGCGGCGCTGCTGGGCCTTGGAGAGCTTGACCTCGCAGAGCTTCTCGAAAAACATGTTTCTTGTCTTGTGGTCTCCAGCCTGGTTGAAAAACACCAGGTTCTCGAAATACTGGGCCTCGCGCTCGGACAGCTCGAGCGCTTTGGCGAGCTTGAGCACGCTTACTTTTGAAAGGTTCTTTCTTCCGTGAATCACGTTGTGGAGGAACCCCTTGTTTCTCAGCCCGGCTTTCCTAGAGAGGTAATGATAGGAAAACGACTTTTGCTCGGCCTTCTTTTCGTCGTAGAGGTCCCGGAGGTAGTTCCTGTAGTCGGTATAGAGGAAAATATCGGGCATAGTGCGTGTTTCCCTGTTTGAACATAATGTACACGCTTTGGGGTAGTTCGTCAACAATTGCGAGAAAAAAAGGTCTACTCTGGGAAACGATGCTGCGTATATCGAGGTCGGCTGTGTCGAGGTCGGACCAAGTTCTTCCGTGTAAAATCAGCGTGTTAGCTCATTTATGCACCCATTTTTGCGTGTAGAGTGCATATTATACCCCTGTTTTATGCATTCTAAGACGGCTCTTTTGAGATCGCTAAACGTGATTTCTATGGCGGTTGGCGAATTGAGCACGGAGGCAAGCATCGTAACACCTTGCTCTGTAAAGGCATGCGGCATATATTGCTCCAAGTGCGCATATCAGGGCATACAGAAAATGCCAAGCTTTCGAACAAACATGAGCATACATCATTCTCCCGCCCCCGAATCGCTCGCCGCGACTTTCTGGCCGGCAGGCGCCGTTCCGTACTTCTCAATGGCCCGGGTGTAATGCGCCTTGGGACGCATGCCGGCGAGAGCAAATACGGTCTTTTCGTTTTTCACGAAAGCGACAAACGGGATGCCGCGCGCGCCGAACATGCGCAGTATGTCCGGAAGGCGGTCGGTGTCGACTTTGTAGAACCGCGCGCGATCCGCGTGCTCCTTGGCCACCTCTTTCAGCACCGGCGCCACTATCCGACAGGGCATGCACCAATCGGCGTGAAGCTCGAACACCAGAAGCTCATCGCCGGCGGTCTCGACAATCTTCTGGAATTCTTTCACGGTTTTGACAGGTACGAACATGCCCCTTTGGGGCGCCGGCTTCACTGGTGCGGCTGTATCAGCCGCCGGTGTTTCCGCCGGCTCGGGCGGCTTTTCTTGCTCAACCTTTTCCTTCGAGCAACCTTGTATGACCGCGGATAGAATGCCGGCGGCGATTATCAGAGCGAAGACGCGTTTGAAAGGCAGCAACTCAATTCTCCTCATTCAGTAGTGCTGTAATGGTAGGACAAAATATATTCTCCTTTCTTGCCGCCCCTGTTCATGGCCCTGATGAAACCATGCGAGGCGAAGAGCGGGGAACCGTGAAGGAGTATGGCCGGCGTGAAGCACGTGCGGTGCAAACTCGACCCGTGTCTCTTCTCATAATTTCAACTACGCAATCAGCTCCCCGGGGGGAGCATAGAGGGACGAGGTGAACATGCATTTTACTCGCAAGGCGGGACGCGTTTCCGGGCCGGCCAGGCCCTGCCGTCTTCATGCGTGCTCGAGGCAGCAGCGATATTCATTGACGCTCGGGAGCGCGGCGGTTTTCATGATGCTCGCGGCAGCCTCGATCTTCTCACCGGCCTTGTCCAAGCCAGCGGCCCGGCTGGGTCTACACGGCGGCCTGGTGGCTGTGGAGCTCGTCGGCGCAACCGGCGGCTACGGCGCCCACTTCGATGTTGGCTTTCCCGTCAAGTCGTTCGGCTCGGTCCACTACTATCCAAGCGTGGATTTCTGGATGAAATCCGAGGATAAGGGCGGATACGATCTGTACCGGAGGATGGAGCTTGCCGCGAACCTTGTTGATTTCAGGTATTTCCCGCCCGTGCCCGAACAGATAGTGGTCAAGCCGTATATCGGGGGCGGCGCTTCCGGCATTGTGCAAATGCTCTCGTATGAAAGGATATACGAAGACAAGACCCTCAACACAGAAATGCATTTCGGCGGGGATTTCTTCGGCGGGGTCGATTTCGCGGTCACCGATGCGCTCCGGCTGTTCGTGGAGATCCGGGGAAAGTCCAACGGCCATGTGGCGTTCAAGATGTTCGGCGGGCTGTCGCTGGTATTTGGCTAGGCCGTGCTGCCGTTACACCGCAACATTGTGCGCCAGGCAGCACGCTTTCAAGGCGTTGGTAAGAAGCATGGCGATAGTCATGGGCCCGACACCGCCGGGGACCGGCGTGATATAGGATGCCTTCTGCGAGACATGTTCAAAGTCGACATCACCTGCCAGGCGGTACCCGCTTTTTTTTGAGGAATCTTCAATACGGTTCATGCCCACGTCGATCACCACGGCCCCTTCCTTGACCATGTCCGCGGTCACGAAGTGCGCGCGGCCTATTGCCACGACCAGAATATCGGCGAGCCGGCACAGCGACGGGATATCCCTGGTGCGGGAGTGACACATGGTCACGGTACAGTTCGCGCGCGTGCTCTTGCGGCTCAGAAGCACGCCCATGGGCTTGCCCACGATATTGGAACGCCCGATTACCACGGCATGCTTTCCCGCCGTTTCGATATGGTAGTGCGCCAAGAGTGTCATGATGCCCTGCGGGGTACATGGCACGAACCCGTCTTCGTCGCCGATAAGCAGCTTGCCCACATTGACCGGATGAAAACAGTCGACATCTTTTGACGGCAGGATGGTTTCGATAACGGCACGCTCGTTGATTTGCGGGGGCGGCGGCGACTGCACGAGAATTCCGTGCACGCGCTTGTCATTGTTGAGCTTTTCCACCAGAGCAAGCACCTCTTCCTGGGAAGCATCCGCGGGGAGCTCGTGCTTTTCGGAAAGCATGCCGATTTCGGTGGCGCGCTTGACTTTGTTGCGGACATACACCTGGGATGCGGGATCGTCACCCACAATCACCACTGCCAGGCCGGGCGTGATGCCGTGCGTGTCCCTGAGCGATGCGACTTTCGCCTTGAGGTCTTCGAGGACCGCCGCCGAGACGTGTTTGCCGTCAATAAGCGCCATGCCGTGCCTTTCCTGTTCAACGCCCCGAAAATACACCTACGCGAAAATACATCTGAGATTGCAGCTTTGGAGGGCTCTTTTGATGCGGGGAGTATTTCTTATTCATCAATCAATGAAGATGAGGAAAATGCCTTTCGTAACCCCTTGGCTTATTTTGTTCTACTGGCTTACATCCCCCGGGGCGCGGCGGGGTTTGGCTCTGCTGAATGTAGACGGCATGGACCGAGAGCATCTGCGTAGAGTCATCGCAAAGTAGCAGAAAATACGATTCGCGATCTGTTGGAGGCTCGAGCCAACCAACGCGAACCCTGTTCAGGAAGGCCATGCAGAAACACAATACATTCTCACTCGCGCGCTGGCTCGGGTGCGGCATGATCTTTGTCGTGCCGCTTGCGGTGTGGAACGCTACGCCTACCGCCGTAGGCATAAAAGTGGTGATCATTCGCATCTGTGTACCGGTGCTCGGGGCGCTGGTGCTTGCGGATTTCATTGCGCGGCGGCATATAATCCGGCTCTCCAGATGGGTCATCATACCGGCTCTCACGCTCATCCTATACGCGACAGTGTCTTTCCAGATCCAGCGGTCGTATGCGAACCTGGATGCACTGGCGGCCCTTGTACTTGGCATCGTGCTTTTTGCTGTTATGGTGGTGCTGTTCGATACGCGCCCGCGCGCGTTCGACGAGCTTGAGCGGGCAATCGATTTGCGCCATGATAATGTCGAAGCCCATTACCACAAGGCATATTTACACACTGTCGAGGGGGAGCTGACGTCGGCCCTGCGTCACTATCGCGAGATAGAGCAGTGGATGCCGCATTTTCAGAACATTCACTACAATACCGGCATGGTCCATTTCAAGAGGGGCAATTATGAGGATGCGATCCAGGAGCTTTTGTACAACAACCGGCTTTTTCCCGTGTTCGCGCCCGGGATGCTGCATCTTGCCGAAGCATACTATTACTCACGGCAATTCGAGAAGTGCATTGAGTGGTGCGACAAGCTTCTGGTGTTTCATCCGGACCATACAAAGGGATTGTTTCTCAGGAAATTCGTGGGGCGCAAGATCCGCGGGTGCATGCCGGTGACACAAACAGAGGAGTGCGGCCCGTGACCGGGCACACGAATATCATCTGGGACTGGAACGGCACGTTGTTCGACGATGCCTGGCTGTGCCGGTCGGTTGTCAACGGCCTGCTTGCCAGGCGCGGAAAGCCCACGCTTGACGAGCAGCGGTACCAGGAAGTGTTCGATTTTCCGGTGAGAGACTACTACCGCCGCGCGGGATTTGATTTCGACGAGGAGCCGTACGAAGTGCTGGCCACGGAGTTTATCGAGGAGTACGAGCGGCGGCGCCATGAATGCGGGTTGCGCGAGGGCGCACAGGAGGTGGTCGCGCGGTGCGCGGGTGCCGGGCTGAAACAACACATTCTGTCGGCCTATGCGCAGCACACGCTGGAGGATGTTGTCGGGTCATTCGGGATACGCCATTTCTTCGCGGCGGTCCACGGGCTCGACAATCACTATGCATCGGGCAAGGAGCAGATTGCCGCGGCCATGATGGCCGAAACCGGGCTTGATGCATCGCGGACCGTGCTGGTAGGCGATACTACGCATGATTATGATGTCGCGCGGGCGATCGGCGTGTCGTGCGTGCTCATGCCCGGCGGGCATCACTCCCGCGCGCGGCTGGAGACCTGCGGGGTGGACATGGTCGATTCGCTTGAGTCAATCCCCGGCGCGCTGTAACCGTTGTGGGTCCGTGTAACAGGCGGTGTCGATGCCGCGCGCCGAAACGGCGGCATCGTTGCGCGCCTTGCCCTGCCCTCTCTCCGGAGGAGGCGGGGGCGAAAGTATGGAACAGATCAGGCTGGTTGATTTCGGCAAGAAGATGTGACACTGATGATGGAAACGAGAAAGCCCATGGGAAACGTTCTTCTGGAGAAGGCCGAGTACAAAGTCGAAGAGACCCGGCCGGGAAAATGGCGGCGCTACGTGTATCCTTCGGGAACGCGGTTTGCCGAATACACATCACACGCGCAATTGTTCGATCTGCCCATGGTGCACTACACCCATGGGATTTGTCCCGAGACCGGCAGGCACGTGTGGAGCATGAAAGCCGCCTCGCCCGAGGCGGTCACGTATTTCAAGCTTCTCTGGTCGAAACTGTCGGGGCTTCTGATGTGACGCGTCAGGTCTGTTGGCGGATATCATCGAGCAACGACGCTATGAGAGGCTGTTTTGCGATCCGCGATGAATTCATCGAAGGTCATTGATCCAAGAAACAATCTCGCCGCGGCCATGTTGTCGAGGATATCAGCGAGGTACAGCGATATGGTGCGCGTCATATCCGCACGGCCTCACTGTTGATGCGATCCTGGAGTTCGGGCCGGAGCTCATCGGCCGGAACCAAATCTACGCTGGCCCCGAGGAGATAAGGCAAGTGTCTTCCTCACGGCGTTTCCAGTGCTGATTCTCTGAGCCCCTCCATGTACCGCTTCAGCTTCGGCGTATTGTCCACGTAGCGGTCCAGAAGCGTTTTCAGTTTGCGATAATCATCTTCCCCATACTCCACACCGTCGCCGTTGAACCGCAGCAGGTTATAGATCATCGGGATGCCCAGCTTGCAGCTCTCTTCGATAAACGTGAAGAAATTCTGGTAGAACACGTGCTCGTCGAGCGCGGGAGTCATGCCCGGCGCGACGGCCCTGATATAGCGCGCGCGGCCGGTATGGATACGGTAGTCGAACGTGGACACGTCGTAGGTCCGGATAATGTCCTGTGTGTCGTTGAAAAACGGATGCGGCGATACGCCGATGATCAACGCATCGCTCTTCGCGGCCTTTGCCGCCTGGTACACGCACTTCTGGGTTTTGTAGACCGTTGTTTCCTTGCCCACCCAGTCGCGGTCCTGGTAGGCATAGTCGTGCGGGATTAAAAACGGCCAGTCGAATTTAATGCCGTCAAAATTATAGCACCCGGGGTTGTTTGACAAAAGGCGTTCCATGAGCTCGCCCAGGTAGGCATCGCGGACTTCAGGATTCGAATAGTCGAGGAACGGCCAGTCGCGCTCGGGATTATGCCAGTTTCTCGCGTAGTGATGAATGACAAACCACTCGGGGTGCTTCGTGTACACGTCGCTGTCCTTTTCCACCTGATACAGGCTGGCCCAGCACATGACCTTGAATCCTTTGTCGTGCAGGGTATCGACCATCCCTCGAAGGTCGGGGAACTTGGTGGTGTCGACCCGCATGTCGCCCTGCTTGGTGTACCAGCGATCGTCGAGAATGAGGGTGCGGATCGGCAGATCGTGCCGTTCAATAACGCCAACCGCCTTGTTGACCATGACTTCGTTGATATTGTGCACGGTCTGTTTCCGCATTTCCGGCGTGACCGCGAGATGAATCACTTCGGCGCTGTCCAGGACATAGTGCTGGTCGCCCCACGAGCACCACATCGGGCTGAGCCACCAGTCGGCCATGTCGTCGACGGTTTTGGGTTTCACCAGACCTTCCTTGACCAGAAGGCCGGTGTAGTGTTCGAGCGAGCCGTATACGCCCTTGTCGCGGGCGATGGTCATCATGAAATGCGGGGACTCGAGCCGCTCGCCTTCTTCCATCCAGTAGACATTCGAGCCGACCTCGAGGTGATACGTTCTGACAATGGTCGAGCCTTTCACCATTTTGACATGGCAGCTTTCCGCCTGCACGAGCGACATGGGCGCGATCATCAGGCGGTCCTGGAAATGCTGGAATATGAACATCATGGGATGCGGGGCGAACATGAGGTCCGAGTCCTCGGTGTTGACATCGAGGCCGACCGTCCCGAGCTTTCGCCGCCCCAGTACGGTCTGATGCACGGTGTAGGCATCATGCGAATCGATATGCGAGCGGAAATCGAGGCATTCTATGGCGTTGATCTCGCTGTCGCGCGGAAGCACGTACCATTTGTCCAGGGTGGCTTTCCGGCGCGCGGTGCCGGTGAAATAGAACTCGATGAAATCATCCTTGCATTCCAGGACCACCGTCGGGGTGTCATACATGCTGTTTGGCGG
>WJMI01000177.1 GCA_014728015.1 Chitinivibrionales bacterium | reverse complement strand
TCGTTGTCATAATCGAAATAGAAGGTCCCCGGGACAACATCGGAAACACTGCCCACCTGCTTGAGAAACTCGCCGTCTATGTAGATGTCCTCGGGATGGCGGCACAGCTCGCCCTCGACGCATGAGTAATCTGACACCCCGATTGTTTCACCCTCCTGCGTCTGGCCGCCGTGCGACCACAGGCCACCTTCTTCGGTCCAGCCGGTAAGCACTCGCGAGCCGTTCAAAACAGCGCCGTCCTCTCCCGCAAAGGTGTTGCCTTCCCTGGGCCGCACCTGGACAAGGCGGTGAAGGCCCGCGGCTATCGTGAAGGTGGTATTGCCGGGATTGGCATCGATTGCCGCCTGAAAATCATCGCCGATATCAAGAGTGACCGCGGTCTGGGCCACGGCAAAGGTGCAGCACAAAAGGCCGGTCAGGCTCGAAAAAAATGCTTTCATCAAGCTCCTTTGCCCCCGGAAGGAGTTTTTTCAGGACATGTAGCGGGAGTGACAGCGGGATACGTTCCATAATAGTTTACACAATTTTCCGCTGTCACGCCAGATATCGCGTGCTATTATTAATTTGAATGAGAGGACATGGGCAATATGCACGGCACACAAGCAATCAAATGCGTGGTGATGTTCTCCGGCGGGCTGGACAGCACCATTGCCGCGCATCTCATGCTGTCACAGGGCCTTGATGTTACGGCGCTGCATTTCGTACTTCCGTTCGAGTCGGGACTGGGCCGGGAGCATGGCGCGGTGAAACGGTATGCCAAGGCGCTGGGCGTGCCGCTTCGCATCGAAGAGGAGGGGGCTGAATTCCTCGAAATGGTGAAAAATCCACATTTCGGATATGGCAAGCATGCAAATCCATGTGTCGATTGCCGCATCTATCGCCTTCAGAAAGCGGCGGCCGTTATGGAAAGCATGGGCGCGAAGTTCATTGTGACCGGCGAGGTCATGGGACAGCGCCCCATGTCTCAGCGAAAAGACAGCCTCCTGGCTGTAGAGAAGAGGAGCGGGCTCTCGGGCCTGCTTCTGCGGCCGCTTTGCGCGAAACTCCTTTCACCCACAATCCCCGAGAAAGAGGGATGGGTGGATCGGGAGAAATTGATGGCCATCCGAGGAAGGAGCCGCAGGGAGCAGCTTGCCTATGCACGCGAGTTCGGCTTGGAGCACGGAGCGCCGGGCGGAGGGTGCCTTCTGACGGAAAAAGAAACGGGCGCGCGGTTCACCGCCCTTCGGGAACGCGATCCGGCGTTTACGATCAACGACTTCAAGCTCCTGGCCTATGGCCGTCACTTCCGGATTCACGACACGGCCCGGCTGATCGTGGGACGCAACCGGCTGGAGAACGAGACCTTGATGGCGCTGGTTGAACCGGCTGATATCCGTTTTCGTATGGCTGATGTGGAGGGCCCTTTTGCGTTCCTGCGGGGGACCGCCGGGCCCGACGACATAGCGCTGTCAGCCGCTGTGGTGGCGCGGTATTCGAAACTCCGGGATGCATCATCGGCGCGCGTGTCTTTCACGGTCGATTCACATGAGAGCGTGATTGAAGTAGCTCCGGCCAACGACCAGGTCTGCGCGCGGTATCGTGTTTAGATGAGGGGGGGTGAACGCCGCGTGCAATGCGGCGGTCTACTGGGGATTTTTGGGGCCCGGCCTGCCTCGGCGAAGCACGACCTGCCGCAGGGCAGGCACAGACTAACACGGGTGTGCGGAGACGGGAAACGGCCCCTACCATGTGTGTAGTATTGTCCATCGATAACGGATCAATTCACTCCCCGGAAACGAGCTTCCTGCCATATGCAGCCCTCTGTAGTGATCATACCCAGGCGGGCCCCGGGCAATCCGGGGGGAATGCGTTGCTCAGAGCTCCCCGCTGTTTGCCCGGGCGACAAAGCTTTCCAGCGTGAGAATGTCGACAAGGTCGGAATAGCGCAGGTGATCCTCGAGTCCGCCGCCCGTGTAGAAATCGCGCAACGTCCAGCCTTCGCCTCCCAGCACAAGGTATGCCTTGGAGAATCTTCCATTGCTGTCGCGGACCGCCTCGGCCAGACAGATAACCTCAAACGGGACCTTTTGTTCGGCAGTGCCCGAGACCTGCTGCCACTTGAGCGAGACCAGAACGGTCCTGCCATCGCGCGCGGCAACAACATCAATCTTGTGCGCGCGTCCGCCCGGCCTGGCGCCGATGCTTTGCTGCTTGGCATACTGGTATCCGCCCAGATCGAGCGCATGGATGATCATGTTCTCGAGGACACTTCCGGTCCTGGTGTCACGCATTGCCATCGAAATCAACTCCGCGGACAGCCAGAATTTCCCTGGCCGGTGATCGGTCGCCGGTGCAGCTCACCCGGCGGGGACCGTCAAGCAGTCGTATGGTGAATCCCAAATTGCGGTACAGCTTGAGGATGCGTTTGGTGGCCTGGTTGGATGCCACGACCGGACCGGGGTGGTTTGCCAGCCACCTCGCGAGGCGTTCCTGGTCGCGCCACTCGAACCCGCCGCTGGCATACTGGCGGAACTCGACATCATACGGCGGATCGGCGTACACGAAATCCCCGGGAGATATGTCGAGTTCTTCGAAATCGACAGACGAGAATTTCCATCGGGACAGGACCCTCTTGTATTTCGTGAAGTCGCGTTGGTAATTGATGGTCTTGTAGCGGCCGAACGGGACGTTGAATTCTCCCTTGCGGTTGAACCGGCACAAGCCGTTATATCCGGTCCGGTTGAGGTAGTAGAAAATTGCGGCTGCCCTGGCGGATTCCTCACGGCCGTCGGCGACAAGGCGATTGAACTCCTCCCGGTGACGGTAGTACATTTCGCGATCGTTTTTCATGGGTATGTTTATGTAAAGCCCCTTGCGGAGCCACCGGTAGAAATTGACCGCGTGGCTGTTGATATCGTTGAGGAGCGCGCGGCGGGGCATGAGGCCTAGGGCGATGGCCAGCCCGCCGCAGAACGGCTCCACGAGCTTTCTGCCTTTGTTGGGCCGCCAGAGAGGGCCAAGGTGCGGCAGAAGCCATCGCTTCCCGCCCAGCCACTTGAGCGGGGGAGTGAGGGAATTGCGATTGCCGTTTTTGTTCATACGATGAGATTCGCGGAAAGACGCTTGGAGAGATTGCTCCGGGCGACCCTGCAGCTTGCGCGCGAAGCGCGAAAGTGTGAGAGGAACAATATATGTGCACGGCGCAGGCGAAGCAAGATGTGACGCGGCGCCCGCGCACGCACTTATGTATCTTCAAAAAGCGGAGGACATGCACAGATGAAATACATACGGGCAACGAAAAACTGGGGGCCGTGCGCGTGCAACTGCGGGAAAGTGATAGGGTCCGGCGATGAGTTTGCCATGGTTTCCGGGTCGATGTATCTCAAGGGCCACGAGAGCAAGGCCACCGGCATGATTCCGGTGGTGAAAAAGCAGGACGCCAGGAAAGTAAAAAAATAGGGCGGATCGCCGCGTGGACGTCCGCCCGGCAGGAACCCCCCGGTTTTTCCTGCGACGTTGCGAATCAATAGACGCACACGGTGCGGGCCGCGCGTGTGTGGCCGTGCGCGATACTCACGACATATGCGCCCGCCGGAAGTCTCTGTGTCGAGAACTCCCACGCATTCCCGCCGCGAGATTCTCTCCGCACAAGAATTCGCCCGTTCGCGCCTGCAATCGTGGCGACCGTTCGCGCGCCGGTTGCGGGCACGGCCACTGCCAGCCGGCCGTCGGATTTTCTTACGCGAAACGACACGCGGGCGCGCGATCCGGTGGCCGCCGCAACGCTGTTCGGGATGACATCGCCGAGCGTCGCTCGGACCAGATACTCCTCCACGTGCTCGAGCGTGACGGTGACATTGGTGGGCGTGATCGATGCAAACTGGGTGATCTCCGATTCGAGCTGGGCCTTGCCGGCATCATCCATGAATAGCTCGACGTAGCGGGCGTTCAGGTCGTACACCTCGGTCATCCATTGATCGCCGTTGTCTTCAATGGCCTTGCGGCCGAACACGGGAATGGTGACCTCGTCGCCCGCGCTCGCCCCGGCAATCGCATCGTCAATCGTGGTATTTTCCTCGACAGTACTCTGGAGTTGTGGCGAGGGATCCAGCGTGATGTTTACTGAGGGTAATGGCGCCGGAAAACTCGAGATCTGGACATTGTTCTCCCAGGTGAGGTTCGGCGCGGTGCTCAGGCCGTGAGCATCCAGGTTCCACGACGAGCAGTCTTCTTTGGGCGCGACACTGTACTGGTTGTTGCGGAACGTGCAGTCGTGGATCGGCTCTCGTCCGTCCGCGGCGCAGCAGCATCGCACGGTGATGTCGTAATAGTTATTGTCGAAGCATAGGTTCTCTTCGACCGTGATGTCCGCCGACTCAGAGATGTTGATGCCGACAATGTTGTTCCGGTATACCGTATTGCCTGTAATGAGACCCGGACCGGGGTTGCTCTCGCTGAAAATGGCGCTGCAGTTGGGGCTGCAGTTTACGTTTCCCTCGCATCCCGCGGGTTCTCCGCAGTGGTTTCCGAAGACCGTGCAGTTCTTTATTGTAAAGTTGCTGTTGCCGAAATCCATCCACAGGCCCGATCCGAAGTTGTCGTAGCTGATCACCCCGTCGAGGACCATGTCGTTTGTAAAGAGCATTTTCATCGCCGCGCCGCCCCAGCCGGTGTTGGAGCCGCTCTGGTTGTTGCGGCGCAGTATGCAGTCTTTGACCAGGTGGTTGTCGAGACGTTCGCTCACATCGACGCTGTCATTGTGTACTTCCATGCCCGATCCCCAGAACCCGCAGGTGCCGCAGTTCTGAATAATCGTGCGCTCCATTGTCACATTATCGGCGAACTCCTCGCGTATCCCCGACGAGAATACGATCCCGTCGGCATGGTCGTGGGCATCCTGGATGATACAATCTTCAATGGTCCAGCCGTGCATCACATGAAGGATTCCTTCGTATTCCCGGCAGTTGGTATTCTGAACCACGAATCCCCGAAGCGTAACGTCTTCACCGCCGACCAGAATCGGCTGCTCCGTACCCCCGCCGTCAACGACCGCGCCGTGGCGTTTCACCGATTCCCATTCGACGCCGGTTCCCAGGCTGGTGGAGTCGGCGCTGTAGCTCCCCTCGTGCACGTATACTTTGTCGCCCGGCTGCGCAACCTGTCCGGCCCTGTCTATCGATGCATACGGAGTAGACTCCGAGCCGTCCCACGTGTCGTCACCAGCGTTGGAAACATGGTAGGTTGCCGCATGAATGACAGATACGACCAGGAAAGCTGCCATGGCAGCAGCAAGCGCGGTTCTTTCTAACCTCCGAATCATTTCCAAATCCCCCTAAGTCTGGTATGCGGACTTGTGGAATATGCTAGGCCCAAAGATAACAGTCTATGAAGCGGAAAGGTTGGTTCATGTGTTCTCGTACTCTCGCACTGTTATGACGCTAAAAAGCTATGTGGTCAATACGCGCCCGAAAGACCTGTTTTCATGTTCGTGCAGGACCAGTGTTCGATCCTGATGTTCACGCGTGAACCATCATTTCGGCCGTTCTATTCCGTCACTCCTTTGCCGTCCAGCCCGCGGGCAAGATCCTCGAACGCCGGCCGCGAACCGTTGACAGCAAGACTGCTCCTGGCATCAGGACCATGGCTGGGCGCCCGGGTGCGATGGAATCCGTGGCAGGTCGTCGCCGAAAAACTCGATTGCGCCTATTGTCGGCGGGCGGTTGCCCGGACGGGATCTTCCCAGGAAATCCTCTGTGACTTCTTTAAGCCGCTTGCCCGCGCCGATTGCGAGGGAGTCGGCCAGCACGCGAAAATCACGGGCGCTGATGCTTGTGAAACGCGGATCGGACTGCACGGCGTGTTCGTCGTACCCGTACATGAGAAACCACTCCCGTGCCGCCCACGAGGTGCTCTGGGTTTTTCCCCACTGGGCGTATCGCTGCGCAACGCCCGAGCAGGGGAACGGCTCGTGTCGACGTTCGATATCCCAGGTGCGGGAATCGAAATAGAGGTTGTAGTCGACCGTGATGTCCCGCACATAGGCCGGCTTATCGGCAGGCGGCGGCGACACGTAGATCTGGGAGCTGCCGTTATTTGCCACAATGTTATTCACAATGGCATTGTCCACGTTGCGATGTCCCCTTACATCAAAGGGGTGATATCGCACGAATATGCCGTAGGCCTCATTGCCCACGCAGGTGTTGTTGTAGACGAGAGTGCCTGATGACAACTGCAGCTCGATTCCGGATCCCCAGGTGCCGTCGTAGCGTGTATTGACACATATGTTGTTCCTGATGATTGTCGGGCGCGGTTCGCGCGTATCCGTCGCGCGCGTGCCACGATGGTCGTTCGCGTTGTACTCCGGAAGTACCTGCCGCTTTGCGTTGTCATCGCCGGAACCAAATCCCGGCGAGACCTCCATCTTAATGCCTGCCGATGAGTTTCCGCAGCAGAAACATCGCTCGATGGTTATTTCGCTGTTGTCCCAGTCAAACCAGAGTCCCGGGCCGTTGTTGTCGATGAATTGGCAGTTGCGCACGGTGAGCCCGTTGGCGCGCATGAACTTGACCCCGCCGGCCTCCCAGCCGTGATCGTGATCGCGTGTCGTATTCGCGATCAGGCAGACGTTTTCCCATAGGGAGTTTGTCAAGCGTCCGCCCGCGCCCGATGCGCCGTTGTAACGACTCATCACGTTGCGCACGGTCATGGCGCGCCCCGAAACCGTGAACCCGCGTCCGTGCGAGAACTCGATAACACAGTTTTCCACAACGCAGCCCTCGCCGAACTCGGTATCGCTGTTGTGCTCGCCGGTGAGCTGCAGAGCGCCGCGCTGGGCGAGACCGGTGGTGTAGCGAAGGTGCAGCCCCTTGACATGAAGGCGCGACACTCCGTTTGCTCTCAAACAGTACGTGCGTGTGGACAATTCAACCTGGTGCTCGTTGGGATCTTCGCTGGCCGCGTTGACCGGCGAATCCCACCACTCTGCGCCCTCCGCGGTGACAAACTCGCTGGACCGGCCGGGAGGCGCCCAGAAATAAATGGCGCCGTCACCCGAGCGGTCTACATAGAAGCTCGCCACGCCAAGATCGTCAAGCGAAGGCGCTTCGTCCATGAGACGGTTATCAAATACGAGTTGCGGGCCTTCACCGCGGCCGTGACCCTTGTAGGGATTGTAGCTGAATGTTGTCCACGGTTTGAATGGCGAGATACGCCAGACAGGCTTGTTGTCCGGATTGTCAAATCTTTTCCAACCCTTGACCAGGTCCGCGCCGGTAACCACGACATGCTCGCCTTCTGCCGCCTGGATGGTGATGGGCGCATCTTTCGTGCCGCTCACGGTAACATCGACCGCCTCCCGGTATACACCGGCCTTGATAGAGAGTGTGTCACCGGGCTTGAGCCGCGCTACGCCGGCGGAGATCGTTTGAAACGGCCTGTCGGCAGTGCCGGGGCCCTGGTCGTCGGCATACTCTGCCTTCTGGTCCACCAGATACTGCGGTGCGGTATCTGGTTTTTCCCCGCGCTTGGCCCGGCCGGACAAAGCACTGACTGGTTGCATAGGCATTTCAGAAAACCCTTCTGTTGTGGAAACTGGCTGCAGTAAAGATACAGATTGCCCGGGACGCTCCGGGGAGGCGTTTGCTCTTGTACTCTTCTGGTATTTTCGTGCACGGGTTCTGATGCGCGGGAGAGCCGGATGCTTGATCGGCTACGGGAAACCGCTGGTTCACCTATTGATGGTGTGGAAGGGCACAGTTCCCCCTCGCATCAATAGCCCTCCCGTTTTAGAGTAGTACTGAAGCATGAGAAGGCAAACCTCAAGGCTTCAGGCTTGGTGGTTCTTTGTGCCAACCTGTATTCGAGGCGGCATCTCTGTCAGAACCTGAAAAACAGCCCGCCTTCAATGGAAGGGCCAATCCCGTAGCTTTGGGATTCGAATCCGTATGACCCTACAAGACCCAGCATAAGATTGAACGCGAAACGCCAGACGTAGAATTCGACACCGGCGCCCAGACCCGCGGAAAGCGTTTCTTCCTGGTCCTTGCCCACGTTATGCTCGGTAGAATCCCGCCATGCCGACCTGCTGATATCGTAGTATTCGTCCTCTTCGTAGTAGTCATAATTCTCGTAGTCAACTTTCATATTGGCCCCGGCATATCCCATAAACCGGATATATTTCATATCCGAAAACCGGCGCAGGGCGGTCAGGCCGACACTCAAGTCGCCGATCTTTGCGTAGCCGCTGTCACGATCGTAATGCAGGGAGAATCCTTTTTCGTCGTAGTTCTCTTCGCGGTAGAACGGAAACAGGGTGAGCTGCGCGCCCCACGCATCGGTAAACCACTTGCGAATTGACAAGCCGTATCCGGTCACCAGCCCCCCGGCAATACCCACATAATTGGAGTAGCGCTTTTTAGTAACCGTCGAATATGAATGCTCTTCTTCGTTATCCACGGGCTCGTTTGCGGTGCTGTCCTCACCAGCGAGTGACATTGAACAAAGCAACAAGACCGCCACCAGGCACTTCCCCATGATGCGACCCCTTTCGGTTGATGCAAGGAAACCGGTCGCGCAGCTTGCCGGCCGGCACTCAGCCGCAAGCGGCTGCCGATAATATACAGTCGGGATGCTGCATTCCCGGGACCATGTTTTTTTCCGTCCGCATGTCTCATCTTCCGGACGGGGAAATGCACATGGTCTCCAGCCGTTTTCCGGCCCGGGAAGCCGGGAGCGGTTTGGTAGGTAGAACAACAGAGAAGCGAAAAGGTGTCATGATCCGTGATATATATCATTAGTTTCCTGACAATATCAAAAAGCATGCATATTGCTCGCAACAACAGGGGAGGAGCATGGACCGCAAAGCAAAGAAAAACCAGATCATCAGCGTACTGACGGCCATTATCGTTTTAGGTCTGGCTCGTGCCGGCTTCGCGCAGCCCGCGCCGGGCGATGTATTCAAGGAACTCAAATGGGATTGCCGGAATCTGGGCTGGGTCAGTGA
>WJMI01000176.1 GCA_014728015.1 Chitinivibrionales bacterium | reverse complement strand
CCCGCGGGTTAAGAATGCGCTGAGACGGTTGCAGGGGCTGGCCCGCTAAGAGAGCCTACAAGCCAAGAAACTGTATGGCCACGCCGCTGAGGCAGATGGCAAGGCCCGCAAGGGCGTGGGAATAGCGCTCTACACGGCCGAGCGGCAGGGCATTTACTCCCAAAGAAGCGATAATGACAATAGCGGTCATGGTGAAGATGGTCGCTGCTGCGAACACGATACTCACGGCGACTATACCCCACACGCTTTGCTTGGCCGCAGGATACATAAGAATAGGTATGAGAGGCTCGCAGGGTCCGAGCACAAAAATGATGAAGAGCATCCAGGGCGTTATCGATTTCGTGTCACCGTGGACATGGGCGTGGCCCGCGCGATGGGCATGCTCGTGAGAGTGCTGAGCGCCGTCCGCGTGATCATGCCGGTGCTCGTGCTTCTTTCCGGACATCGCCTTCTTGAATCCCCATACCGCATAGACCAGTCCGAATGCAATAAGCGCCCATGCGGCAAGGTTTCCCCGCACGCCCTCGAGAAACTCCAGCTTCCCGAGAAACAAACCCAGCGCAATGCCGATACCGCCGATAACCACCGAGCTGCCCACATGACCGATGCCGCAGATGACTGTGAGTATAGTGGTCCTGAGAAGGGACCATCCGCGGGCGCGGCCGATAACAATAAACGGCAGGTAGTGGTCCGGCCCGGTCAGCGTATGGAAAAACCCGATGCTTGCTGCGGTTGCCAGAAGAACGGTCATGCTTGAGTCCATGGGTCAACTCCGGACGCCGGGGAGCGGTGTCGTGCTACGAATATACAAGAAGTGCTACCGGCACGCAAAAAACCGGCAACGCGCGTGGCAGCCTTTCCGGGGGTGGGCTATTTCAGGGTGCGCCCGGTGGCTGTCGTATTCAGGGTGACGTGTTTGATGCCCTTGATTGCTTTCAGCGTGCACGAGAGCTTGCGGACCCGCCGCGCCCGTCCTTTCACCGCGACAATTTCCAGGCAGTTGTCATGGTCGAGATGAATGTGCTGGCTTGACACGATCACGTTGGTGAAGTCGTGTTCGATATGCATAAGGCGTGCCGAGAGACCGTGTGCGTGGTGGTCGTACAAAAGCGTGATGGCCCCGGCGACTTCATCGTTTTCCGCCCATTGTCTCTGCACCAGAGAGTCGCGAATCAAATCGCGTATGGCTTCGGACCGGTTGGCGTACTTGCGCTGCGTGATCGCCTCATCGAACCGATCGATCAGCTCCTTCTCGAGTGAAACCCCGAACCGATATAATGAGCCCGTTGCCACTCAGGACCCCGCTTTGAAGAACTCGTTATACAAGGCGGCAACCGCTGCTTTCTCATCAGCGGCATCGATTCCGAAAATCATGCTGATCTCGGAGCTTCCCTGGTTCACCATCTTTATGTTTATTCCGGCGTTCGACATGGCCTTCGCCGCCTGGGCGAGCACGCCCACTTTGTGCAGGAGACCTTCGCCGACAACCGCGACAAGGGCGATACCGAATTCAGTCTTGAGCTCTTCCGGTTTGAGCCGGTCTTCGATTGCCCGGACTATGCTGTTGACCGTTTCCGGCTTGAACTGCGTCTGGTCGAGAATGACCGAAATGTTGTCAACTCCGGAAGGACAGTGCTCATAGGAAAGCCCCATCTCTTCGAATATTGACAAGAGCTTCCGCCCGAACCCCTTCTCGCGGTTGAGGAGGAATTTCTGGAGCGTAAAGCTGCAGAACCTTCCGCCGCTGGCGATACCGATGACGTCCCTCTCGCTGGGGAGACGCTCCGCAACAATCAGCGTGCCCTGATTGTCGAGGTTGTTGGTATTGCGAAGCCTGATAGGAATTTTCTTTGCCAGCACCGGCTTCACCGCCTCGTCGTGGAACACATTGAACCCGATATAGGAAAGCTCCCGCATTTCCTTGTAGGTAAGGGCGGGAATCTGCTCCGGCGCATCGACCAGCTTCGGGCTGGTGCTGAATATGCCGTCGACATCGGTCCAGTTCTCGTATTCGGCCGCATCCAGCGCCTCGGCGCAGATCGCGCCGGTAAGGTCCGACCCGCCGCGGCTGAACGTGGCAATGTCCCCGTCAGAAGTAAAACCGAAAAACCCGGGAAATACGATGATCGTTTCTGCGATATCATGCTTGAGACGCGGGAGATTGAACGCTGCTTCGGGCGCGGGCTGTGCATTTCCAAACTCGGGTGTGACCACCAATCCGGCATCGGCTGGCGAAACGTATTTCGCCTGTATCCCGCGCGTACACAGATAGCGCGCAAACAGCTTCGCGTTGTAGTCTTCGCCGGAAGCGACAATCGCATCCCGGTACCGTGGCGGATCTCCCTTGTCGGCCGTGATACGGTGATCCAGGTCGGAAAGCACCTCCTGCACGAGTTCGGCCTTGAGCCCAAGCGGCACGTAGATATCTTCGTATCGCTTTTTGATACCGTCGACTGTTTCGGCGGGATTGGCGCCCTGAAGCGAAACCGCCGCGGCCTTGATCAGCAGATCGGTGACCTTGGTGTCGATGCCCGGGGCCTTGCCCGGAGCGGAGAGAACAACACAGCGCCGTCTCGGATCGGATTCGACAATGCCGGCGATATGTTCGACTCTTTGGCTGGAGGCAACCGACGTGCCGCCGAATTTGCAGACAATACAGTCCATTATTTCCCCCGCCCGTTACCTGTTATTGTCAAGTGACAAGAGATGCAGCGCTGCGGAATGAGGCCGCTTCATTGCGGGAATGTAAAATAAATACGTGGCGGCTCCCGGGCACAGACGATGCCGCATGGAAGCCGTGCACAAAAAAAGGCCGGGAAACGAATTTCCCGGCCTCCATGGTCTGGTGCGGTATGACGACTGCTACTGGCCAGCCAAACCGAAGTCGGTCATGATTTTGTCGGCGAGTTTGTCGAGAAACTCCGGCGAATCATAGAAACCCTTCTCTATCTTGTCGCGGACCTCCTGGACTTTGTCCTCGCGGATTTCAGGCTGGTTCTCAATCTGCGTGCTGACAATATCTGCGTTGGCCTTGGTGTCGCTCAGCCGCCTGGCATT
>WJMI01000175.1 GCA_014728015.1 Chitinivibrionales bacterium | reverse complement strand
GTCGCCCTTGTAAACACGCAGGTCGCGGCAGGTGACGTTCTCGATGTGCCCCACCCCGTGCGGGTAGAGCCTGGCGGGATCCGAAGCCAGGGGTTTCAGGCATCCGCGGTACGCATCCATGTTTACCGCGCAGTAGCGGCATCCGCCGCGTACCTTTGAAAGCGAAATTTCCTCGATAGGCGACCACACCGAAAGGAAGCGCACGAACGAGTGGCAGCTTTCGGCGCTGATGTCCTCGATGGTAATGCGCCGGATGGGTCCGCACTTCAGGCCGAGGTTCTGCGCGCGCGTGTTGTTGTCGTCGGCGTTGAGCGCGACGAGATCGTCGCCCGTAACCCGGTCGCCGCGCGCATCCAGATGGCGTATAATCCCGTCTTCACAAAAGCCCCCCAGGTGTACGCCGTCCTGGTTGGGACGGACCCGCGTGGCGCGAAACGAAAGGTGCTCGACCACGAACCCGCGGGTCTCGCCGATGCGGATATAGTAGGCTTCCGGGTCCTGAAGCGTGAGCGCGCGAAGTGTCAGGCCCTTGACATTGGAAAAGTCCATGAGGCCGCCGGTATAGGCGAACGGATGGTCCTCGCCGCGAGGGTTGCCGGCATTGTTGCCGTCCCAGATACCTCCCTGTATCAAAATGTTCGCATCACCGGCCACGGGATCGGCGTTGGCAATCACGAAGCATGACTGGTCCGCGCCGGCCCCGTCGGCGAGAAACACGCGCGCGTTCTCGTGGGCGTAAAGCTTCCGGTTCGACGGGACCCGGAGCGTGCTTCCGACCTTGTAGGAACCTTCGGGAATCCACACGGCTTCCGTCCCGCTGTCGAGCGCCTGCTGCAAAGCATTCCAGTCGTCACTGATCCCGTCACCGTTCGCCCCGAAATCTCGCACCGAAACCGCGCCTGACGGTTGCTTTCTGAGCCTGTCTGTCGTCATGTGCTTCTCCTGGTATAGTTCCCCCAAAGCGATTGAACAAAATACAAGCCTGCGGCACTTCTCTGGGGAATAGCTTCGGATGCTGCATATCCAATGCCTATGCATCGCTCGTCCCTGCAACAGGGCCCATGCTTTCCGGAAACCGCAACGCGAAACGAGTTAAGTCAATTAGTCATCTCCGTCCTCAATTACCGCTCCCACTTCTAACCAAACTCCAACCATTCCCTTATGTATTTTCTTCCCGCCATATTTACTTTGATATCATGACCTTATTGAACGCAGACAGTGAACGGATGTCGCTGAGAACCATAAAGCCTGATCCGCACGCGATGCACTTTAACCTTGGTATGCCCGGTCTGCTTATCGTCGCCCTCGTCTCCGTATCCGCGGCAACCCATTCTCCCGCCGACTCGGCCGACTCGCTTAATCCTGTTCTTGTCGGCGGCACGTATGTTGATTCGAGTCACGTGCTTCTCACGTTCACCGGCCATTCCGGGATCAACGCCGAAGAGGGACTCCTGCAGTGGGCCGACACCGTGGGTGTGTGGTACAGCGATACCGGCGTGCCGTCTTCCCGCACCGGCCCTTCGTTCAAGCTCTCAGTCGAGGAAATGCAGGAGGCCGGCCGGTATTTCAGTACCACCCGCACTCTCACGCCGCTGCCGCCGGACCCCGGTTCGTTCTACTATTTCGCCGCCACCGTATTCTGGCACGACCCTGATACGATCCCGCCGCTTGGAACGGCAAACGCCGCACAGGTCCTGATGATCGACACGACCTCGCTTCCCATCAGCCTCGGGCTGGGAAGCGCCAGCTACAGCAGGCAGGACACCACGCTGACGATTCTTGTCACGAATGTCCACACCATAGACGATCGCGCGGAGTTCCTCGGCGTGTGGCATGGTTTTGACGGTCCCGCCGATTTCGGCGCTTCGGGAAGCGCCGAATGGGTCCCGGTATCACAGTTGACAGGCTCGCTCTATTCGCATTTCATCACCGACCCGCAATTTGCCGGCGATACCCAGATGGTGTACTACGCAATCGCGCTCAAGGGCATCAACAACAGCCTGAGCACGTACATAACCGGTTCAACGCAGGTCGGCGCGCCGCGGCCCGCAAACCCGGTCGTGTTGACAGTCGACACACTGCTCACCCAGGGAGTGGCGCTGTCGTGGGGCCCCGCGGACAGCGTGCGTATATGGTACGGCCGAAACCCCGTGCCGAAATCCGCGGTCGTGCCCCCGATGGAGTATGTGCAGATTAATCCGCCCGCAGGCGCCGCGGCGGACACTATCCGCACGCTCAACGAGCAGACCACCTATCATTTCGGGCTCCAGGTTTTCACCGACGGTCTCTGGTCTGCCGTGACCGAGTCATCCAGCGTTGAGGCCGATATTCCGGCGCTTCCGGGCGGGGTCGGGTCGGTGACCAACTACCTCCGGCTCGAGCAGGCGCGCGTGGACAGCGGGCAAAACGAGATACTGGTGAGCCTGTCGCTCGATACATCGTCGGTGATTTTCAGCAGCGACATGCAGGCGGGAATCGCCTATGCGTTCGAAACCTATCCGGCGTGGGACACCGGGCTGCAGGTCATAGAGCTTGCCGGTCCCGATACTGCCGTGACCATGCGCCTCAAGGAGCAATTCCGGTTCAACACGTCTTACTACATCGGGCTGTGGCTCAGGCGCTACGGAAGCAAGTGGGCATCACCCACCGACAGCTCACGGGCTGTCCTTGCCACCGGCGGGCTGAGCCGACAGGCGGTCACCTACCTCAGCGGCGATGATACGGTCGCGACCGCTCTCAACGACGGCATCATTCTCAGGTGGTCGCCGGTGCCGCAAACCAATCCCGGTGTCGAAGACACCCTTCGAGTGTACGAACCCGCATCGCTTCCGGCCGGCCTCGTTTCAGTGGGTACTGCTTTCTCTTTCAGCAAAGCCCTTCAGTCGGCGCCGTTCGAGATAGGTATTCGGTACGATTCGATTCCGTCGTCAGCAAACGGTCTCGTGCATATGTTCCGAGACAGCGCGGGCCTCCTGATACGGGCCTACGATTCATACATGGCCGACAGCGCGGTCCGGGTGCGCACCAACGATCTTGATCTTCCGTTTTTGGCTCTGGCCGACACCGCCCCGCCCGTGCTCCGGGTGCAAAGCGACACGGCAGGCGTTCTTGCCGGCGACACGTCACTGAAAGTCGAGTTTTCCATTAGCGATGGCGTTGCCAATACCGATATATGTCTCGAATACGGACGGGCCGCGTTCGGGTTCGAAAAAGCGCTTCGTGACACATTGCTCGCAACGAGTGATACGGTTGAAATGACTATCCCCGGCGGGTATGCCATTGCCAAGCTCGGGGGCCTGCGCGCGGCAATTGTCGTGAACGACGGCACCCACCGCGACACGGTTGATATTTCCCGCCGGGTAAGCGTTTCCAAAAACGATGCTTTCCAGACCGAGCCCGGCGCCTGGCTGCCGGTCCGGGCTACCGCGCAGCTCAAAGACTCATCGGCCGAGACATGCCTTGAGGGGCTCAAGCCCTCACAGGAGAAATGGTCCTATGATCCCGGACGGTTCCGGCTGTTCCGCTGGCATCCTTACAAGGGGAACAAGTCGAAAACGAACAAATGGATAGAGTACAGCGACAGCCTGGCATCGCTTTTCGCGTTTGTGCCGGGACGGGTGATGTGGCTGAAGACGCGCAAGCAGCATGCTGTCGCGTTCGGCAAGGGGACCACGCTGCCGTTTGGGGAGCCCCAGGCCGTTGTGCTGAACCCCGGGGGCTGGACCGATATCGCGGTGCCGTACAAGTATCCCGTGATGATTGGCGATGTCATGGAGGCGAGCGGCGCGATCGCCGATTCCATTCAGGTGTTTCGGTGGGAGCGCTCGGGAAATACGTATACCCCCGACGATATTTACGTGCCGGGAATCCCGAGCAAGAGCACCGGGAAAGACACGCTCGCCCACGATCTGCTCAGCGATGCATACTGCGTATACAGCTTCTGGCCGGATCCCGAGACGCTCATGATTCCGCCCGTGCCGCCGGCCCTGTCGAAATGGCCGGGCATGAGCAAGAGCCGGGCAGCCGGGCCGGGATGGGACATTGCCGTGGAGAGTTTCTGCGACGGGCGGCTCAATACGGTGCACTGCGGCGTGGCCCCCGGCAAAAATGATATCACGTTCCATCCGCTCCGCCCGCGTTTCGCCCCGGTAGGCGTGGCCGTGGCCGAGCCGGGCACGGGAAGGCTTTTCGGGCATGCCGTGGCGCACGATATCGAGAAAGGCGGCGCGGCGTTCGAAATTGCTTTTGTCAACGATGCCGCGCGCGAGGCCGAGGTCACCGCGCATCTCGCGCTTCCCGATGCGTTTCCGGATGAATTTCGCGCCGCCCTGTATTGCCCGGAATCCGGGGGCTTTGAGAAACAGGCCGCGTCGTATACGGTGACGGTGCCGGCCCGCGGCCGCGTGTCCAGGTGGCTCGCCGCCGGCGCCGATGCCTACCTCAAGGCGTTTTCGCGTGACCATTTAGGCTACACGCTCGCCTTGCGGGCAGTGTATCCCAACCCGTTCTTCCGGCGCGTGCTAATCAGCTACAGTCTGCCGAACAAGCATCTCGACCAGGTCTGTTTTGCGGTATACGACCTTCAGGGAAGGGAAATCTGGCGCAAGTCGATCCGGGACATTCATCGCCCGGGATTCGGTGTTCTGTCCTGGGACGGTCGTGGCCCGTCCGGGACCCCTGTCGCAGCCGGTGTATATGTCCTTCGCATGCTTGTACGCGAATCCGGCTCAAAAAAGCCCCTCATCTTCGAAAAACGCCTCACCCGACTCCCCTGAACCCAGTTCGCTGCCTGTAGACCGGCCTTGGCATCCTACCCCCATACTGAACCTTCATTCTGTCCTGTCCGACCATAACATCCGGGCTTTGACTATGAATTACTCCTCAATGGAACTTGTTGTGACAAATATGTTTGTCGTGTGAACCAACAACTAATACGGGACCGCCCCCTTCTCACGCGTAGACATAGCGTGAGAAGGGGGATTGGGGGATGTGATATAATTGCAGGGCGTTGCGGGATGTGCCCGCAGATGGGGGTGCGTCCAACACTGCGTGGGGGCGCATTGCCTTTTGCCCCACGTAGTGTTGGACCAGGGGGAAAGCTTTCCCCCTCAATAGTAATTTGGTAAATAAGAAGCAATACGAAAACCAACACACGCATTGATGTCTTTTAATTGAACAGGTTCTTCTTATATATTTCTAAATAGACCTCTCGCCGGCAGCATGATACCATTAGCACGAGAAGACTGAAAGGAAAACCATGCGCATATCCCGCGTTGTCCCATGCGCCTTCGTTGCTCTTTTCGCCCTGCTAGCCGTGTCCGCGGCCCGGGCTGAAAACCTCAACGAGTGGTCCAACCAGCGAATCATCTATCTCAATACGACGTCCGGCGGCGCGAATGTCGGCGGTGATGTCGATAATTTCCCGGTGCTTCTGCGTCTCTCGGGCGGCGATTATCCAACCGGCGTGCAGACCGGCGGCGACGATCTCCGGTTTACCGATGCCGCCGGCGCCCAGCTTGCCTACGAGGTCGAGCGCTGTGACGGGTCCAATGCCGAGATCTGGGTGCTTGTGCCCAAGGTCAAGGGAAACGACCGGACCATGATACGGATGTTCTGGGGGAAGACGGATGCCAATCCCAAATCGAACGGATCCGACGTGTTCCAGACATCCAACGGATTCGTGGCCGTGTATCACATGAATAACAATCCGGAAAACCAGACCGCCGATATAGTCGATGCAACGTCGAATGGATACGATGCCACGCCGTACCACATGGAATTGGCGGATCTGGTTGATGGCCAAATCGGGAAAGGCATCAACCTGGACGATGACGCCACTGATGAGTACATTCAAACCCCGATGAATCCCCTGAAGACCGCCGACAACTTCACGGTCAGCGCGTGGGCATCGTCCGACAAATGGGAGTCAGCCAACGAGGGCATATTGCTGTGGGAAGGCGATATCGCGGGAAACGGCGGCGGCCCCGAACACGAAGTCGACTGGAGCGTGGGCTGGTGCCGACAATACATTTCCAATACGTTCGGGTTCGGATGGGAAGGCGACGGGAACAACGGCGAAAACACAAATGACTTTTTCATCAAGAACACGAGCATGAGCGGCAGCGCCATGTGGTACATGGTCACCAAGGTCACCGATGTCGACGGGAGCTCGGGCACACCCAGCG
>WJMI01000174.1 GCA_014728015.1 Chitinivibrionales bacterium | reverse complement strand
TCCTTGCCTTCTTCGAACGCCTGTATCAGAAGCCGGTCCTGTGACATATGGGCAAGCACGCGCAGTTCGATCTGCGAATAGTCGGCCGACACCAGCACGCGGCCCCTGTCCGCGATAAACGCTTCGCGTATCCGGCGTCCCTCCTCGGTGCGCACCGGGATATTCTGCAGGTTCGGACTGGTGCTTGACAACCGGCCGGTCGCGGTGATTGTCTGATTGAACGAGGTGTGCACGCGGCCCGTGCCGGGGTTCACCTGCTGCGGAAGCGCATCGACATAGGTGGACAGGAGTTTCTGAACCTCCCGATACCGGAGGAGCTCCCGGGCAATGGGATAATCGGGGGCAAGTTTCTCGAGGGCCTCCACATTCGTGGACAATCCGGTTTTCGTTTTCTTTGACTTGGGAAGCCCGAGCTTGCCGAAAAACACCTCACCGATCTGTTTGGGTGAGTTGAGATTGAATTCCTCGCCGGCCAAATCGAAAATGCCTTGCGAAATCTTCTCCAGCCTGGCCGAATATTCCCCGGACAGCTTCTCAAGAAGGCCCGTATCAACGGCGATTCCGCTCCATTCCAGTTCGGCCAATACAGTTACCAGCGGTATCTCAATGCTCTGGAACAGATCGTTGAGCTTCCGCTGTGCGAGCAAAGGCTCGAATACTGCCTTCAGCTTGAGCGGAACAACAGCATCTTCGCCGGCATACCGAGCGGCATCCGGCACCGGGACGCTCGCGAACGATTTCTGATCCTTGCCCTTGCCGATGAGGGATTCAATGGATATCGTCTTGAGCGAGAGGTACTGGTCGGCGAGCGCGTCCATATTGAACTGCCGCTTCCCCGGCTCGATGAGGTAGGCCGCGATCATGGTGTCAAACGCAATGCCCTTGAGCGCGATTCCGTGTTTCTTGAACACCTGGTAGTCATACTTGAGGTTCTGCCCGATCTTGGCGATTGCCTCGGATTCAATAACCGGCCGCAGAGATGCCAGCGCCGTGTCGAGAGAAAGATTTGCCCCCGAGTCATCGTGGCCCACCGGGATATACCATGCAGCGGACGTTTCGACCGCGAGGGAGATACCGACGAGCCCGGCATTGCGAGGCTCCATGCTGGTGGTTTCGGTATCAATTGACACGTGCCCCGCGCGCTGTATCTCTGCAACCGCTTTGTCGAGCTCCGGCACCGTGCTGATCGTGGTTACGGAAAAGGCGGTCTTTCCAGTGGGGCCGAACAGAGGGTCCCGAAGCAGCGACTGGAATCCCATTTCCTTGAAAAACGCAACTGATGCATCGCGGTTGACCGGCTGCGCGGCAAGAGATTCCAGCGTGATACCGATGTCCGCATCATCTTTGAGTGTCGCAAGGGTGCGGCTGAGAAGTACCTTTTCTTTGTTGGCCCGCACCTTCTCTTCGAGTTTGGGGTTGTCAAGCACCGAAGGGTCTTTCAACAGATTGTCCAGCGATCCGGCTTTGTCGAGTATCTTGATCGCCGTTTTCGGGCCGACCCCGGGAATGCCGGGAATATTGTCCGACGAGTCGCCGGAAAGCGCCAGAAAATCGAGTATCTTGTCGGGCCCGACGCCCATCTTCTCGAGAATCTCGGGAGGTCCCATCTCGGTAAATCTCCCCCCACCCTCGGGAGCGAGCATGTGCACCTTGTCGGTCACCAGCTGCATCAGGTCCTTGTCTTTAGTTATCAGTGACACCGTATAACCCTGTTTCTCGGCTTTGCGCACGAGCGTTGCCAGGATGTCGTCTGCTTCAAGTCCCTCTTGCAGCAGATATGGAATATTCAGGCTCTCTACGAGCCTGAACAGCAGGGGAATTTGAGACTGCATGTCATCAGGCATTTCTTCACGGTTGGCCTTGTACGGCTCGTACAGCTCTTTTCGAAATGACGGCTTGGGGCTGTCGAAAACAACCGCGAGATAGGGGCACTTGCGGGTCTTGATCAGCCCGAGGAGATAGTTTGCCATGCCGAAAACCGCGCTGGTGGGTTGTCCCGCATCATTCACGAGTGGATTGCGTATCATTGCGAAATACGCGCGATACGCGAGGGCGTGGCCGTCGACAAGGTACAGGTGTTTATTAAGCATGGTGTTCCCGGATTATGGATATCTCATAGTCACGCATAAAATGCTTCATACCGGAAAGTGCATCAAATAGGGATTATCGGGACGAACATATGGAATTTAGGGACGGATTTGCTTAATTTACATCAGTTCAGCTGGCCTTCTGTATTTCCAGAATATGCCAAGAAAAGGACGTCTGCTCCTGCCCGGTGAAATTCACCATGCTATTTCGCGAGGTATCGACGGTCAACCGATATTCGTAAACAATGCCGATCGAATGCATTTCACGTTCCTCCCCAGTAGATACCTTTCCGAAGGAGAATGCCTCGCCATGCTCGGAATGGAAAAAGAGGGCTTCTATTCAGTTGAGGAAGCGCTCAGCAGGTGTGGGAACCGCCGACTGATTGATCGCCGCACAGCCCTCTCCACGCTGTTTCGCGCATCAGTCTTTGTCGTCTCATCCCTTGCCGCCAACGCTTTTTGCCAGCAAGCCCTCCTGGACACTATCCCCCAGAATCTGCAGCTATTCCCGCGACTGGCCGATGACTCATGCACGGTGATCGTATCGGGTGCCGTGATAGGTTCGGGATATGACTCGGCAACACTGCTCCTGTATCGCGACGGCGAGCCGCTCCTCTCCATCGCTCAGGCACTCGTTTACGAGAACGATACCGCATCATTCAGGCTCGCTGTCAGAATGCCAGCCGAACGCGCCGAATACGGTCTGGATCTGCACGTCGACGGCGACCTTCTCGCGCACCGTGACAGCATTGTGTGCGGTGACGTATTTCTGATCAACGGCCAGTCAAACGCCCAGGCCCCGTTTGCCCGGAGCGGCCGTGTTGCCTCGGCCAACGATGAATGGATTCGAACGTTCGGGGCCGGCAGCCAGACCATCTACAGCTATGACTCACTCGTCGGCATCGACACCGCATGGTACCTCGCTGACAAGAGCCCGGAAGGATGGCCCGGACATTGGGGAATGCGTCTCGGGGAGCTTATTGTCGAAAAGCACGGCGTTCCGGTCTGTATTCTGAATCAGGCGATAGGCTCCTGGATAGAAGTGCATCTGCCGGGAGCAATGACCGACATTGACGACCGCATGTTCCTGGGCACGATCTACGGACGGCTCCTGTACCGGGCCGCGAAATCCGGCGTGGGGG
>WJMI01000173.1 GCA_014728015.1 Chitinivibrionales bacterium | reverse complement strand
GCATCTCCTGATTGCTCATCCCGAGGCCTTCTTTCATGAGCTGGTATGCCTCGCAGATAAGCTGCATGTCGCCGTACTCGATTCCATTGTGGGTCATCTTTACATAATGGCCGGCGCCGTTTTCGCCCACCCAATCGCAGCACGGCTCGCCCTCGGGGGTTTGGGCGCAGATCGCCTGGAATATCTCCTTGACCAGCGGCCAGGCCTTGGGATTGCCGCCGGGCATCATCGATGGCCCTTGGCGGGCGCCTTCCTCGCCGCCCGAGACACCGGTGCCGATATACAGCAGTCCCTTTTCCGCAAGGTAGTGGGTACGGCGAATCGTGTCCGGGAAATGCGAATTGCCGCCGTCGATAATGAGATCCCCCTTGTCGAGATGCGGAATCAGCATATCGATAAATGCATCCACCGCGGCGCCGGCTTTCACCAGAAGCATCACCTTCCGGGGCTTCTTCAGCATGGCAACCATCTCTTCAAGCGAATGCGCTCCGAATATCGTGTCAAGCCCCCTGGCGGCGCCCGTAAGGAAATCGTCAACCTTGGATACCGTGCGATTGAATACCGCGACCTTGTATCCCTTGTCATTCATGTTCAGCACCAGGTTCTGGCCCATGACCGCGAGTCCGATAAGCGCGATATCGGCTTCGCCGGCATGCGCGACCTTGATTCGGGATTTCGTCTTGGTCGCCTTCTTCGTCTTTTTCAACGCCTTCTTCCCGCTTCCGGCTTTCTTCTTAGGCGGCGCCTTCTTTAGGGGAGCCTTTTTCTTTGCCGCGGGGCGCTTTTTCTTCGCCGCCTTCTTCTTGACAGTCGGGCGCTTCTTGGCCGGTTTCTTGTTCGCGGACTTCTTCTTGGACCTCTTCGCGGCTTTCTTCTTCGCGGCCGTGCGGGCTTTGCCCTTTGCATTGCTTCCCGTTTTTTTTCTGCCGCGCGGCTTGTTGCGTTTAGGCGCCATGTCTCACTCCCTTCATAACATGAGTAACCGGTGTTTGCGTGCCGTCATCATACGGAGAAGACACACGAGAGGCAACCCCGCGAAGACTTCCCCAGCAACCGTTTTCGCGTGTTCTCATATCGCGGCCGGATATCACTCGAACCGCTCCTTGCATGCCCATAAACCAAGAGCCGGATTTGAGACAAAGAACACCTCTTCCCCGTCAGGCATGGTGTTGTAACCGTCCCTGAGCTTCGCGCGATCGTAGCGCCTGCTCATGCCGGCAAGATCCGCCCATGAAAAACCGACTCCTTCTATTTCCTCCCGCGACAGTTTCCCGGGACAATAGACGACCCTGAACCGGCCCTCCGATGACCCGTGAATCAAGTGTGCCGCCGTACCGAGACTGCCGGCAAGGTCTTCGTTCTCTTTTGTCAGCCGCAACACTTCGGGCGTGCCGGCATAGCCATACTTCCGGATCAGCCGATCAACCTGGCGGTCTTCGCCGAATTCGCGGACCCCAGGCGCAAGAACAACAAGCTCCGCGCCGTCGGCAAGCGCCATCCGGGTTCTATAGATGGCCTTGTTGCCGAGCCAGGTGCTCTTGAACTCGGACGGATCAAGGTAGACCACCGCTTTGGCAATTGGTTTCGCCAGCATCTCGAAGTTGACCGTGAGACTGAGCGCCGCCGCCCGGTCGAAACAGTCGGTGTCATCACCGATAAAAAGGCCCCGGGTGGCAAGCGAACCGTCACTGTCTTTGCCGACAACGGTCAGGACGTACACAACCGGTACATCGCCGGCAAATTCCCGGTCCGCATAGTTGAGCACCCGGCGAACCGGCGTGTCCGCCCTGCCCATGATACGCTCCATGCCGTATGCCGCACCCAGGAAATGACTCTTGCCTATCCCTTCGGAGCCGCCCGTGCCCACGAATACGTTCTTGTTGTGGTTCGCCATCCCGATGACTTCATGCGGAACAACCTGGCCGATCGAAAGGACAAGATCGTACCCGCCCTCGACCACCATGCGGTTGACCTGCGCGGGCCAGTCGAAATCAACCGCGCCTTCCGACTGTTCCCTGACAAATGATGCCGGCACCCGGCCAAGCGTGACAAGATCGCTTCGCCAGTTGTGCGCGCGAAACAGGTTCTTGGGGATATCCCCGAACATGCGCTCGCGTTCGGCATCACTCATGGGCGCATGTGTCCCTATGGCAGGAAGGATATCAGTCAACGCATTCGTATAGTACTCGCGCGCGTATCGAGTCAGCTCGCCTGCCCGCGAATGCGCTCGCGTGAAATCCGGGGGGATGGCAAGCACCTTGCGACGCGGACCAAGGACCCCCAGGGCCGCACGCAGCCCCTCCCGGAGATCGTCACCGGTCAGATGCTCGCTCGATGCACCACGTTCAAAGAGAATCATGCGGCGTGCCTAGCTCCACGGCGGATTTTCGGGTAGTGATTTTTCGAATTCGCGGATCAGCTTCTTTTCATAGTCGCCTGCATACGTTCCCGCGAAAAACCTGTCAAGAGCCTCATCGCGAAATCGCTGCCAGGCCGCTTCCTCGGCGCCGGGAACAACCGGATAAAAAAGCGCGCCGTTCGCGCGGGCGGCCTTGAAATCGCCGGGCGCATCACCGAGCATCAGTATCTTGTCTGCGGGATACTTGTCTCTTGCGGCCAGCGCAAGATGCTCGGCTTTCGTGCCCATTTCCTGCCCGGCTATCGCGCGCACAAGCCCGTCTATCCCGTGCTCTTTCCACTCCCGCTCGAGCGCCTCGGCCGGCGTCTGCGATACCACCACGGTGTCGGCCTTTTGGTTCATGCATTTGATACTTTCGACCACCCCGGGAAACGGCGGCACATCACGGACAATCTTCCCGATGACCTCGTTTACCTCGAGCGACCACGCCATGGCCTGCTGCAAATCGGGATCAGGGTTTCTCTCGATTTCAGCCTTGAGCGCGGGATTACCGAGTTTGCTCTCCCGCTCGATCCATTTTCGCACGCCCTCTGCACGAGAAGGCACAACCGCTCGCGCCTTCACCTCATCCCGATCCGCCAGCAACTCCAGCGCGCGCACCAGCGCCTTGAAGCGGTTGACCCCGCGCGTGGTGGAGTACAAATTCACGAACTGCCATGTCTCCCGGGCATATTTCGAGACCGCCTGCAGGCCAAAATGGTTGATGAATTGCGGGCAGAAACATTCTTTGTGCTTGAGCTCCATGGAGTCGAACACGCAGCCGTCCGAGTCTATGCCGATGAAGAATTCGCGGGCTGGTTCAAGGTCTTTGAGGATTTGTACCGCATCACTCATGTACACTCGTCCCTGTCCGGAGCCAATGGCAGTGGGCACTGGGCACGCTGCCGACTGTCCACTGTCTGCGAAATTGTAAACAGGAAAAATACAAACTGGCTGAAATGGCCGTTTGGAGGGTCCTGCCAAAGCAGAGATGCCCGCATCCGGCAGCCCTTTTAACGGCCGCTCGAGATGTGCTTCGAATTGTATTTTTTTTTTGGGATATCTGAAAGGACAGCTGATAGGGAGCCTAATGAATATGGGAAAGGGGAAAGGAATGATCGCATCGACCATCATAATGGGGATTCTTGCAGTGACTATATTTTTCATAGCCTTAGCCCGCGGTGAGGGAGAGCATATCATCGGTCTCAAGGCCGCGCTGCGAATGACCCTGGAAATCCTTCCCCTGTTGGTCCTGGCGTTCCTTCTTGCCGGACTGGTCCAAGCACTGCTTCCAGGAGCCCAGATATCAAGCTGGATTGGCGAGAAATCAGGACTCCGAGGCATCCTCCTGGGCACCGTGGCCGGTGCGCTCACCCCGGGCGGTCCGTTCGTGTCCATGCCCCTTGCCGCCGGGTTCCTCAAGGCTGGCGCCGGCATGGGAACCATGGTCGCGTTCATGACAAGCTGGTCGCTTCTGGGGATACACCGGATGCCGCTCGAACTGGGCATTCTGGGATGGCGCTTCATGCTGGTACGTATCCTGAGTACCGCCCTGTTCGCGCCACTCGCAGGTTTGCTGGCTGTGGTTGTCGCGAAGCTGGTGAAAGCATGAACGCCGTGTTCGTCTTCAGACCCAAGCAGCGCTGCAACTTCCAGATAATCAGTGGTGCTTGCCGGCAGTATATTCTTTAGCTCGCTGCTGCGCTTCCATCGCGTCATCCCCTCGAGCCTTCTATGCATGATAGACACAAAGCGCGCCTGGTCGACGGCCACGAAGGAAAACTCCTTCTCAAGCTCGCGCTCCCCATGGTGCTGGGCATCCTCGGCATGAATGTATTCCATCTTGTCGACACCATCTATATCGGTATGCTCGGCCGAGAGTTCCTGGCTGCGATTGCGTTCACGTTCCCGGTCGTCCTCATTGTCAACGGCATAGCAATGGGTATCGGGATTGGCACGGCAGCCGTTGTATCGCGCGCCATAGGCAAGGGAGATCATCGGCGCGTGCAGCGGCTGACTACCGACAGCCTTCTTCTGGCCTTCTGCCTGGTTGTACTCGTTGCGATTGCCGGATTTCTGACAATAGATCCCGTGTTCCGTCTCATGCACGCCCAGAAAAACCTTCTTCCGCATATCAGGCAATACATGAGGATATGGTACGCGGGCGCCGCCTTTGTTGTGGTCCCAATGGTCGGGAACAACGCAATTCGCGCGACCGGGGACACCAAGACACCGGGTGTGGTCATGGTGCTCGCCTTCGGCGTAAACGCGCTTCTCGATCCGGTCCTTATCTTCGGACTCGGGCCGTTCCCGCGTCTCGAACTGGCCGGCGCCGCACTTGCAACAGTCATTTCCAGGTCGGTTACGCTGGCGATAGCATTGTGGGTACTGGTACGGCGAGAGCACATGCTGTCATTTGCACGGCCCGCCATACGATCGGTCCTGGAATCCTGGAAAGGCGTGCTTTTCATCGGGCTCCCCACCGGGGCCACGCACGCAATCATGCCCCTCGGGCTCGGCATTATCACGCGCCTGCTCGCTGATTTCGGCCCGCACGTGGTGGGCGGGTTCGGCGCTGCCACGCGTGTCGAGATGTTCGGACTCGTGCCGATATGGGCGCTGGGCTCGGGCCTAAGCCCGTTCATCGGTCAAAACTGGGGGGCAGGCAAGCTGCATCGGGTACAGCGAGGCATACGGAGCGCGCAAATGTTTTCAGCAGCCTGGGGAGCGGCAATGCTTGTGCTGCTTTTTGCGCTTGCCCCTGTGCTTGCTTTGATGTTCTCCCGGGATCGGGCGGTCACCGGCACTATCGTGAAGTTCCTCCGGATCGCATCCTGGGGCTATCCGTTCCTGGGAATAGGACTTCTGGCGGCGAATGCAATGAACGTTCTCAACCGTCCATTACACTCAGCTTCACTCAATGTACTCTACATGTTCGGGCTCATGGTGCCGCTTTCATTTCTGTTTTCACGGCTGATGGGTGTCACTGGCATATTCACCGGCTTTGCCGTTGCCAGGGCGCTGGCTGGAACCACAGCCTTCTTCTGGCTGCGCGCGATCGTACGCCGGGAAAAGGACCGCTCACAAGTCCGGTCACGCGACAAAGCACGAGGTTTGAACTAAGGTCTGGCGGGTGCTAGGCAGGCTGGCGCCGCCGATTCAGCAGCTTTTCGAGGAATTCTCTCTCTCTTTCGAGCCGCGAGAGCCGTCCCTCAATCGACCATGAAGAGATCGTTCCGGAAGATGTCCGGGCCCGTGAAAGGTCGTTCCTGAGCGAATTGATTTGATGTCTGAGGTCTTGTACCACTTCATCGGTATGACCCGAATGCATGAGGTCCTCCATTGACATGACGCTACTATCGGTAGTTCTGCGGCTTAATGATCGCACGGAGGCAGTTCCTCCGGTGTTTGCGGATGATCTCAGGGGAACAAACAATATACGTGTCCAGGTACTTAGTGCATCGTTAGAATATTGTTAGAAAATTGCTCTTTTCGCCGGTGGCTTGCTTCACATTTTGAGGGAGGCTTCAAAGATAACGCCATTAATATCAAGATGTTATAATGGCACGCGCCGCTCTTGCAGACATGGCCGGAGTTACAGCCAGTACGGCGGCAGACAGGCACCAACTTCTGGCAGATACGCGGCAAGCCTCATGATTCCACGCCACACCGTCCGGCGACCCCTCTGGCATAGTAGTGCTTCACCTCTTTCATTTCGGTCACCAGGTCTGCGGCCTCCACGAGCTTGGTCGGCGCATAACGCCCTGTTGCTACGACCTCGCACTCCGGGTTTCGTTCCCGGATTGCCATGAGAAGCTCATCAGCCGAAAACAGTCCATAGTACACGGCAATGCATGCCTCATCCAGTATCACCAATTGATACGTCCCGCTTTTCATATCTTCCCTGACAGCTTCCAGTCCCGCGCGGGCCGCCTCGATATCCTCTCCGGTCGGCCGGTTTGCAATGAAGCACTCGCGACCATACTGGCGAAGAGTAATCAACTCGTCGAAACGCTCGAGCGCGCGGATTTCACTGTACTTTCTGCCTTTCACAAACTGAGCAAACAAGACCTTCATGCCCGCCCCGGCCGCGCGGATGGCCAGCCCGATTGCCGCGGTGGTCTTGCCCTTGCCGTTGCCTGTGTATACCTGTACGTAGCCCTTCATTGCTCTTCTCCCGCTGCTCTCCGGGGTTGTTCACTGACTGTGGTCTTCATGCCTCCGAAATACAGAAATGGATTACGCACAATCATCTTAGAACTGGAGCCGCCCCTTTCGGCGGAAAAGAATCGCCAGAAAAAACGGTCCCCCAAACAGGGCGGTGAGGATCCCTACCGGGATCTCCGACGGCGGGGCCAGTGTTCGAGCAAGGGTATCACTCACCACGAGAAACGCTCCCCCCAGCAGAAACGAGCACACGCCGAGGACCCGGTGGCGGGCGCCCCCAAGCATCAGCCGGCACGCATGGGGCGCCATGATCCCGACAAACCCGATTGGACCACATGCCGAGACTATCGCGCCGACAGCAAGGGCCGTAACCACAATAAACATGTTTCGGCTTCGGCGAACAGCGACGCCACGGGAGTGCGCCAGTGAATCGCCGGTCAAAAACTGATCGAGCTGCGGCATGAAAGCTGCGCACACACCCGCGTACAGCATCACCGGGACCGCCATCACCGCAAGGAACGCGTACGTAGCACCGTCCACGCCGCCCATGATCCAGCGCATGATCTGAAATGAATGGCGCAGGGGACTCAGGTAGTGGATAAACATGATAAGGCCCGAGCACACCGTAGCAACAACCACTCCCGCCAGAAGGAGCGTAATCGAGTTACTCTCCCGCGACCAGGCGAACGTATAAACCAGAACAACCGCGCCGACCGCGCCGGCAAACGATCCCATTGACACCATGGAAAATCCCGCCATGCTGCCGCCCGCGCCCAGCGCGATGCACAGGGCCGCACCAAGCGATGCGCCCCCGGAGACACCCAACGTATACGGACTCGCCAGAGGGTTACGAAACAGCGCCTGATACACCATGCCGGCAAGCGCCAGCCCCCCGCCCGCCACGAATGCGGCGAGTGTCCTTGGAATTCGTATCGTACAAAAGATGTACCGGAGCTCTTGGCTCTCCAGAACGGCGCGGATCGTCATGTAGCGGATGCCCAGAAACGGGCAAACCATGGTCACCGCCATGGCGACGGCCCCGATGCCGAGTACACGGTAGACATGGCGCGGACCGCTCATGGCCCGTGCTCCCACGTTCCGTACATCACCACACCGTCATCGTTTGCATACTGCGCAAAACCAATGCCGTACAACGCATCGAGAACCCTGGGGCACTGTTCCTTGAATGCGCGCGCGTCTCCGGCATACCGCACGCGGCCGTCAAGAAGTGCCAGCACGTGAGTGCACGAGGAAAGCGCGGTATTGACATCGTGCGTCACCATGACGACGGTTAATTCCTTATGCTCCCTGGCGCTCTGCAATGCGCGAAAGAAATAGCGTTCATGCGCCGGATCGAGGAAGGTCGTCGGCTCGTCCAGAAGAAGTATTGGCGCATCCTGGGCCAGCGCTCCCGCCAGCAGCACCCGTTGAAGCTCGCCGCCGCTGAGCGTTGTCATCATGCGATCCCCCAACTCGCGCACATCGCAGAATGCCAGCGCCTGCGCGACCGCCTCGTGGTCGGCCGGGGCCGGCGTGCCGAAAAGCCCCATGCACGCGTACCGGCCCAGCATCACGAAATCATGCACGGAGTAGGGTATCACTGCCTCCGGTTTCTGCGGGACATATGCCATGGCTCGCGCCCGGGCGCGCGCGCCGTATTCCCGAAGCGGTTTGGGTCCCAGCAGCACCGTACCCGCCGAGGGCTCCAGAAGCGCCGCAAGCACCTTGATCAGAGTCGATTTACCCGCGCCGTTCCTTCCAATCACCGCCCACCGCTCCCCTGCTTCCACACGCACGGAGATATCTTTGAGCACCCCGCACGTACCATAGCCTGCGCTCACGTCTTTCGCTTCCATCAGAGGATTCTTGGACACGATCGACTCCCGGCTAGTAACCTGCATCCGCTACTATCCGCTTGAAATCGTCAAGCAGCATGGGTACCCGCGGACCCGGCACGGTAGCATACGCCTCGGCAAGACAGTACACGTTTCCCCTGTCAACCGCCGGGACCATGACCACCGATTGCCAGTCCTTCACCAGCGTGCTGCATGCATAGTCGCCCATGGCCGGCGCCACATCGATGATAATATCAGGTGCAAGGCCTATGAGCCCCTCCCGTGATATCTTGGGATACGGGGGAACCGTGTCCGCGAAAGCATTGCGTCCTCCCGCCGCCAGGAGTAAATTGTCGTAAAACGTCCCGGCGCCGGCCGCGAATACGCTCTGCACCGCCCCGCCGCCCGGGGATTCCCTTCCGACGCACAGAAGCATTCGGGGACGATTTGCCCGGGTCGTGTCTGCCCGCAACAACGAAGCAAACAGTTCGACCAGACTGTCCGCCTGTTCCTTCGCGCCGCACGTCCGGCCGACAGCAATAAACGAGCTGCAGATGGCCCCGGTAGTGGCATAGCCGACCGCCAGGGTCCTGATGTCATACCGGGAAAGAAACGATCGCTGTTTCACGTGTTCTTCCTGCAGTATCACAAGGTCGGGCTTGAGCGAGAGGATCTTCTCCAGGTTGGCATCCACATATCCCCCGACTTCTTCGATAGAATCCGCGCGCGGCGGATAGCGGCAGTACCTCGTGACGCCCACGACCTTGTCCCCGAGCCCGAGCGCAAACAGGGTCTCCGTGATGCTCGGCGCCAGAGACACAATGCGCTGCGGTATGATGCTGTCCTTCCGGGAACCGGTGTGCCCCCCGCACGCGACCAGCAGGGCAAGGAGGACCGCCGCGCGGGACGGTACCCCCTTGTAGTGCATCCATATTGCCGGCATGCTAGGTACGCTCCACGATGGTTAGCACCGCGAGGTCGAAGGGCGGGAGCGAGCCCACGTCAATCGGCCCGGCCACGGTGCTGTTGTCCGACGGGTCAATGACAATCACGCCGGGATCGCTCAGGCTGCGATCGCCTACATAAAGATACGTTCCATCATAGGCAATCCCGCCGAACGCATCATCAATACCCGAAATCGTGCCTTCTTTGGTTCCTTCCGACGGATCAAACTCCACGACCCTGGTGGTAAAATCGGCCTGGGCAACGGCGACATATCCTTTTGTCCCGCTCACCATCACCACCTTCGTAATATTGCCGCCCAGTTTTCTCTCGCTTATCACCAGGCCCTCGCGCATGTTGGTGCTCACGTCGATTCTCTCGATGCCGCCGTCCTCGGCATCACTCCAGGATCCCGTGGATGAAACGTACAGATAACCCCCGCACGTATCCATGGATGCCGGGTTCCCTTTCGACAGCTTGATGCTCGCGACGATCTTGTCGGTAGCAGTCGAAATCACCACGATCATGCCGGTCGAATCGACAACGTCCGGGGCCGGGCCGAATGGCCCCTGCACGACCTTGAGCCGCTGAATCGCTACATACACGTTGCCGCCAATCGCCATCGCGGCGCTCATATACGGCACGGTTTCGTCATCATTCAGGTACAACGCGCTGTCGAGCGACACGCTCCCGGTGACTTCGCCGGTTGACGGGTCCGCTATCACGAGATCCGGGGAGGCATACTGGGTGACATAGGCCTTCGAGCCATTGACAACCGCGATGTCCTGGACATTCACCGCGGTGCCGATGCTCTGCTGGTAGACAAGCCTTGACGATGAAATACTGTCGCCATCCACGCGAATCAGGTTATCAGCGCCGCCGCGCTCGAGAATATAGGTCGTCCCGCTTCGGGTGGATACGACCGCATCGGAGTGGATAGACAGGAGATCGGCGGAGACGCTGAAATCCTCAACGTTTACCTGTGCCACATTTCCGCTCGCGTAGTCCGACGTTGCCACGATGAGATAGCGCGCCGATTCGACCGTCGATGTATCATCTTCAGCCCACGTATCGTCTTTCCAGTCAAGAATGCATCCTCCGGCGTACATCAGTGATATGAGCCCCGAGAACAAAACCAGACGCTTCATACAGCCTCCCGTTGTTGATGAGTATATGGAACACACCTTTGTTTCGATATTCAGAAGACAACCTGCCCGACAAGGAAATGCATGCGCCCCGGAAGCGGCGTATACCCGGCCAGGGGCTCCACACTCTCATCGAGGTAATTCTCTATCCGATAGGTGACAGTCACTTCGTTGAAAAAACGTACCGATACATATGCATCGAGAGCCGGCAGAGGCGCGACAATGTCTTCGGGCTTGCTGTATCCCTTGAGATACGGGCTCCGATAGCGGGCATGGTGCCCGGCCGTGAGCGGACCGGCAGCAACGGTAACACCAAGGTCGTCCTCGATCGGAGAATAGTACAGTATGTCCACCGCATCTTCCCATTCCTGACCGCGCGTGCGCTTCAGCTTGTACACGAATGTGAAATGATTATCGACTGCGACAAACGGACCTATACCCAGCCGCGTGTCCCACTCGGCGCCTGCGAACCGCATGTACCCCGTGTTCTGGGCCATCATGACCTGCTGCGACTGCGCGCGCAGCTCAATCAGATCTTCGGTGTAGCCCGCGAACCCCGCGAAAGAAGTCTCCAGGGCCTTGAGCGCGAGAGTCGCGCCCATGCCGGCCTGCGTGTTTTTCTCGGGACGCAGGTCGGCATTGCCCCGATAGCTGTTGCCCCATCCGTACCTGTCGGTCAGGGAAATGGGAAAATGCTCATGCCGAACCGCGCAATCAAGCGCGAGCCAGGGGCGGACATGCGCGACAATATCAAGGTTGCCGTTCGGGAAATGACCGCTGTATTTCCGCGGCTCGCCGCCCCCGCGGTCAGGTGAGAAATTCGCGCTATCGCGCGAGTGGATGTGGCTGTACCGCGCCGCCACACGAAGTACCTCCCACGATGCCGCGATTTCCACGGCGCCGGTCCCTGCCAGCCGCAGGGCCGAGGGAGCATCCTGTGCTGATGCGGCGAGCAGGTTTTCACTCCGGTATCCTTCATACGTACCACGCGCGAGTGCTCTGGCCGAGACAACATCGGTCAGCAACCAGAGCCCGTCGACCCGAAGCGATGTGTAGGGCAGGCGTTCGCGTTCCTTGCGCTCACCGCCGGGATAGTACAGCCCGAGCGGATCGCGAAACAACCGGCTCTCGAACCGGCCATCCAGGCGAACCCCGACATACCCCCGGCCGGACAGGTTCCGCTCCCATCGCGCATAGCCGCGCACGTTGTCAGCCGTCCGCTCGGTCTCCTGCAGCGTGTCGGCAAGGTACTTGTGAAAGAACTCCTTGCGCTCCCTGCCGAAGGACACCAGCGAGGTCAGCGTGTCGATGCCGCCGACGGCCCAGCTCGCGGCATACGTGGCCGCGAGCAGTGAGTACGCGTTGTTGTGCTTTACTTCCCGCGAGTCATCATCGGGGTTGTGCGCGGTGTTGTTGTCAAACTCGAACTCGTAATCGTTGCGGGCGCCGGTGTAGTCCACGGAGAAATGGTTTGCCATCCGGCCGGACCTCTTCCGGGCAAGCATCCCGGCCTTGCGGTACCCGAAGCTCCCGGCTTCGGCAATGCCCGAGACAATGTCCTTGCCGGGTTGGCTTTCCAGGCGTATCACCCCGCCCGCCGAATTCTGCATGAGGTCGAGCGGCGCCGCGCCCTTGTAAACCGTCACCTCCCGGAGCGAGTTGAGCGAAAGCTTACTCAGATCCACCGCCCCGCCCGCGGCCACATTGAGCGGAATACCGTCGAGATAGACCTGGACCTGCCGGGGCGAGCTGCCCCGGATAGATGCATCGGCGTACTCCCCGAACGCGCCGGTCCTGCGCACGGTCACACCGGAAACCTGCTCAAGCACCGCGGGAAGATCGGCAAAACGGCCGGCGAATTCCTCGGCGCGCAGCCGGGTCACCCCGCTGCGGTCGCGGGCCGCGCGCCGCGCCTGGACCACCATCCGCTCGAGTTCCACAACGGTGTCGGGGAACTGCGGGGCTGTAGCGGTGTCGGCGTGCGCGGCAATCCAATGGCACCATGTGATGCAAACAGCCGCCGATGCTGCACGCGCGAAACGCACCCGGCAAAGTATTGACACGAACGGAAACCTCCCTGAACCCCAGACCGTGAGGGTTCACAAGAAACGAAAGCATTCAGGCAGGTTTCCTGGCTCTCCCGCCGCTGCCGGCCTTCCCGTCGCGCCGTGTGCGAGACAGTGACCCGGGTTGGCAGCGCCCGGCCCGCGATGGGGCCGGTTATGGGATCACAGTGGCAGGTCCGCTCCGGATTCACACCGGATTCCCTGTCGCCTGCAATGCGTATTGCTCCCTCAATATAGTCATGTGCGGAACCGCAGGACAAGCGTCAGCTTGGAGAGTACGGAGCAATCCCCAGCGCTCGCATTGCCTCGCCCACGGTGTAAAACGACCCGGTGACACAAATCGGGCCGCGGGCCATCGCGGCGGCACGTTCAAGCGCATCGCCCACATCAGGCGCAACATGCACTCGGCCGGCAAATCCCTGCGGCACGTGTGATGCCAGTATCGATGCATCACAGGCGCGGTCGGTCTGGGGCACGGTGGTAACGAAAGTGTCACACACGCCGGCATACGATGCCATCATCGCCGGGATGTCTTTGTCTTTCATGATCCCCGCCACCAGGCATACTGGCGTATCGCCGAACCGTGCCGCCACCGATTGCGCGAATACCTTCGCGGCCTGCGCATTATGGCCCACATCAAACACCCATACATGCCCCTCCCGCTCGATCACCTGAAACCTGCCCGGCAAGCGCACGGCGCCGATACCCTGGCTCACGGCATCGGCGGGACAGCACGACAGAACATCCAGCGCCTTTGCCGCGCATGATGCATTCAGCGGCTGAAATGCACCATACAGGGGGATGACGTATTCCCGGCCGCAATAGTGGAAACACGTCCGCGCGTTTTCGCGGACCACGTTCGAGATATCGGCCGGGCGCACCATGAACAGCGGAGCGCTTCGTGCCGCGCAGGTGTCCCGGGCCAGCGCGCGCACGCCGGCATCATCCGGTTCGGCCATCACCACCGGCACTCCCTTCTTGACAATACCCAACTTCTCGCGGGCGATAGCCCTGAGAGTGCTCCCGAGATATTCCGCATGGTCAATGCCGAGTGTGGTAATAACGCACGCATCCGGCGCAAGGGCATTGGTCGCATCGAGCCTTCCGCCCAGCCCGGTTTCAAACACCGCCCACCGGACGTCCCTGCGCCTGAAAATCTCGAACGCCAGAAGCGTAATCGCCTCGAAAAACGTCAGTCCCAGCCGTTCGATGCACTCATCCAGGTCTTGATATACGTCGAGCCAGTCCTGTTGGGACACCGGAGCGCCGTCGATCGCAAACCGTTCTTCGAATGCAACGATATGCGGTGATGTAAACAGCCCGGTGCGGTGCCCGGCATGGCGAAGCGCGGACTCGAGGAAAGCGCAGACCGAGCCCTTGCCGTTGGTGCCGGCGACATGAATCGAGTGATACGATTGCTGAGGATTGCCGAACTCGGCCGCGGCCGCCCGTATCCTCTCCAGCCCGAGCTTGATGCCCCGGCGGGTTGTTTTCGCGAACAGATGCTCGAGAACGGCATCGCGCGCGGTCATGGAGCGTTCCGCGACATGCGCTCGGCCTCGGGTTGCTCCCCGACAAGGAACAGGTCGTCAAGATGCGATCGCCCGAGCTCATCGAGACGCTGCACCACGATTTCCGCATCGGTCAACTCGTATGCGGGATGCGTGGTGGCAACACCGACCGCTTTCATGCCGCCGTTGTGGGCCGCCGCAATTCCGGCAGGCGCATCCTCAAACACCACGCAGTCTGAAGGCCGGCACCCCAGGCCCTGCGCGGCAAGGAGAAATACCTGCGGATCGGGTTTCCCCTCGCTGACATCTTCACCGGTGATAATGGTTTCGAAATACGGGGCAAGCCCGGCCGCCGACATGAGCATATCGATGTTCTCGCGGCCGGTCGACGACCCGATAGCGCAGGGAATACCAAGACTTTGGAGAAATTCGAGAAACTCCATCACTCCCGGAAGCGGCCCGATTTTTTCCCCGCGCACAACCTGCCGATACAGTTCCTCCTTGCGGCCCGAAAGGCGCGCGATTTGGCTCCTGTCCGTGGTCCATTCCAGGATGTTGGGTATGATCAACTCGTTTTTCATACCGAACCCCTTGCGAAAGTGCCCTTCAGGGAGCAAAAACCCTTCTTCTGCCGCAATAAGCTCCCAGCTTTTCTCGTGCTGTGCAGCCGAATCGATAATAACCCCGTCCCAATCGAATATCGCGCCGATGCTCATATGTGCTGTTCCCCCGCTTGGATATTTCTGGAAAAAATACAAAGCGCGGCGCAACTCTTTCATCGCAGCCGCTCATTTCTCGTGTTCCCGCGACTTGGCGCGGGTCTTTCTCACCTATGTGACATTACTGGTCGCTCGAGCGCAAGAGCATCTACGACTCGTTTCCCGACCTGAGGATTACTGCATTGGGGAACTCCGCCATGCTCATTGCGAAAGGAAGCCGGGACCTGAGCAAGCGCGCGCTGGTCGTCTCCATGCCGGGTATGTTCTTTCGGGGATTCATCGAATTGACCACTGATGCCCGGCTGGCCGCATGGCCGTTGTACGATATTGTCGGCGACCAGCTCCGCGGCACCCGCGATGTGTACCTC
>WJMI01000172.1 GCA_014728015.1 Chitinivibrionales bacterium | reverse complement strand
TTGTATCCAGGCTGGCAGTGTCAACCGTCGATAATCCGGCACAAGTGAAGGATGTCCTTTTTTCCGAAAAGGGGCTGACCGGCCATACCGTGGTTACGCCCAACACCGGCGGGTCCGAGTCGAGAATCGACCTGGAGCTTCTCTTCAACACCGTAGTCGCCGGCGGGGATAAGCTCGAAGCATTGTTCGCGCAAGGAGGTGCCCGATGAAATCCGCTTGGCAGATAAACGCACGACGGCTGGCCCTTCTCATGCGCAACGATATCCTGTCCCAATCGCGGCCGATACTTCTCACTGCGGGCGCGGCGTTCTCATTTCTGTTTGTCGCATGGGGCATCAGCCTGTTCACCGGACACTCGCATGATTTCTACCCGTTCTTTTTCGGCGCGACCGTGCTGATGGGTGGTATCGTGCTTACCAGTCTGTCGTTCTCCGAACTGCATCACGGGCTCAAGGGCATCGCGTATCTCACACTCCCCGGCTCGCTCGTGGAGAAATATATCAGCAAGCTGGTCCTGACTTCCGTCGGGTTCGCCGGAGCGACCGTGGTGTTCTTCTATCTGTTTTCTCTTGTGGCCGCCCTGATTGCCAGGCTGGCATTCGGCAATTCCATGCCGGTGTTCGATGTGACAGCCGATGGCATCGCCGGATACCTGATTACATTTCTGACCATCCACCCGCTGGTTTTCTTCGGGGGCATCTATTTCAAGCGCCTTGCCCTGGTGAAAACACTTCTGTGCGTGTTCTCGTTTCTGATCGGTCTGGGAATTGTCATGCTGTTTGTCGGATGGCCGCTGTTTGCGGGCATCGACGGTGCTGTTGCCATGCACAATCTGTTCAGCAATCTATCGGAGTTCTTCAGGGTCCATGGCCGCGCGCTCGCGGCTGCCGGGAAAATGCTCACCCGTTTCGTCATGCCGGTCTTTTTTATTGGGCTCGGCTACCTTCGCCTGACCGAATACGAGGTGAACAATGGAGTTTAAGAAACCGCGGACAATCTACGACCAGATCGCGGACCATATCTGCGAAAACATCCTGCTCGACCGGTGGCCCGCCGGGGAGCGGATTCCCTCGGTACGCGAGATGGCGATACAGGCTGAAGTGAATCCCAATACGGTCACGCGCGCATACACCTCGCTCCAGGAGCTCGAGATTATTGTCAACCAGCGCGGCAAGGGGTACTTTGTCGCCGCTGACTCACGGGAAAAGGTACGAAAGATGAAACGGACCGAATTCGTACAGGAAGACCTGCCGGCACTGGTGAAAACCATGGAGCTTCTCGGCATCTCGCCGGACGAGCTCGCGGACATGATCGAGATGGCCCGGGAAACCCGAAAGGATTTTGAAGATGAAACTGAGCGATAGGATTCTTCTGGGCTTTGTCGGTATTGCGGTCGCGGCCGCAATCGGCGCGGTAATCGCGCTGAGAGTCGCAACCACGACACCGGCGAAGAAAGCCATACGCACCCGGACGTTTACGGCGGATTCCCTGATGTACCGGGGTGAGGCATTTCACGCAATCGAAGTTTCGGGCGGGTGGAAAATGAAAGTCGCCCGGGGAGACAGCCATTCGGTGACTATTAAGCGCGATGACGGCACTGATATTAAGGTGAAGGTGTCCGCAGAAAACGGCACGCTCAGCCTGGCATCTTCAAGCATGCCCCTGGCGGCAAAGAACGTCTCGGCGACTGTCACGAGCCCGCACCTGAGCTTTTTGTCGACAAGCGGGGCCAGTGAAGTTGCCCTGGTCGGGTATGAAGAAGATTCGCTCGTGGTAACATCGGCGGGCGGCTCGCAGATAATCGTGCGCGACTGCACGCTCGGGTATCTCAAGCTCAACCTGGGAGGTATGTCTGATATCAATGCAAAAGAATCTGCTGTCGGCGAAGCTGAGCTGAATACCGGCGGCGCGTTTGGTGTCGTGCTTGCCCTTGACGGCGGCACGCTGAGCGGCACTGCCGGAGGCATGGGCGGCATCGAAGTGTACGGCAAGGTCGGCGAAAACACGCTGAAAACCGCGGGACTGGTCGAAGTAACGTACCACGAATAAGAGGAGGAAACGCCATGAAGAAGCATCTGTCTGTCGTCGCTCTGTTGACCTTGGTTGTTATACTCGCCGGTTGCGCCGCGGCCCAGC
>WJMI01000014.1 GCA_014728015.1 Chitinivibrionales bacterium | reverse complement strand
GGGTGGAAGTGTTCGACGGGAAGAGTCTGGATGGGTGGTGGATTGGTACCGAGTCGCCGCACGGGTCGGGCGGCATTTGGGATGTCCGCGACGGTGCAATTATCGCCAACACCGACAACGGCAACGGTGGACAGCTCTTTCTGAACGAACAGTATGCCGATTTCGAGATTCGGTTCAAGTTCTGGCCCGACTGGGGCAATGACTCGGGCCTGTACCTTCGATCGACCAGGAACGGGCACGGGTATCAGGCTGTTATCGACTACTACGAAGGGCATAGTATCGGCGGGCTGTATGGGGAACAAATCGGCGGCTGGATACACCGCAATTTCGATCTGCAGGCGGAAACGATCATTTCGCAGACGTATAACGGCTACGATGCGCTGCGTGAGGCATGGTCCGGCCTGTGGGACCCCGACGGCTTCAATGACATGCACGTGGGTGTCAAAGGAAGCCCACCGCTTGTCAAGGTGTGGGTCAATGGAGTGCTGGTATGCGAGCACCAGGTGGCGTCGGAGCACGGCGACCTGTCATGGCAGGGATATACCGGGTTTCAGGTACACGGCAATCTCGACCGCTGGCGCGGCGGCGAGAACCGGTTCAAAGACGTATTCATTCGCGAGCTTGGGCCCGACGATCAGATTCTTGGCCCAGAAGGCGTGCAGGACGATCCCGTGGCTATCCGAACACGCCTGGCGCGAGCCACTCACCGTGTGGAGGTAGGGTCATGGTACTGCACGGACCTCGCGGGACGCCGTCTCTCTGCGGCGGCTCGCGCCGGCTTCGCTCGAGGCGTATACCTTCTGCACTACTCTGACGCTGGCGGCCAGGTACGAACCATCACGCGGCTGAATGTGCGTTAGTGGGGCACTGCAGGATTAAATCACACGTTAACTCAAGGAGTTGGATCATGCAGCATATAACACAGTTGTTCACCGGAGCGCTCGTTGTTCTTGTCGGGTTTATAGCCAGGCCTATGCTCGCGCAGGAGTTGCTCTTCTTTGACATGGACAAGGTGGTTCTCAAGGATGGGCAGGACATGGGGTGCTTTCCCAAGGGCAACACGGCTCCGGCCGAGAACAACGGGAACTGGAAATCACCAGTCGATTTCACTACCGGACGGGTCTACGTGCGGGTCGAAATCCGCAGCATGCCCACCAATTTCTGCCTTCAGCCGTCGTTTGCCATTTGGACCGACAACGGCCACGAGTTGGTTACCCCTTTCGAGGGACGCCCGATCGTCAATGCAACAACCAACCCCGAAGAGGTTACCGTTGAAACGGTTTCTTTCGATTTTTCATCGTGGTTCTACTATCATGGGGGCGTTCCCGCTGACTGGGAGCAGCCGCGTTCGAAGATGGGGCCGGTTATCAAATCCTGTGACGGGAAATTTATTCATGTCAACGACAACTGGGGACAGGGCCAGTGGGGCGGGTACGATCCCGACGACGTGTACCCCATCGATATGCGTATGTCACTCGTCGTAGTGGCCAACGGCGCCACGTTTTCGGGCTGGGAGCATCACCTTGGACTCGATGCCCCGGAGGATAATCCAACCGCCGTGGCGCAGCCATTTCGCCGGGTAGCCGCCGCCCGGAAGTCGCAATCGCTTGCCGTGGTAGACCCGCTGGGCAGACTGGTGCCCGCACCGGCACTGCAACAGCGCATTGGTCGCGCGGCCGGCGTATGCTTCCTGATCTGCGGACAGCGAAAGGCACGGCGCGCATGCATGTTCAATCGCTGAATCATCGGGTTCCCACCGAATGCACATTCACACACGCATTCATCGAAACCAACCCGGGCTTCGACGGGTGGGGGGCGGCCGTGGCCGCCGACTTCGATAGCGACGGCAGAGATGAATACGTCACCGGCGGTAAGGGGGGCGGCTTCTACTACCTGTATGATTACGAACCCGCGGCCGGCTCATGGCGGCGACATGTACTCACCCACGGCATTAGCCCCAACGTGGGCGCGGCGGCGCTTGACCTCGACGCTGATGGGAAGCTGGAACTGGTTTGCGGCGAATGGGGCAGTCGATTGCTGTACCTAACACCGCCCGCGCGCGGCCTCGACAACTGGTCTGTGGTTCCGGTGTTTGCCGGGCTCAGTGACCCGCACGATGTGGTTGCTGGGGATATCAACGGTGATGGTCGTGCCGAGGTAGTCGTGCGCAACAAGCATGGTGCGTTGCTGGTGTTTGAGCCGCCGCCAAATCCCCTGCAGCGTTGGACCGGGCGTGAAGTGCATCCGATGTGCGTGGGGGACGGAACCACCCTCGCGCGGGTTGGCAATAGCGAACACACTTCGATTGTAGCCAATTGCGGCTGGTTCGAGAACGTGCGCGGCAACGGCAGCGAGTGGGTCCGGCACCCGCTCATTCCGCCCTCGCTGCACCGGCATCCCGAGTCGCGCATCGTCGTCGCGGATATTGATGGTGATGGGCACAACGAGGTTATTATCAGCGAATCGGAAATAGATCGCGCCCGAGTGGGGATATTTCACTACCGCAACAGCGACACGCCGTGGGAATACGAAGAAGTGGTGCCGGCTGACCGCGACTTGTGCGCGCTACATTCATTGCAGGTCGTGGACCTGGACAACGACGGAGAGGCGGAAATATTTACCGCCGAAATGGAAGCTGGCAAGACTGACGGCGTACGCGCGCGTCCGCGGTGGTGGTGCCTGAAGCGCGCCGGTGCCGAATGGCATCGCAAGGCCATTCTGGACATGAATCTTGGCGCGCACACTGCTATCGCGGGATACTATACCGATCCCGATACCATTGGCATTGTAGGGAAGGTCTGGCGCGCAAACACGGTTAATGGCAATGGCGGCGCCAATCATGTCGATGCGCTGGTTGCACACTCGGAAGCAGGCCGTATGCATAGGTAACGGGTGTATTCATCGAACGAGCAACGAGGAGTGCGGCCGAGAGTGCCGCGGCTTGACCGACACTTTCAACTTCGAACGCACAATGGCGACGTGCCCGTAGTTCAGTGAGGGCACTACGCGGAGCAAAGCCCATTGGGCTGTTGTTGGAATTTATGGAGCATATTCCTGTTTCAGTAGCAGTAACGCCCGGGTTCTCACGTTGAAACGGGGGCGGCACTGCCGCGGGACCCGTTTCAATCGTTGGGCAACCCGTGGTTATGATTTGCACGCCTGATTTGAATATACGCTGTGATGATTGACGTTCGCAACAACTGCCCACCG
>WJMI01000171.1 GCA_014728015.1 Chitinivibrionales bacterium | reverse complement strand
GAAGTGTCTTTCGCATGGGAACTCCATGTCTCGGTACGGAGTTCAAGTGGAATTTTTCTTGACGAAATCTTGAGAGTTTTTCCAGTCCGGTTTTCATGACTATGTTAAGCTGCTTCCTTCATCATTGCGTCAACCTTTTGTTTGGCATTCCGTGCCCAGGCTTGCCACTTGGGTATCTTGACTTCAACCGTGCCCTCATAGACCTGAGCCGGGGTAACAGGGTCCCCGCCGGACTGCGGCGCCAAGGCCCAATGTGGCCTGCGTTGGTTGTACCGATCCCGGAATTCCGCAATGCAGCTTCGTGCATGGTCCGGGCCGTCGTACAATCGCCAGTATACTTCTTCCTCCTTCAGGGTTTCGTGAAAGCGTTCGAGCAAGCCCAGTTGCGTCGGCGTGCGGTACTGAATGCGCACGTGACGATAATCATCGCGCACGAAGTTCTGAAATCGTTTCGCGATGAAGCTCGAACCATTATCGGTGACCACAAACGGCAGATGCTGCAACGGACCATGTATCCGCTCAGCTTCCTCTCTTGCTTCCGCCAAGGCTTGAGTCGCCTCATAGGCACAGTAGCTGGAAACCAGCCGCGCGGCCAGCAGGTAGCGGGAGTAGTAGTCAATCACGGTGACCACGTACCACCAACCATACCCGGGTATATGCACGTAGGTCACGTCCATCTGCCACAGCTCATTCGGTGCCAAGGGAAGCAGCTCGTACAGCTTGCTGGCCTGATACAGCTCAACTTTACGCGACCGTTTCTTCTGCAAAAGCCCCTCGGCGGCCATCACCCGGTACGTCTGGCGGTCGGTAACCGCGCCCTCAGTCCAACGGCTCATTATCGCGATCTTGCGGTAGCCATACCATGGATTATCTGTTGCCGTTTGCACCACCAACTCCTGAATGTGCCCCGGGATCAATGCCGGTTCGGGACCCGGTCGCTGCCGTTGCTCTTCGGGCATTGCCTCGCGGTACCACGTCGAAGCAGCCACGCCGATTGCCGGCAGAATCTTACCGAGTCTGGCACGTGGCGTCGTCTCAAGCTCAGCAGCGACCTCTCCTCGCAGAGCATCGCTCACAGCAAGCCGTCCGCACTTTTTTTTAATATCCGGTTGGCAATGGTTATCTCACCGATAACCCGGTCGCGTTCGGCTATCTCGCGGCGTAGCTCGCGCACTTGGTTGTCCGCTCCGTTGCTACCCTTGCGTGCCGACAGAGCTCCTTGGCCAGCCTCCAGGAACCGGTCGCGCAGTCGATACAGTGTCCCTTCAGACATCTTAAACCGTCGGGCAATCTCGGCTGCAGACCCCTCACGCCGCAGTAGCGAAAGCACCGCCTCGGTAGCCCGTCTGCCTTCGATCTTCTTCGTGCTCATAGAAAGCCTCCTTCCAGTAAGGAAAAATAGCGTCGTAGACCGGAAGAAGTCTCTCAAGAGAAAATTCCCATTTAACCCATACTATACACGATCTCATCCAATTTGACCGGCGAATCTCACCGAATTTGACCGATTTTCGGGTTCCTTCAACCAGTTTCTTCTTCTGCCCACGCGAGTTTTCACCCAAGGCGGGAGGAGAAGGAACATGGCACGAAGGAGGATACGTATGCGTCGAGTCCGTGAAGTTTTGCGGTATCATTTCGAGCAGGGCCTGAGCAACGAACGCATTGCCGGGGCACTTTCGATGTCCAAGGGCGGCGTTCATAACATCTTGAGTCGTTTCAAGTTGAATGGACTGGCGTGGCCGTTGCCGGCCAATCTGAGCGATAGTGAACTTGAGCGAGGGCTGTACCCGCCGCAGGCTGGCTCGTCTGAGTTGCCGCGAGCGGTCCCGGACGTGGACTATATCGAGGGTGAGCTTCGCAGACCCCATGTGACGCTTGAGCTTCTGTGGCGTGAGTTTGTGGAGTCGCACCCCGCGACGATGAGCCGTGCGACTTTCTACCGCTTTGTGCGCCAGGGCCTTCCAAAGGACGTTGACCTGAAGATGCTGCACAAGGGTGGCGACAAGGTGTTTGTGGATTTTTCGGGCGATGGGGTGGAGTATATCGACCGCAACACTGGCGAGATTCATGAAGCGCCCCTGTTTGTTGCCTCGTGGGGGGCAAGCAGCTACACCTTTGCGCGGGCGCTTGATGGTGAAGACATGGAGCAGTTCGTCCGGATACATGAGCGTGCGTTTCGGTATTTCGGCTGCGCACCCCACGCACTGGTTCCCGACAACTGCAAGGTCGCGGTCATCCACCCCAACCGCTATGAGCCGCAGATCGCGGCTTTGTACGAGCAGTTTGGGAAGCACTACCAGGTTGCCATCCTTCCGGCCCGTGTGCGTGCCCCCAAGGACAAGGCCGTTGTGGAATCGGCCGTGGGCTTTGTTCAGCGCTACATCCTCGGCCGGCTGCGCAACCGGCGTTTCTTCTCCGTACAGGAAATCAACGAGGCCATCCCAGAGATACTTGAGCGGCTCAACGACGAGCCCATGCAGGCGTATCGTGGCCAGACGCGGCGGCAGCGCTATGAGGCTTTGGACAAGCCCTTTGCGCAGCCCCTGCCTGCCGAGCGCTTCGTCGTTTGCGCAGTGAAGAGCGATGCCACGGTTGCCCCCAACTACCACGTGCGCTTCGATGACCACTACTACAGTGTGCCGCACCACATCGCGCGGCAGAAGGTCGACATCTACCTCGTCGGCAATATCGTCGAAATCTACCACGACGGCGTGCATGTGACGCGGCATCTGAAGCAGCCCGGTAATTTCGGCTACAGCACCAAAGACGAGCACATGCCGTCCAACCACCAGTTCGTCCGGGGCTGGTCGAAGGAGTGGTTTATCGACAAGGCCGGCCATATCGGCATGTGGACCGCGGAGGCGGTCAAGCTCATCATGAAACGCCATCGCCATCCCCAACAGGGGTTCAACTCGGCGCTGGGGGTACTCAACCTTGCCCACACCTACACGCCGCAGCGCCTGGAGGCCGCGGCCCGGCGGGCAATACACTTCCGCAGCCTCTCCACGAAAAGCATCCGTACCATACTGGAGAAGAATCTCGACGCTCAGCCGCTTGAACAGCCCAAGCAGTACTGCCTGGACCTCACGGCTCTGAAGCACGAAAATGTGCGTGGGCCGCAGTATTACACCTCGAATCAAGGAGAATAAGACATGCATATAGAAAGCGTTCTGAAACAACTGCGTACCATGAGGCTGTCGGTTATGGCCGACTCGCTGGAACGCCGCCTCGCAAACGGGGAACACAACGGGCTGAGCGCCGAAGAGTTTCTGGCGCTTCTGGTCGACGATGAACACGCCTCGCGACAGCAGCGAAAGCTTGCCCGCATGATCGGCAGGGCGAACTTCAAACCCGAGCAGGCCTGCATCGAGAACGTGTCCTACGATATGGGCCGCGGCTTCACCAAGAAGGACATCCTGCAGTTTACTACCCCCACCTGGGTGCAGCAGGCCCATAATGTCGTGCTGGTCGGCCCCACCGGAGCGGGCAAGACCTACATCGCCGAGGCCATCGGGCTGCAGGCGTGCAAGATGGGATATGCGGCAAGAAAAATCCGCTATAAGATGCTGTTCGAGGAAATCAACAACGCCCGCGCCTGCGGGCAGTTGCTCAAGTACCTGCACCAAATCCAGCAGACCACCGTGCTCATCCTCGACGACTTCCTCATGGCGAAGGTCAGCGCCGAGGACGTCTCCTATCTGCTGGAGATGATCGAAGAACGCTCGCAGCTCGGCCCCCTTATCGTCACGACCCAATATCCCGTCGCCAAGTGGCACCAGCTCATGCCGGATCCCACTATCGCCGATGCCATCTGTGACCGGGTCGCACATAGCTCGGCTATCCTCAATCTGAAAGGAGACTCAATGCGAAAACGCAAAACCCAATCTCAGCCAAAATGACCGAACCGATATCCGAAAGGTATATTACCAGATAGTCAACACAACAAGGAAGCCGATCTTCGGTCAAATAACTTGAGATACACCGGTCACTTTCGTGAGATTAAGCAAAATGCCCGGCTGATACATCAGGCGCAGCTCGCCGCTGCGCCTACCATATACCTGAATCGACACCGTCTGCCCGTCCCGAGATCCCCGCGCATAACTGGAATCCCGGCAAGTACTGCCGAGACATCCCTCCGCG
>WJMI01000170.1 GCA_014728015.1 Chitinivibrionales bacterium | reverse complement strand
CTGCCGCTGTGACCATGGCACGCAAGAACAACACGCTCGAAGTATGAGAATTCCCGAACAATACAATACCCAAATTCACAAAACGCGCGACCGGGAGACTACGCCCGGTCGCGCACTTAAGCTTAATGGACCCGTTTATCTCAGAGCAAGAGTTTGTGTCTGGGCCCCTTTAGATGTGGTTACGCGAATGCAGTAGACCCCCCTTGCCCATCCTGCAGTGTCAATACGGTATGTCGTCATACCGGTTCCTCTAAACGCCCTCATCATACGACCAGTAGGAGTAGTAATATCGATTTGATGCTCGCCAGAGGCAACGTCGATCATCCACATGCCTTGTTTCTGCAGTATAGAATTCACAAAACGGACGTCGTACGTTTGCCTTGGTCTCGCCAGGACTCCATCCGGATTGCCATCCCAAAAATCACCGTGGTCAAACGTGCCAGTCATATCCTTTGTGGGGACTATGCACTCTTCGTCTTTCCAATTCACGAGCATTTGACCCTGATTTATATAGTCCCGGCCCTCCATGTCTTTGTTGCCGACTACCGTGCAAGCCCACCGGTCGCTATTGGTAGCTCCGCAGGAATGGAAAATCGCATGGCTGTGGCCACCGTTTGCGGGTTTCCATGCACCACTATTCGGCGCCCAGTCAAGCGCGGTCAAGTTGGCGTATGATTTCGCAGTTGACCCGTCACTGCACTTTCGGATATCCATTCCACCGTGAGTCAAACCTTGTACACCATCCTGCCAGCCATCCATAAGATGCTGACCGTCGGCGAAGAGCCCTGATGCACAACTCCATTGAGAGCCTCCGCTGCGATCTTCGTAATTCGAGCCGTCGGTAGGACTGGTTATGACGATTTTTCCCGTTGGGTCACCCGTTCGATAGCATACGGTCTGGAGATCGTTGGAGATATTAAATTGTGCAGCCCGCCAGTTGCAGTATACCACGTCTTCAGCCCCAGAACTTCCGTCGGCCTTAACCTTTTTGATGCTTTTGGAGCCGTCATCATGAAAAGAACCCATGTTGAAATAGACCCAATCGTCGGTCGGAAAATCGAGATAAGAGTTTTCAGTGGCATCCGCAAGCTCTGTGACATCCCCTCCTACCATGGGAATAACGCAAACCTTGCTACCTTTCAAGAAGGCGACATGGGTTCCGCTTGGACAAATAGCCGGACGGGTACAGGGCCCGTCGAAAATGACTTCGCTGGTCACTTCGTTGTTCACGATTATGTTTCGAACAAGCTCCCCTTTCTGAATCCCATAGTATTGGAGCGTCCCGGTTCCGTTATGTGTCACCACAGAAATTCCGCTTACGGCAAACGCCTGACCCACGAGAGAAACACACAACAGGAGAGTTATAAGGCTCGCACGCTTCATCGAGGTACCCCCTTCTTTTGAGGACGGATTGTTTTTTCTAATTGCAGCAGTGATTGCGCCTGCACGGCGCATGCTTATATCAAACTAATTTATCTGAGCGTAATCCTAGTGCACTAAGTTATTCTCACACCAATTATTCGCAAACGCGTCAATAGCGTCAGTGTCATATTACATGAAAAGCAAGCTGGTTTCGCTGCCGCAAAGAAGACATGATCGATTGTGGCTTTTTAACTCACTCATTATCAATATGTTATGGTTTTGGTTTATACCCGGATACCCACTCGGGTACCTGTTCGCCAAACTACTGCAGTTGTGATTCTTCTGCCAGAATATCTTTGAGAAAAGTCTGGCTGTCCTGAAGCGATTCCAATCTCGATCTTATTGTCTCCACGGTCTTTCTATCAACCAGGCCTGTGCAGTACGCAAGGTGAACAACATACCCCGCCACCCTCTTGGCAAACAACACCCTGGCCTTGTCGCTGATGCTGTAGAACCTTTTTCTCTGCATGTATCCTTCAGCCGAATGGTCGCCCAGCCGCCGGGTGTCCCCTTTTGCGGCGAGCACATACAGAAAATTGTATTCAAACCAGAACATGTGTTCCGGCGAGGGCGGCAGCATGCCAAGCGCAGCGCCCAGCGACCCGGGCGTATCAAATGCTCCTTGAAGCGGAATGTCCTCCCGCTCGAGCGCCTGGGTCACGAACTCGCGCGCCAGGTTTCGCCGGGTCTCATTTCCGGAAAATGCGCCTTCAACCGCGAGCTCCCTGGTGAAATCGTACCACTCTTTCCAAAGCTGCCGGTCGCGCCGGTCCGGGGATTGCGAGAGCGCGACACCCATTTCATACGTGTAGCGGCCGGCGGTCTTGATCTCGAAATTGCCCCGCGTCAACTCACCGCATGCGCGGTAATTCTCTTCCGACTTGCCGCTTCCCGAATGAAAACCAATCGATACGCCAAACCGCGATGCCACATCGTACAGAGCGGCAATCTTCTTTCGTAAACCGTCGTTGTCATCATACGCGAAGTTCTTCTGAAATCCCACGTTCGGCGCGATAAACTGGAACTCCACACCCAGAGCGCGCGCCATGGCCAGGGCCACGGCAAGAGTATGGGGCGTTGTCTGGCCCGGAAGCTCGTCTATGGACAGCTCGCGGTGGAACTTGCGGCCCTTCCCGGCCGAAAAACTATACTCCCGGGCCGAGCGATACAGCGAATCCCGGCGCTTCATCTTTTCCATGGCAGGCATAAGAAATACGACCAGAGATGCGACTTCGTGAGAATCCGGCTGAACGCCTGTCTGATCTAACTCGTGTAACACGCTGTTGTAGAATTCAGTATCGATATTTTCTTTAAGCTGTTTCGAGATGGCTTCGCGGTCTTCGAGGATAAACCTGCCCGCCAGCTCCGGGCTCAGGTCAAAGGTGATATACGATGCAAACAGGCTTCCGGCCACAAGCTCTTTCTCGATATCATCAAAGCGCCCGCCAATCGGCTGATGATCAGCGTTGAATCCCCACGGAATCCTGTTTTTGTGAAACCCGTATTTCAGGTAGGTGATAATCGCCGCGTGACTCATGCCCTGGACCGACTGTCCCTGGTGGCCTTCGGGTACGCTTCCGCCGATAAACGGAAACGGCAGGTCAGACAGGCGGCCGTCGAGCATGGCATTGACATCGTACACAAGCTCGCGCGGGATTGAATTCTGGTTGGCGGTGAGCGAGAGCCCCAAATGACGCATGGCCCAGGCAACGCCCGGCCAGTGAAGCGTAGTGAACCGCGCGCCGATTCCCAGGCTCGTGTGCGCCAGGCTGTCCGCGGCAACCGGAAATATCGTGCTGTCAGGATCGTCTTCAAGAACGAAATTCTTCAGGGCCACGAGATTGTCCCAGTACAGGGGGACAATCCTGAGCGATTTCCCCATCTCCCGGACCTGATCGAACGGAAGATCCTGCGTTCCTGCCGTCACCAGGCCGCAATCGCCGGCGGCAATGGATTCCACCAGGTAGAAACGCTCCCCCTTCACGGTGAACTTCGACCGGTGCCAGAGGATAGTCTTGTCGAGGACCGTGTTGAGCCCGCCGAAACGTGCGCGGCCGATACGGTCCGCGAGCTCCGCGGAATCTTTTCGAACCGAACCACACAGGGATTCGAAATCAAGGGTCATGTCCGGCGAGATCGCCGGGTTGTCCTTCACCAGAATCCCGTTCTTGACCAGGAATGAGTTTATAGCCGACGGTGCAGCATGGATTGTGTCGGGCATGGGCCTCCTTCTGCCGCAGAGGAAAGAGAGATTGAAGCCGTTGTGAAGAAAATACTTGTTGCGGCCCGCTTGTCTTGAGCACAGACCTTGTGCATGCCCTGTCCTACACCGCCTCGGCGTTCCGGCGGAAGGCGCGCGGGGTCATGCCTTTTTCCTTGCGAAAGACCCTGTCGAAATGCTGCGATGAGCTGTAGCCTAAATCCAGGGCGATGCCCGAGACGGGACGGCTGGTGTGGTGAAGGAGCTCGCAGGCACGGCGAATCCGCAGGCGGGAGAAATAGGACCCGATTGTCGTGCCCGTGGTTTTCTTGAATCGATTGCACAGGTACGGTGTCGTATATCCTGTATGACCTGCAAGTCTGCTCAGGTCAAGCTTTGCATGAATGTTCTCTTTTAAATATTTGATAATAGTGGATGTTATGTCATCGCTGGCACCCGCAGTACCGCGAACGACTTGCCTTTGTTCAGGAGATGCGAGGAGAAATCCAAGGATATCCTCGAGAAATCGCGTGCATGAGCCAACATGCCGGGCTGTGCCTGATTGCCTGGTTCCTTCGTGGACGGCATCGAAATACCATGCGATTTCTTCGCGAAACACTCGTATTCGCTCCAGGATATCCGGCCAGTCAGATCGAACGTATTCGGCATACGTATCGCGCAAAACAACGCCGAATATATCGCTGAAGGGAGCAGTCAGGGCGTTTTCCTCGAATACGGCAAGAGGGGATGCCGCCGCCTCATGGAAATTCTTGAGATGTTGCTGCGCCCGCTCCCAGGGCACGACATAGAAATTGAACGCGAAATTACGCAGGACCTCCCTGCCGCCCCGGAACACGTGTTTCTCCATGGGATCGATGATAACTATATCGCCCCGGCGCATCACCCGGCGGCCGTCTCCCTTCTCAAGCATACACCGTCCCTCCAGCACAAACACCATGTGATATACAGCATGATAGTGCTCAGGGGTGACACTTCCCGGAAGGTATGCGGTCTTCGCGCTCAGGACCGGCACGAGAACGTACGGCTTTGAGTCGATTGCCAGTAGATGGTACATGTTGAGAATATAATGTACGAAAACGCCAATAGAGGCATATTTTATCCAGGAAATGATTAATATCATATACATTTGCGTTAATCCTGGCAACGCGGCAAAGCTGGTTCCAGCGCATATTCATTGCCATGTACGAGGTCCTGGAACAACGGCCGATCACTTTGCATTGAGGAGGATGCCCATGAACTCCCGGGAAATTGTTATTGCGACCCTTGATTTTTCCTGTCCGCCCAGGGTTGCCCGCTCTTTCGAGTTTGACGGCAGGCCATCGGACTTTTTGTGGGCGGACCAGACCGCGACTACGCATGCCACAGAGTGGCGACAGGCGGGCGGCCAGCGATGGGAGCGCACGGATGAGTGGGGCAATTTGTGGGCTCGCGTGGATGCTTCCTCCAAAGGTGAAGTCGTCAAAGGCGTGCTTGACACCCTTGACTCGCTGGATACGCTGCGGCTCCCTGATTTCTCGCATGCGTCCGACTATGAGAGCGTGCGGAAAGCGCGGGCAGCCAATCCTGACAAGTATCTCATCGGCGGGATACCTGGATTCACATTCAATATCGCGAGAAAGCTGCGCCGTTTGGACAATTACCTGATCGATCTTCTGATGGAACCCGAACGCATGCGGGTACTGCACGATTGCATTGACCGGGCGCTGGTCGACATGATTGTCAATTATGCCGGCGCGGGCGTGGATGCCGTGATGTTCCCTGAAGACTGGGGCACTCAGTCGCAGGTTTTCATCGATCCCGGACTATGGCACGAAGAATTTCACCCCCGGTTCAAGCGGCTTTGCGCCTGCGCGCACGATCGCGGCATCAAGGTATTCATGCACTCCTGCGGCATGATTGAGGCAATTGTGCCCTCACTGATACGCGCGGGCATCGATGTCTTGCAGTTCGACCAGCCCGATCTTCACGGGATAGATATCCTGGCTTCGTATCAGGAAGATGCGCGGATCACATTCTGGTGCCCGGTCGATATCCAGCGCGTGCTTCCCGCGGGACGCGAGCAGGCAATACGCGCCAAGGCGCGTGAGATGCTCGACAAGCTGTGGCGCGTCCGGGGTGGTTTTATTGCGGGTTTTTACCCGGGCATGAGCTCTATCGGGGTGGAGCCCGGGTGGCAGGCCTGGGCCTGCGAGGAGTTCGATTCGGCCGGGAAAAGGGAGGCGGTCTCCCCTGCCGCCTGAGGCGTTCTTTTTCGCAACACATTGAAATATCGAAAAACTGGCATGCCGCCCGGTTTCGCATAAACTATATTGGGCCCGTCGATTTCCGCACACTGTCCTGCCGAGGACGATCTGCTTGCGAACCGCTATTCGATATTTTCAACCGTGCCGGATCTCACCAGATCCTGCGGCAAATCCAGAACAATCAGAACCTTTTCTCAAGGCATTCCTGCATATGTAAGCCGCTGTTGAGGGGCGGCAGGCGGAACGCTTCACTCATTTTCCGGAGGTCAGCATGGCCAAGAAACTGTACGTAGGAAATTTATCCTACGGCGCGACAGAAGACTCGGTGCGGCAACTCTTTTCCCAGTACGGTGAAGTCTTATCGGTGGCGATTATCACCGACAAGTATACCGGCAGACCGCGCGGGTTCTGCTTTGTCGAGATGGAAAACGCCG
>WJMI01000169.1 GCA_014728015.1 Chitinivibrionales bacterium | reverse complement strand
TGCTTATGGACCCGACCTGTGTGGTTGTACGCGACGGCTGGCTCCAGGCGCTTCACGAGGCGCGGCAACAGAGCGATGCGCCGGTTCTGGGACGACACAAGAAGGTGATGCGACAGGAACAACCGGTCATCAACGGGTGGTCGCGATTCGCATGGTATGATTCATGCGCGCTTCGGCGCCTCAATCTCGAAACTTACTTCGAGAAAAGAATCGATAATCCCTGGTGGAAGTATCGCAACGAAATCGACCCTCGTACACTTAATCTGGCGTTTACCGGCCCGCACTTCAGCGCGTTCGATACGATGTTCGAGCACCTTCTGTATGCTCTTTGCTGCATGGATGCCACCGGTGCCGCGGATCCGCTTGAGTGGCAGAGCTGCGCGGCGGGAACAGACTGCCCGCTTATCGTTTCGGGGAACCCCTATGAGCTCGACGGTACGAAGATTACCGAAAAGACCGTGATGGTGTATACCGTGGTAACCCGCAGCATCGGCTACATGATGATGCGCCAGCATCTCCGCAACGCGGGTATCAAGAAGGCCGTGCGGGCCGGGCAGACCCCGCCCACGGTGAAAAACTATCCGCTCAGCGGGCCGCGCTATAATCTGATCGGCGACAACTCCCGGCTCCTCGACATCGACATGCTCAAAGACATGTTTGTCGGCGAGCGATGCTTCATTATCGGCAACGGTCCCAGCCTGAAAAAGACCGACATGCGGCCGCTGAAGAACGAATACACCTTCGGCCTGAACCGCATCTACCTCAACTACGAAAACATGGAATTCGAACCGACCTTTCTCTGCGTGGCCAACCGCAACGTGGCCGAGCAATTCCATATCGACCTCGACCAGTTGAATTCAGTCAAGTTTATCGACTATCCTCTCCGTCCCTTTATCAGCAACCGCTGGAACACGTTCTTCCTCGAATCATACGGGTTCCATGATTTCAACACCGACCTCGGCGATCTGCGGTGGTGCCAGGGGGTCACCGTAACCTACTGCGCCATGCAGGTGGCCTTCTATCTGGGGTTCGACGAGGTCATTCTTATCGGCGTCGACCACAGCTTCTCCAAGGCGGGAAGGCCCCACCAGCTGGTCACCGAGCAGGAGCGGGACGACAACCATTTCCACCCGGACTATTTCGGCAAGGGCGTGAAATGGCAGTATCCTGATCTCAAGCGCTCAGAGGTGTCGTACCAGGTGGCCAAAGACACGTACGAGAAGCACGGCCGCAGGATTTATGATGCCACTGTCGGGGGAAAACTCACCGTGTTTCCCAAGGTTGCCTACGACACGCTTTTCGAGCGATCAACAGCGGCCGTCAGATAGCGGGCAGCTACACGCTCGCAGGCCCTGCTCCCGCCGGCCGCACGCCCCGAAGCTGAACGTTAAACGTACAGGGCAGGCTTAGGCACAACGCTGCGCGACCAGGAGTCCCTGTACCGTTGAGGGGTCTACGTAGACCACCTTCCAGCGCGGGTCCGACAACAGGCTGGCGCACACGATGAAATTCTTGAAGGACTTGGGGAAGTAGATATCGTGCAGGGCCGCGAAACCGCCAACGCAAATCCGGTCGCGGAATTTCACCCACTCGGGCATCGATGACCATTCGCCCGAATCGAAAAAGATCAGGTCCCAGGTCTTGCCCGCCGCAATGAGCTTGTCCAGGATGCACGCTCTCCCGGCCGCCCGGGCATCTCTGAGAAGCTTGTGCTCGCCCTCGAACGGGCGCAGCGTTGACACGAATTGCGCCAGCTCGCGGGATACGCGTATCGCGCCCCCATCGAGTACGTGCGCGGCGATATCAGGCGCATTGCCCCCGAAGTGACGGAGCATCTTCTCCCACTGGTGCGGTGAATTGTTGCGCACGAACCGTTTCAGGTTGGCGACAAACGCATCCGGGCTCCCGCCAACGGGAATGCCGTCTACCGTACCCTCGAAAAAGCGTGCGAGTTCTTCGGGCGCCAGGGTCGTGCCCTCGAGGAACGTGATAGTGGAAAGGATCTGTTCCTTGAGCGCGCTGCTCTCTGTATAGTGACGCAAGGAGCTCAGATCCGCATCGACCGTGGTCACCTCGGCGCCGGTGCGCACGACATAGTTCGACCACACCGCCGTGGACACGCCCGATCCGATTTCGAGAATCTCGCGG
>WJMI01000168.1 GCA_014728015.1 Chitinivibrionales bacterium | reverse complement strand
GAACGGTTCTTGAGGGAGTCCTTGATATGATGATAGCGCGCGAAGTTGTCGCGCGAGGGGTCGAGGGTGAACGGGCCCAGGGCCGGGTCGCCGTAGTAGAGCGTGTCCCAGTCGCTCGCGGTCGCGTTGGGAACGAGGTAATATTCGGCGGTGTCGACCAGCGTGTCGAGACCGCGGTCGAGAGTGGGGTCGCGCTCGATGGGATCGAGCGAGGGGTTTTCGAAGTTGGGCGCATTGTTCGGCGGGCCGCCCTGGAGCGGCAGGTCTTCACTGATGTCGCCCATATCAATGTGCAGCTCGCCGCCGCCGGTATTTTTGATCCACAGCTCGAGATACCGGTCCTCTTCGCGGTCGGACAGGGTCCCGGGCAGATGTGTCATGATACCGGCCCAGGGCTGGCGGTACCCCTGCTGAATGGGCTGGCCGCCGGGGCCGAGAAGCGAGTCGGGCGGGGCGGGACGGCACACCAGGCGAAGGGTCCTGGCATAGCGGTTTTCGAGAAGGTCGGTGGTGTCCTGCAGCTCCCAGATGCTGTCCCGCTCGCTCCCCTTGCGATCGTCTCCCTCGGGCGTGTACCAGTACCACTGCCATGCCGGCGGATGCTGGAGCAGGTTGTCCCAGCCGCCGGTTGCGCCGTTCTGAAAATCGCTGGGCGGGCTTGACATTTTCCAAGAGTCGTGATGCACGCCCAGGGAGTAGACCTGGTTGCTCGCTTCGAAATCATCCAGGTACGCCTCGCGCCCGGTGTTGGGCGTGTGTTTGCTGTGGGCGAACTCGAGGTTGAGCTTGGCCGAAGAGGGGGCCGGGGTGGAGATCAGCGGCAGGATATTGACCGCCTTGGTCATCCACTCGGGTTCCCAGTCGATAAGCGTATTCGCCCCGACAAGGAACTTGTTGAACGGCACGTGACCGATACGAGGAATCTTGTCGCGCGCGGTTTCGTTCTGGTACAAAACGCTCGCGCCGACATAGGAGTTGCGCCCGATGAACGGCAGGCCGAGTTTGGCATGCGCGCCCAAAAACGCGCGCTTCTCGAACACGAAGAATGATTCCTGCTGGTACTCGACCTCGACGTTCTTGGCGTTTTTCGCCTCGGCGGAGATCAGCTCAAGCCGTCCCGATTCGCGGTCGATGATATAATCGATATTCTCCTGCGCTTCTCTCACGCCGTCGAGCAGCACCCGCACGCTCGTGACACCCCAGCCCAGGTCGAACACGGTTTCTTTCCGGGTGCCGGTCATGATCATGACGAACTTGCTGGTTATCTTGTTCCAGGCGGCGCCTTCCGGTTCGGTAATGTAGATCGTGTCGTTGAGGTTGCTCTCGTTGTTTGTCTTGCCCAGATCGGGGTTGGTAAACGGCCGGTTGGCGAGCGAGTCGCCGGCTTCGTAGGGCGGCAGCACGATATATCCGTTTTCGAAATCGTAGATAGCGCTTTTTCCGTCGGCGTTCAGCCCCGATTCCTCCACCTTGGGGTTCCCGTTTTCGTCGGACAAACCGAGAATGTATGAAAAACGCTTTCCGCCGACGACCTCCGCGCTGTCTTCGGTGCCGGGAATCGGGCGCTGGACCCGAAGCTCGAAATTGTCGACATTGGTGTTGCGCGGAATCTCGTACACATTCCGCCACATCAAATGCCACGTGGAATCGGCCTGGGGCGCGATATCGGCGACATTGTTCTTGAGCACCCACAAGTCGGTGAGCACGGTGTCGCCCTCCTCGAGCAGGCTGTCGACCACGGAGGTGTCACCCTTGTCGGGTACGACCGAGCTGTTCGAGGTGCGCAAAAATATCGCCAGGCGGTCGGTGTCCTTCACCTGAAGGGAGTCTATGCGGATCCATCCGTCCTTTTTGTTTACGTAGTAGTGCCGGTTCTCGCGCAGCAGCATGAATTCTTCCTTGGCCTGCGCCTGTCCGTAGAACGCGTAGACATATTGGTTCAAGTCATCGGCGGTCTTGGTCTGCGGTTCCACCCACTTGTACACCCGCAGCGTGGTGACTTCCGGGGCCGAATCGACAATACCGAGGTACTTGTTGAGGTACATCGAGTCGAGAAAGAAGAACTTGTTTCTGATGAACTGCTTCTCGGTGTAGGGCACTGAATTGCGCTGCCCGGCGCCCGGCGTGAATTTCTTCTTTTCGACTTCGCCCTGCTCGTGGCTGGCGATGGTGGTCAGGGTGAGGGGGCCGAACTGCGAGCGGATCTTTATCCCGAACAGGCCTTCATGGCTTTCGGAGTATCCCGCGAGGCCGGCGCCCGGCATCTCGAAATTGGTATACCCCGCAGTCACCTCCTGCACGATCTCGTCCTCGAGCTGCCCCACCGAGTCTTCCTTGTACTGAATCTTGAAATCCTTGAGCGGATCGCTGAAATCGAATTCTTCCTCCTTGCCCGCCTTTATCTCGATGGTGATAAGCCGTCCCACGCTGCCGCGGATGGTAAATGAGTTGTTCTGGTCGAAGTTCACCCCCGGCTGCGTGCCCAGGTCCTCGCGCCCCGCGATTTTGGTCTCCGATGATTCGAACGAGAGGGAGATCTCCTGAAACCCGTCAATGGTAAGCTTCGGCGGCTCCTTCCCCAGCACGCGTCGCGCCCATGCCGGGTAGTTGACCGGCAGCTCGAATTCCAGGGACGGCACCCGCTTTTTGTCTTCTTCGGCCCCGGCCTTTTCCCGCCGCTCGCTTTCCCACAGCCTGAGAAAAGCAAACCGCTGCCGGCTGCGCATGTATTCCTCGAGCTCCGGGTAGTGATAGACCCACACCGGGATGCCGGTTTCGGCATCCATGCGGACGAACGTTATTTTGCGGCCTTCGAAATCGATGAGCGCGGTGTCCCGAAACATGCCGGTCTCGATATCGAGCAGGGCGGGGTGTTCCTGCATGAGCGGGTTTTGCGGGATCTCTTCGGGATCGAGCGGATGGAACCCTTCGACATTGGGATCGCGTACGGGTATGCCCAGCGCAAGCAGGCGCGATACCGCGAGGAGGGTCAGGAGAAATGCAAAGAGAATTCGTTTGCCCAAGAAGATACGTCCCGCGACATGCGGCAACGGCCGCACAGGCATCAACCGGTTAAACTCGGCGGCCGCCCCGTTTAGAGACTTAAATTCTATAATGCCAGTCCAATCAAATCAATATCCGCGACCGATCACGATGTTCCTAGCGTTCGGGAAGCGCATCGGAACAGCAGCGGAACCCTACCGGATTATGCCGGTTCTGCGGGAAATAGCTGTATCGTTTCAGGAAACAGCTCGCCGCGGGCCCGCTTGCCCAGAACCCGCCCATGACATTGTAGAACTGGCGGTTCTGCTGTGACGGCGTATTGGTCCATTCGGCAAGGTTGCCCGACATGTCGTACACATCAAAATAGCCCCGGCATTCGACCATACTCCCCGATGCGCGCACCGTGGTGTCTCCGGTATTGCAGGCATGCGGCTCATAGATCCCGCCGTACGGATAGCGCCAGGCATGGGGCCCGCCGCAGGCGAGGATCCATTCTTCGGTTGAGCACAGCCGCTTGCCCGCCGTATAGCACGAGTCCCGCGCCTGGTAAATTGACACATGCGCCGTCGGCCGGGCGCCGCGCACGTTCGGCCATTCGTAGCGATCGATACAGAATTCCTCGCCGCCCACATGCACGAATTCCATCCCTTCGGGGCACCGGCTGACCGCCAGCGGCTTGGCGATATCGTATGTCTCGGTGCGGGGCGGCAGCTCGTTGCCGCACGTGTCGACCGCGGTGAACACGATACTCGTGTCCGTGGTGATAAGTATCGGCCCGCCCGAATACGGCCGCCACCGGGCTTCATTGCCGAACCGCCACCGGATCGTGCAGTGCTCCACCGACAGAAGCCTGACCGCCACGTGGCGGCGATGCAGGCCGCCCGAGGGGTCCGGAAATATCCACGGCGGGACCGTATCGGCGGCGCACGGATCCAGGCGCTGTGCTTTCACGGCCGGGTCGGCGGCGGTATCCCCCGTGTCAACGGTCGCGGCCGGTCGCGCGCTCCGGCGCCGCTTCCGTGCTGCTTCGCGTGCCCGTGTTTTCGCGGCCCCGGCGGCCGTATCGATCCGGGCCGTGTCGGCACGGGCCGCATCGGCCAGACTGTCGGCGCGCGTGTCCGGTGATACTCCCGATGTATCCACTTCAGCTTCGGCGGCGGCCCGGCGGCCGCGCCCGAACAGACCGCCCAGCCCATCCCGCAGGATCCCAAGGCGAGAGCTGCGCAGAAGAAGCCATCCCATCAGCGCGAGCAACAGAAGCAGCAAAAGCAGGAGCAGCAGGAGCCAGGCGCGCCGGCGCTTCTTCTTGTTGAGATCTTTTGGCGAGCCGTTCTTTTCAGCCATGCTCATTGTCAGTTGAACGCCGACACAGACGACGCAAATGTATCGGCAATAAATTTTTCTACCCGTTCAGCGCCGCGCAAAGCACTTTCAGGAAATCGACCGTTTCCTTGACATCATGCACTCGAAACAGCTTTGCCCCCCGGGAAAACGCCACGTTGATGCTGGCAAGCGTTCCAGGAAGGCGCTCGTCGGCGCTCCTGCCCGTAATATGCCCGATAAACGATTTCCGGGAGGTGCCTACGAGGACCGGATACCCCAGCGTGGCCAGCGCACGCAGGTTGCGCAGGAGCACGATATTGTCTTCGAAGCGTTTCGCGAACCCGATACCCGGATCGATGATGATATTTTCCCGCGAGACGCCCCGGCCGGCAAAGGCATCACAGCATGCCCGCAGCTCGTCCCGCACCTCGCCAAGGACATCATCGTAGTGCGGGTCCTCCTGCATGTCCCTGGGGGTCTTGCGGCTGTGCATCAGCACGACCGGACATGCCTCCTTGGCCGCCAGCGAGGCCATGCCGTCGTCGAACCGGCCCGCACTGATATCGTTTATCCATGTGGCCCCGGCATCGAGCGCGGCGCGGGCGACCTCGCTCTTGGTGGTATCTACACTGATAATCACGTCGCTTTGCGCGCGAAGTTTTTCTATCACCGGTACGATCCTGCCAATCTCGTCCCGGGGGCTTACCGGCTGCGCACCCGGGCGCGATGATTCCCCGCCGACATCGACAACATCGGCGCCCTCTTCAACCAGGCGCATCGCCTGCCCGGCCGCGGCCGCGGGGTCTGCGTAGCGTCCCCCGTCGTAGAACGAATCAGGAGTGACATTCAGCACTCCCATAACGCCAAACGGTTTGTCGAGTATCGAGAGCGAGGGGTGTCGAGCGTGCGGCATACTACCTCCGCGGGCACATGGTGGCTTGACGGCCCGGAAAAAGGGACAAACAGGCACGGCGAGCCCGGCACGGACAAGGCGGCCGGGGAGCTACGGTACGGGCAGGCACGAGGGCAGAAACGTCCGCCGCGAGAACGGGTCAGGATGCGGTTGTCCCGGTGCGCTCCTCCGCTGCATCGCTCTCTGGTTCCCCGCTCTGCCCGGGGCGGTCGTTGGGGGAGTCCGGGGAAGCCTGCGCGTTGTCCGCGCCCGCCGCCTCCTCGCGCTGCTTCCGCGCGGGCGGCGTGCGCGTCTTCTTGGCCTTTTCGAGCGGCTCCCCGCGGACCACCTTGGTGATCTCTTCGCGGTCGAGGAGCTCGTGCTCGAGCAAGGCCGCGGCAAGGCGCTCAAGCTCATCCCGGTTCTCAGTGAGAATTTTTCGTGCTCTCGCGAGCTGTCCGTCGATAATCGACTTCATGAGGCGATCGATTTCCTCCGCCGTTTTGTCGGAGTAGTCCCGATGCCGGGCGATTTCCCGCCCGAGGAAAATCTGCTCGTCCTTTTCGCCGTAGCTGAGAGCACCCAACTCGTCCGTCATGCCGAAATCGCACACCACCCGGCGTACGAGATCGGTCGCCTGCTTTATGTCGTTCGCGGCACCTGTTGTTTGAATGTTGAATATCAGTTCCTCGGCCATGCGCCCGCCCATCATGATGCATATGCGGTCGAGCAGATAGCCCTTCGTATAACTGTGCTTGTCTTCTCCGGGAAGTGAAAACGTGACGCCGAGGGCGCGGCCGCGCGGGATAATAGTCACTTTGTGCAGGGGGTCGGCCTCTTTGCAGTGAAGATTGCAGATGGCATGGCCGGCCTCGTGATACGCGGTATTGCGCTTTTCCTCTTCGGAAAGCACCATGCTCTTGCGTTCGGCGCCCATGAGCACGCGGTCTTTTGCTTCTTCGAAATCGAGCATGGTGACCTTTTCCTGACCGAACCGTGCCGCGAGCAGCGCGGCCTCGTTCACCAGGTTGCGCAGGTCGGCGCCGACAAATCCGGGCGTGCCCCGCGCGATGGTCTTGAGATCGACGTCGCCGGCCAGGGGAACATCCTTTGCATGTACCTTGAGGATGCCCTCGCGGCCGTTGATATCAGGCATGTCAACCACGACCTGGCGGTCGAACCGGCCGGGGCGAAGAAGCGCGGGATCGAGCACGTCGGGACGGTTGGTGGCCGCGATAAGTATCACGCCGGAGTTCTCCTCGAACCCGTCCATTTCGACCAGCATCTGGTTGAGGGTCTGCTCACGCTCGTCGTGCCCGCCGCCCAGGCCGGCGCCGCGCTGGCGCCCCACCGCATCGATCTCGTCGATGAAAATGATGCAGGGCGAATGCTTTTTGGCGGTTTCGAACAGGTCGCGCACGCGGGATGCGCCCACGCCCACGAACATTTCGACAAAATCGGAACCGCTCATGGAGAGAAAGGGCACCCCGGCCTCGCCGGCCACGCACCGCGCAAGCAGGGTCTTGCCGGTCCCGGGCGGCCCGAGAAGGAGCACTCCCTTGGGAATCTTGCCGCCTAACCGGTTGAACCGCTGGGGGTCCTTGAGAAACTCGATAACCTCTTCGAGGTCCTGCTTCGCCTCTTCCACGCCGGCGGCATCCGCGAACGTGTTTTTCGGGCGATCCAGCGGCTGCATCTTGGCCCGGCTCTTGCCGAACGAGAATATTCCCCGCTGGCCGGACTGCATCTGGCGGATCATGAATACCCAGATGAAAATCATAAGCATCCAGGGAAGGAGGCTTATGAAGATGTCGCCCCAGTTCATTTTTTCAGGCTCGAATGTGTACTGGATGCCAAGCGAGTCCCACCGGGCAAGCATGTCCGAATCGACAAACGGAAGATTGACCGTGAATGTGCGGTTGGGGCTGGCCTGTTTCATGCCGGGAAGCTGGTCGAGGGAGCCGGCATCGGCGACCTCGCCGTGCAGCTCGGCGCGGTTGAGTCCCTTCTGGATGACCTCGGCGCGGATGACCTGTGCGCCCGGCGACAACAGCAGGTGCTTGAACTGCGTATAGGAAAGCTTGCGCTCCCGAAGGGCGGTCTGGTTTTCGATAAGCTTCAGGCCCAGAATGACCGCCGCCGCCACAATGAGCCACATGACAATGGCCCGCGACGGGTCTTTTTTCCTGGGCGGTTTTTTCCCCCCGTCGCCCTCGTCCTTGAGGCGTTTCTTGACCATGTCGAAATATTTCTTCTCGGGCTTCTGGTCCGGTTTGCGGGGTTTTTTGCGATCTTCCTCGGTCACTCGTACTCCTTTGCCGGCCGCCATGGCCGGGCAGACAAGACCTGCTTGCCAGATGAAAACAGGCACGAAAAGGCAGACATCAAAAATACATTATCCTTCCTCACATTCCCGCGAAAAGAAGGGCGTGAAGGGAATTGGGGTCAATCCTTCCGCATCGACTGGCAGGAAATGGTCACGATAGTGTCGGTATTGTCAGTGACCCGGCACTGCTGGCTCACGGCCACGTGCGGAATCCATACGATTTCCCCCTTTTCAGACTCTACTACGCCGATTGCACGGCGGTTTTCCACGCGCTGGCTCTTGAGGAACCGCATGAGATCGCGCGGCCGTGTTGATCCCAGCGGCAGGAACGTGTCTCCCTCCCGGGCCCGGCGGTATTTCAGCTTCTTCCCCGACACGTCCGCATCCAGATACGCGGTCACGTTGGCCCGGTCGTACATCAGCGAGATACCTTCGCGTTTCTTCACGCTTGCCGCGAACCGGCATCGGCCTTCCCTGCACTCGGTGGTTCCGGGCACGTCCAACGTGTATTCGAAATCCGCCGGCGCGGTCACGGGTTTCTCGCCATACACGATATCCACATGCTTTCGCCGCGGATAGAAGCTCCATCCTCCCGGAAGCAGAAACCGCCCCCCGGTCCGATGGCTTTCCGCCAGGAACAGATCCACGTGCTTGCGGTCGAACGGGATGCCGTGACGTCGAAACAGCGTGGCCGCGGCCTCGGAAATCAGGCCCTCCTCGCTGTCCGGCGACCATTTGCGCACCGTGAAACCACCGGGTTCGTCAGAGAGTACGTGGGTTTCAATCCATTTATTAACGCGGGGGCCGAGCTCGCCGACATACCGGCGGGCGGTCTCGGCGCAGGCGCAGAAATGCTCCACCGCCCGCGGCTCGCGCTTGATAAGCGACGGCATTATCGCATAGCGGATCCAGTTGCGGGTGAACCGCAGATCGGCATTCGAAGAATCTTCGCAATAAGGGAGGGTCTTGGCTTTGAGCCAGGCGACCAGTTGTGCCCTGCGGAGGGCGAGCACCGGCCGAACGATACCGTCGCCGCGCACCGGCCATATGCCTGCCAGGCCGTTGAGCCCGGAGCCGCGCAGAAGCCGCATGAGCACGGTTTCCGCCTGATCATCGGCGGTATGCCCGGTGGCCACGAACGCGTAGGCGTGTTTTTCCTGTATCTGGCGGAAGAACCGGTAGCGCTCGGCCCGGGCGCGTTCCTCCAGGCCGGCATCATCGAGGGTGAGGCCGGAGAGCCTTTTGACAAAGAACGCGCACCCGTTGTCGCCGGCGAGCCGCGCCGCGAATTCCTCTTCGCGATCGGACTCGGCGCCCCGGAGCCCGTGGTTGACATGGGCGACTCCCAGGGCGGAGATTTTGAGCTTCTCGCGGAGACGGACCATGATGTGCAGCAGGGCGGTGGAATCGCTTCCCCCGCTTACCGCGACCAGGACGCGGGAACCGGGCGTGATGAGCGGTTCGCAGAATGACTGGACGGCGTTTTCACACATCAGAACGAATGGGCGGGATGAAGTATTGGAGAAATGGAGTAGTGGACTTCCGGGCCGCCATCGCACCCTCGGTGGTGTCTGCTCGCATCGGACCGTTGAGGAGCGGAGAGCCATTCTGATGGAATCGGATCCATCACTCCACCACTCCACTACTCCATCGCCCCGCGCTGTGCAATGCAGGAGGAGGCTGGTAGCAGCGCAGGGACTCGAACCCCGGACACTCGGATTATGATTCCGATGCTCTAACCGACTGAGCTACGCTGCCACATTTTTCAGGCGGAATTGAAAATAATTGGTTGGCGGGATTGGGGGCAAAGGGATGGTGTGATGGAGCTTACATGGTGTTGGGATGCCCCGTAGAGTTCCAGAGCGTCGGCGGGGGGCGGTCGGATAAGCTCAAAGCCCACTGTCGAGAAGTGCCTGTCAAAGGCGAACGCGCGGGAGCTTTTCGCCTATAATCCGCATGTGGATGAAGTGTTTCGTTTCGATGAAGGCCTGGAGCACAGCGGCGCTTACCGGAAACTTCGGGGCGAACTGTACGCGTGTTCTCATCTCACGTTTTTCTCGTCGGAGCACAAGCCGCACATCGACTACTACGCCAACGGCATCATAGATACCTGCTCGCTTATCATGCTGGGGAAAAGACTTGCGGACCACCAGAAATGGCTGGAAGTCCGGGTTTCTCCCCGCGAACAGGAGTCTCTCGACGAAAAGCTTCTCGACGTGCGCATCGATTTTGAGAGGGCCGTGGTGATCCACCCGAGGCTTGTTTGCCTTCCCGGGCCTCCATCGAGTTGCCTTTCGGTACTTTGGCGTGACAGGTCGGGTGGTGGGAGCAATGCGGCGGCCGTAATGAGTCAGCGAATCGTTAGCCGCGAGGGGGCGGCAACGGTGGCGAGGAAGTGATGCGAAAATGGGATCGGTGCGCTAAGGGTCACGGTTCAACGGAGAAACGCATCGTCTTGAAATGCTTGTCGAAAGTGAAGGCGCGCTTGATGCCTTCTCGCTTCATAACCACAAAGGAGATGCAATCAGTAACGGAGAAGTCCTGGTCTTTGTACTTCTGATACAGTGCCACGCCTTCCTGTTCGACATCTTCATCCGCATGCACGATATCGACAAGATGGTCCTTCACGACGGCTTTCAGGAACTTGATGGCCTCCTTTTTCGAGACTTTTCGTTCAAGAAGCATGGTTGCTTCATGGATGATGAGATTCGTCGTGATGAATCGGTCCTTTTGCTTCAGGAGCCGGTCGCGATGCTTCATCGCCTCGTCATGGTGCTGGTCATTTTTGGCAATGCCGGCAAACCATGCGCCGGTGTCGATAAAAACAGTTTCATTCATAGAGGTACTTGTCGTGGCTGGCTGCCGCGTCAGTGACTTTGCTGGTCGCCGTGCCGAACAGATCGAAGACAGACGGGCCTTTTAGGGGCTTGCGGGTGGTCTTGGCCTTTGTTTCGCCTTTCATGAACTTGGCAAAGTGATAGACTTCGGCCTGTTTGGTTACCGGCAGCTCCGAAACGGTCTCTGCCACCATCTGAGGATAGTTGGGTGTCATGGCTCTCATTCCTCGGCTATTGCCTTTATCTGCTTCAAAATTACTATCTGTTCTTTCCGACGCTCATGCAATAAGAAATCACGTGGGTACATATACCATTAAGAAAAATATACATCCGGCATAGCAGAGGCCGGACCAAGTGCCTCTGTGCGCTTTGTGAAAGCACGCGTTTCCCGTGGGGAACGATTTGTTTGTCAGGTCCTTGCCGCCTACCCCCCCCTGCATATATTATGCCAGTCGGCAAGCCCCATATGTCAACAACCAAAGAAAGGAACCATGGTAAAGCCCACCAGTGACAAACGTCTCACCATAGTGTTTTGCCTTCCGGGTACCAGCTTCTCCGGCAGCTTTCTGGAGTGCTGGACAAACCTGATGGCCTGGTGCCTGGGTAACGGCATTCGCCCGGTACTCAGCCGCAAGCAGAGCTGCAATATCTACTACGTACGCAACATGTGCCTGGGCGGAGATGTCATGCGCGGGCCGGGACAGAAGCCGTTCGGCGGGAAGCTCGAGTATGACTATGTGATGTGGATCGATGCGGACGTGCTGTTTACGCCGGAGCAGTTCGAGAGGCTGCTGAAGCATGACAGGGACATTGTATCCGGGGTGTACCT
>WJMI01000013.1 GCA_014728015.1 Chitinivibrionales bacterium | reverse complement strand
GTACTACTGCGACGCGGGCTTGCCGAACAGACGGCCAAACAGCTCTTCGGATGCCTTGCGGCCTTCAGGGGTGACTACTACCGATTTTGCCTTGCTCTTGGGGTCGGCAATGTAGCCTTTTTCGTGCAGGCGGTTCATGCTGTCCCAGTTGAATGATTTCCACGCGCGCGTATTCACGCTGTCACTGAACGTATTGAGATGCAGCAGTCCGAGTATAGCTTCGTCAACTTTCTGCGTGTCGTAGTCCATGGTAACGCCCTTGCAAGAGTGCCTGTCTACCAGCCCTTTTCCTCGGAGCGCGCGCGCTGGGAGGCATCCTGAATAACCAGGTCCACCCGCCGGTTTTTCTGGCGGCCCTCCCTGGTGCTGTTGTCTGCCACCGGGCGCGAAAACCCGTAGCCCACCGACGTAAGCCGGGATGCGTCCACGCCCTGCTCGATAAGGAAATTCATCACGTTTTCTGCCCGGCGCTCAGAGAGTTTCAGGTTGTATTCCTCGCCGCCCTGGTTGTCGGTATGTCCTTCGACAATGACCTTGGAGGTTCTAAACACGGTGAGTATGCCGGCAATTTTGGCGAGATTGGTTTTGAGATCAGGAGTGAGATCGGCCTTGTCGACTGCAAACAGGATGTCAGACATGGAGATAATGGTGCCGCGCGCATCCTGCTTCACGCTGATAAGCTCGCTTTGGAGGTCGTTGAACCGGCGTTCCGCCTCTTCCCGGAGCTTCCGGGCTTTTTCCTTTTCGGCATCCAGCGCGGCTTTCAGCTTGCTGGCTTGGCCCCGCTCGATGTTGCTTATTGACTCGCGCACGGCGTTCAGCTCGCTCAGCGTTTCATTAAGCTTGTCTTGCAGGTCGGCGGCGGCTTGCTGTTCCTCGCGCAGCGCAAGCTCGACAAGCGCCGTTTCCACCAGAAGCGAGCACGAGGCAAACACCTTCGGGGCCTTCTTGTCTTTCGGCTTCCCGGCCAGGAAGGCTTCCGCTGCCTCGAGACGGGCCAGGGCTTGCGTGGCCAGCCCGGCATCCAGCACGGACCCGTCCTCCTGGTGGGCGGCCAGCGCCTTGGCCAGGCGGGTTTTCAAGTCGGTCATCCCCGCATCATACGGAATGGCCTTCTCTGCGGCAAAGGATGCGAACGCTACTCCCCAGGCGAGCACAACAACATATGCGGATGAGAATTTGGAATTCATCATGGGTTCTTCATGTTCTCGAGTTCGTTTAATACTTCCTTGTAGGTATTGAGCTGCTCGCGCGCGGCCGCGAGTTCTTTGCGTAACCCGGCTACGGTTGTGCGGGCACTGGCCAACTCATGCTTGGCCACGGCGAGGCGATAGTATGTGGCTGATGCATCGGCCATCCAGTATGCCTCATTTTCCTTGCCCTCGCGCGCCTTGGCGCGGGCGGCCGCGGCCAGAGAGTCGGCTTTCTGGACCTCAAGCGACGTGATGCCGCGACTCTCGCAATGCTTTTTCAGCGACTGGGCCTCGGAGAGATTGGTGTTGAGAAACAGGGGATAGCTGGACCCGCACGCCCACATCCACGGCAGTGCCGACAAGAGGACAATGCATGGTAGGGATCTTTTCATCGATGACCTGCTCTTGAAATTGCGATATGCCGCTGTTGAGATAGATTCTCCGGTTGACACGTGTTACTTCGCCAGATAATATAGGACACCGGAGAAAAGCATCGCAAGCCGGGCGCGGGTTTTCGGGCGAAGCGGCGGATCAGCTCTCAGAAGGCGCGTTTTCGGGGGATTCCGGCTGGGGCTGCGCGGCCGGGGCAGCCCCGGGAGCTGCGGCGGCAGGATCCTGGGCGGGCACGGGTGGAAGGGCGACCCGTTTCCCGGATCTGATTATCTCCAGGTTGGCATCAAGCTGCCGCAGATCACAGGCGTGATACATCGCCGAGACCTTCTTGAGCGCCTCCGACGATGCCATCGGCGATTTGGGCGGTACGAAGACGAGCACGGGTATGAAGCCGGGCCCGCCGCCATCGGTATCCGGGCCGCCGTTTTGCGGGCGCTGAAGGACCTTATCGAGGGGTTCGAGCAGTTGGGGCTCGGTCTGTTCCCCTGCCCAGACCACCATGCAGTCGAGCTTTTGGTCGAGGTCCGTGTATGAACTCGCGGCCTCCACGCGGCTGACCTGGTGGCCGCCTGCTTTCAGATACAGCTCCGGCGGCACCAGGATAGCCTTGGCCAGGTTGAGCACGCCGATGTGGAGCTCTTCGGTTTTTTCTTCGGGCTGTTTTTTGACACCTTTTGCGGCGGCTTTCTCTTCGAGACCGAAAAACTTCCGGTAGCCGTCCAGCTCCTTGGTGATATCCTCGACGAATTCCGTGGTGGGGCCGGTGGGCAGTTTTGCCTTTTGGAAAGCCCAGTTGTCGAGATGCTTCGTGTACTGGTCACAGCTCGCGCCCAGCGACAGAGACTTTGCAAGGGTGTTGCCGATTGCCGTGCACAGGGCGAGTTTCTTGGCGGCCGAGTCAAGGGCGATTTCAGGCCCGTGCATGGCGCCGTACGCTGAAACGGCCTCGATGATTTCCTGCGGGAGTTTCCACGTTTCGAATAACCGTCCGGTGAGCTCCACGTGGGTTACCCCGACAATCTCGTTTTCCTTTGCAAGAAAATGCGCTCCCGAGTCGGCGGTTGCATCGAGGACCTTGGCGAAGATGGTCGGGAAGAATTCGTCGAGAAGGATGATGCCGAAATCGTGCAGCAGGCCTGCCAGAAAGGCCTCTTCGGGATCGATATCTCCCATGCGTTTCGCCATCTTCTCGGCGATGGTGCCCGAAGCCACGCAGTGCATCCAGAACTGGGTACGGTCGAACCCCGCGCAGGCATCGTCCCCTTCGAAAAGCTTCATGACCGACATGCCCATGACGATTCTCTTGGTTTCGCGGAAGCCTATGCGTACGATGGCATCTTTTATCGAACTGATGCGCCGGCTGGCGCTGGCGAAGAAGACCGTGTTTGACACCTTGAGAATATTGGTGGAGACCACCGGGTCGGTCTCGATAACGTTTGACAGGTCGGCCGCGCCCGACTTTTCGCTGTCGGCAAGCTGAAGGACCTTGGTGACCGCGAACGGAAACGCCATGAGCTGCGATATATTGCGTTCCATGAGCTCGAGCTTTTTCAGCGGCAGGGTGCCCGCATCGAGAATCGCATCGATATCTTCCTGCTTGTCGGTATGCTTGCGCTCGGTTTCGCTTTCGATACTCTTGCTCAACTGCTTGAGCCGCAGCGTAATAATCTTCATGAGCGCCGAGAACTTGAGCGGCCGTTCGAGATAGCAATCGGCGCCCGCCTGCACAATGCCCATTTTCAGGGATTTGTCGAGGGGATTGCCGTATGTGAGCATGGCCGCGTTTTTCGTTTTGCGGTTTTTTTTGACAAGCTTCACGAACTGGATCTGCTCGGCGTGGAGCCTGGGCATCTCCATGAGGATGACATCCGGAAGGTACTGGGTTGCCTTGACATAGCTGGAGTACGAGGGCCTGGCGAGCACGGCTTTGACCTTCATCTGCTCGAAAGCCATCTTGAGGATCTGGGTCTCCCGCTCGTTCTCGGTAAGAAGCATTATGCTGAACATAGGAAGGATCGGAGCGGTGGAGTAGTGATGGATTGAGAGGCCGGGCTACGGTTCAGACCTCTGTTCTATTTTTTCCTCTTCTTTTTTGCCGGTGCCTTTTTCCGGCGTGAACCAAGGATGATCAGGGCGCAACCCGCGGCAATCCCCATAAGGATTACCATTCGCGCGTGCCATTTCGAGTGGTGATGCTTGTGCTGCGCCGGTTGCGGGCCGGGCGCGCGCGGCGGCTCGTGTGAGCGCGCGTTCTGTCGCGCGCGCTCGACGATTTTCTCCGCGAGTATGTCGTCGACATTGCCGCCAAACACCTGTTCGCCCCGGGCGTCCTTGGCCGGCTGGTGTTTCTTGCGAACGGGCATGCGGGGTTTCTTCTTACGAGCCATGGGCATCGTCCGTTTCTCTGCGGCGGCGCTTGATGAATCGCTGGCGGGCATCCTCGCTCATACGCAGCCGCCGTTTCTCGAGCATGGTCTCCCAGGTGGCGTTTTCATCGAAATCGAACAGCTCATGGATGAGCTTAAGATAATAGGCGGCGCCCTTGGAATATAGTCTGTGAAGAAACAAAACTTTGCCTTCAGTGACAAGCTCGTCGAACACGCTGTCGGCGGGTATCGCAGTGGCGGTCACGCGGCCCCCGAACAAGGTGCCGAGCGCGGCCAGGAAGCTGTTTTGGCGCTTGGTGTCCTTGTAGAAATTGGGGATGACCCGGGTGATGCGCGCGGCATCGCCGAACCGGTGCTTGAGCATGGCTTCCATTTCAGCAATGCCGTCAACCGCGAACTGCTTCAGCTCGGTCGGCACGAAGATTTCATTGGAAGCAAGAATGGAAACTTCCTGGAGCCTTCCCATGCCCGGCGCGTTGTCGATAAGCACATAGTCATAGAACCGTTCGAGGCCGCAGGCGGCCATGGCGCCACGCAGGCAGGCGGTGTCGCGGATATCGGCATCGACCAGTCCGCCCTGGGAGGTGATTATGTGGAGGTCGGGGATGTCGGTCTTGCGGATGGATTTGAGAAGCACGGCCGGGGCATCGGCCGTCGATGCGCGGTACACGTCCCTGATACTGGGCGTATGCACACCCGCGCCCAGCATGGCCGACAGGTTGTGCTGGCTGTCGTTGTCAATAGCCAGGACCCGGAAGCCGGTGAGCGCCAGGGCCTGCGACACACATGCCGTGACCGTGGTCTTGCCGACCCCGCCCTTATGGTTGAGTATGGAAACCGTTTTCACCGTGCAGAATTCCTTCCCGTCGGGATTATCAGGTAAAATAATGCAGGAGAATCGCCCCGTATGAAAAGTGAAAGGGAGCGAAACCATCCATTGGTTCCGCTCCCTTTCGTCGGGATGCCCTAGTCTACGAGGGTCTGCCTCAGCGTAATCGAATTAACCTCCGGCAACCAGTCCGAGAACCGATTGCGGGACCATATTTGCCTGCGAAAGCATGGCCATCGCTGATTGCGTAAGGATCTGGTTCCTCACGAACTGCGATGTTTCGTGCGCGAAGTCGGCATCTCTGATCTGGGACTCGGCGGCCGCCTGGTTGGTCTCACTGACAATCAGGTTGTTGACCGCATGCTCCAGCCGGTTCACGACCGCGCCGATGTCGGCGCGCATGCTGTTGACACTGTCAATCGCGGTGTCCAGCGTTCCAATAGCGCTTGCCGCCGATGACTGTGCCGCAAGACTCAGCCCGGTGACCCCGATGCCTCCGCCAGTAGCGGTAGACAGCGTGTCAATCGTGACTGTAATGCTGTCGGTGCCGGCGGTGTCGTTGGCATCGATCCAGACTGCGGAGCCGACCGAGCCCTGGCCGAACCGTCCCGACGCCGTGGAATCGGAGATCAACGCCATGCCGTTGTAATTGGTCACATCGGCAATACGGTCGATTTCCTCGATCAGCGCCGAGAATTCCTGATCGGTGTAGCCGCGCTCGGTGTCGGTGAGCGTGTCGTTGGAAGACTGGATCGCCAGCTCCCGCATCCGCTGAAGTATTTCGGAGACTTCGTTCGCCGCGCCTTCAGCGATATTGAGAGCCGCCGTCGCATCCATGGCGTTGCGCTTGGCCTGCGCCGCCCCGCGGACCTGCGTGCGCAGGTTCTCGGAAATGGCAAGACCCGCGGCATCGTCGGACGCCCGGTTGATTCTGAGTCCTGTGGATAATCTCTCGAGAGAAGTGCTGAGACCGCGGTTCGCCTTGAAGAGCGCGCCCTCAGTTACCATTGCATTGACGTTGTGGTTGATACGCATCGAAAACCTCCCTGTAATCAAGAATAGATTAACATTCCTTTGTTAACCTCGTGAGGCAGTTATACTGAGCGTTCGCTGAGCATCCTCCTTTCCGTTTCTACAGGGAGTCTCATCGCGGACTTGCCGATCCGGATGAATGGAAGCTGTGCCGTTTCTCCCTGTGGTTGGCTGCTTCTGCAATTTCTCCTACTTCCTGTATCGGAGATTTGAGCTTCAACTTTAACGTTTTTTTCTGATTTTTTCGAAGAACTTCTGGAGAAGATCGCGGCTCTGAATGGCCAGAATGCCGGATTCCACGGACGGAAAGCGCCCGTAGGCACTCGCGGCGGCCTCGCGGTAGGGGTGTGACGCGAACGCGCCGAGACGGGGATCGGCGGCGCCATAGACCACTGTATTCACCCGGCATTGGAGTATCGCGCCCAGGCACATCAGGCAGGGCTCGAGCGTGACATACAGAAAGCACTCGTCGAGACGCCACGAGCCCACGCTTGCCGATGCCGCGCCGATGGCCACGATTTCGGCATGTGCCGTGGCATCCTGGAGCGCCTCGATGCGGTTGTACCCGCGACCCACAACCCGGTTGTCCCGGACAATGACCGCGCCCACAGGCACTTCATTTTCATCGAATGCCTTTTGGGCCTCGGCCAGGGCCAAATTCATGTAACGCTCGTGGTCGGGAGATTGCATACGTTGGCAAAATATGTGATTGCACGTGGCGTGGAAGAGGCGCAGAGCAAATGGGGTCTGACCAGTTTCGCCACTTGTTGAATTACGGTGAGATCACTAATACGTTAATCTGCAATTGGTTAGCATGGTCCGCCCCCATTAACTCCCCTTTTTGCTCCTCCTGCTCCCCTCGATGTATCTTAAAACATTTTCCCGGTCTGGATTCAGCCGTTTTCAGCTCAATACGCCGGAATATGGTAAGGCATGTTCGAGGACCTGTCAAACAGATTCGATGCGGTATTCAAGAAGCTCAAGGGACGCGGCAAGCTGTCCGAGAGCAATATTGCCGATGCCATGCGCGACGTCAAACGCGCGCTGCTCGAGGCTGATGTCAATTATAAGGTAGTAAAGCAGTTCACCGCCGGCGTGCAGGCCAAGGCGCTGGGCGCCGACGTGCTTACCAGCATCACGCCCGGCCAGCAGTTCGTGAAAGTTGTCCATGAAGAGCTTACCGCACTCATGGGCGGCGGGGCCAAGGAACCGCAGTTCCACACCAATCGAACCAATGTTGTCGTATTGGCGGGGCTGCAGGGCTCGGGGAAGACCACTGCCTGCGCCAAGCTCGCGCTTCACTACCGCAAAAAAGGACACCGGCCGCTTCTGGTGGCCTGCGATACGCACCGGGCGGCGGCAATCGATCAGCTCGAATCCCTGGGTAAGTCCCTCTCCATTCCGGTGTACGCCGACCGGGAAAAGGAGCCTCTGGCTATTTGCAAAGATGCGCTCGCGCATGCCAGGCGCGAGGGATCATCGCTGGCAATAATCGATACCGCGGGACGACTCCATATCGACGGCGAAATGATGGCCGAGCTCAAGGCGGTATGCACCGCGGCGCGACCGGACGAGACATTCTTCGTGGCCGATGCCATGACCGGCCAGGATGCGGTCACTGTTGCCCTCGAGTTTCATCGCGGGATCTCTTTCTCCGGGCTCATACTCACGAAAATGGACGGTGATGCGCGGGGCGGCGCCGCGCTGTCTATCGTATCGGTCACCGGCGTGCCGGTCCAGTTCGTGGGCGTGGGGGAAAAGCCCGATGCGCTGGAAGCGTTTCATCCCGAGCGCATGGCATCGCGTATCCTGGGAATGGGAGATATCCTGTCGCTGGTTGAGAAGGCACAGCAGGATGTCGATCTGGAGAAAACCAGGAAACTCGAGAAGAAGATTCGCAAGAACGCGTTTTCGCTGGAGGATTTCCTGGAGCAGCTTCGGCAGATCCGAAAGATGGGCTCATTGTCCGACCTCCTGGGTATGATACCCGGGCTCGGGTCACAGGTGAATGAAGCGGATGTCGACGAAGGCGCGCTTACGCGGGTCGAGGCTATCATCTGCTCGATGACGCGCCAGGAACGGGACAAGCCCGCAATCATCGACGGCAGCAGGAAACGGCGCATATCCGCGGGAAGCGGCACCAGTGTGCAGGATGTCAACCGCGTGCTGAAACAGTTCGATTCGATGAAATCCATGATGAAACGAATGAATAAGATAGCCGGAAAACGGGGCCAGGCCGCAGCGCTCAAAGGCCTGTTTCCCGCATGATGAGGTATTCAAGAGCTTAACATATACCAGTTTCACCCGAACATAAGGGAGAGCACATTGCCAGTCAGAATCCGTCTGGCCAGAGTTGGCCGAAAGAAAGTCGCGCGGTACAGAATTGTGGCTGCAGACGGCCGCGTGCGGCGTGACGGTCGATTTCTCGAGACCCTGGGCAGCTACAGCCCCCAGAGCGATCCGAAGGAATTCACTATCAAGGCCGACCGGGTGGCGCATTGGCTCCAGAAGGGCGCGGTCCCGACCGTCACGGTGAAAAACCTGCTGAAGCAGGACCGGATGGCGGAGAAGCTCGAGGGCATAGGCAAAGGCTTGACTGCCGAGCAGATGAATATCGAGCGCAAGCCCGAGCGTACGCGCAAGCCAAAGGCAAAGGGCAAGAAGAAGGCCGGGTAGCATGACCCGTGACGTACCGGCCGGCGCTGCCGGTGAGTATGTCGAAATCGGTTTCATCAGGAAACCGGTGGGGCTCAGGGGATGGTGCGGAGTGACTCCTCACGGCGCAACGCTTGAGCGGCTTGACGCGCCATGCGAGGTATTTCTGGGCATCGATCCCGGCGCACTCGAGACCGTACGGCTTCGGGAGGTCCGCGATGAGCCAAAAGGCTGCCGGTGCCTGTTCGAAGGGTGCGAGGATCGCGATGCCGCGGAACGACTTCGCGACAAGAGTATTTACGTGCGCGGCGATGCGTTGCCGCGACTCGCGCAAAGCCGGTATTACCATTTCGAGCTGGAAGGCTTGCGGGTAGTGGCGGAGCAGGGCGGCGCGGAGCTGGGTATTGTACGTCGGGTCCAGAATTATCCGTCGGTCGATGCCCTGGAAATTGCCGGCACGGACGGCCGGATGGTGCTGGTGCCGCTGCGGGACGAAATCGTGCGGGATATCGACCGGGAGGCCGGTTGCATCACGATCGCGGCATCCAATCTCGACGAGCTGTTTGAGTAACCAATTCGCGGGCCGACGACGGATATGCAGAGCGGTTGCAGTCATGTTCTTTGAAATCCTGACCTTGTTTCCCGGCATGTTTGAGAGCGTGTTTGCCGAGAGCATTGTCAGAAGAGCGATCGACAAGGGCGTAGTGTCTGTCGGTATCGACAACATTCGAGACTACACCGGCGACCGGCATCGGACGGTTGATGACTATCCCTATGGCGGCGGGCCGGGCATGCTTATGAAACCGGAGCCCGTGGTGAAAGCGCTCGATGCCGCGCGGAAACGTCACGCGGGCCTGTCCCCGAAAATCATTTTCCTGAGCCCGCGGGGTGAGCTGTTCAATCACGGGATTGCCCGGGAACTCAGCGCCGAGCAGGGGCTGGTGCTTCTGTGCGGCCGCTACAAGGGGCTGGACCAGCGGGTCGTCGAGAAGCATGTGGACCGCGAGATATCGATCGGCGACTACGTGCTTTCCGGCGGCGAGCTGGCGGCGATGGTTGTGGTCGAGGCGGTGACCAGGCTTTTGCCGGGCGTGCTGGGCAACGAGGACAGCGCGGCGGTTGATTCTTTTTTCGACGGCCTGCTCAGCCCGCCGGAATATACGCGACCGGAGATATTTGACGGCGTATCTGTGCCGGAGGTGCTCTTGAGCGGCAATCACGCCCGGATCCGCGAGTGGCAGGAGCGTCAGGCGCGCGACATTACCATGGCCCGCCGGCCGGAGTTGTGGCGGCGGTACGGCGGCGAAAAGGATATTTGAAGTTTCGGAGCATAGAAAAAGAAACGGGCAGGAGGACTCAATGAACCAGATTCTGAGAGATGTCGAGAAGAAGGGGCTGAAGAGCGCGGCCCCGGATTTCAAGCCGGGAGATACTCTTTCGGTGTCCGTGACAATCCGTGAGGGTGAGAAGACGCGTATCCAGCCCTTTCAAGGTGTGGTGATCAAGCGCCACGGCTCGGGTATCAGTGCCACCTTCACCGTGCGCAAAGCATCGGGGAACGTGTATGTCGAGCGCGTGTTTCCTCTTCATTCTCCCCTGGTATCCGAAATCAAGGTCGTGCGCCGGGGACGCGTTCGCCGTTCGAAACTCTACTACCTTCGCCAAAGGACCGGTAAGGCCACGCGCATACGCGAAAGCAAGTGAAAGGTCTTTTCGAAGGGCCGCCGGGGAATGTATTATAAGGGAAGGTACGCCGGTATCTTCCTTTTTTGCTTTTCGGGGTATTTTTCCGGCGGCGAGGCGGCGCAATGGAACGATCACAACTCAAGACCGGTCACCGGCCGGTCCAGCTCAATGTCCGGACCCTGAAGCCGGGTGATGTCCTGTTCGAGGAGGGGTCCCGGGGCAGGGAACTCTTCGTGGTCCAGGAGGGGAAGGTGGGCGTGTACAAGATCACGCCCGAAGGCGAGACCGAGCTGGCCGAAATAGAAAAAAACGCCATTGTCGGCGAGATGTCGCTTCTTGACAACCTTCCGCGCTCGGCAACGGTGCGCGCCAAGGTGGAGAGCAAGGTTCTGGTTGTCAACGAGGCGGTCTTCCACGCGAATCTGTCCAAGGCGCCGGTATGGCTGACCAGCATTGTCAAGATTGTGGTCAGCCGTTTGCGTGATGCCAACAGGCGGGTGGACCAGACGGCCCTGCGCGACCGCGAGCGCGGTCTTGCCTCGCTTCTTCTTCTTCTTCTGCCGCAATACAAGTACGAAATTTCTTCGCAGATAGCGTTGAGCTACGATCTGCTTGTCGTCGAGGCGTACTACGTGTGCAGGCTCAAGAAGAAAGAGTCCGCCAAAACGCTTTCGGGCATCGAGAAACGCGGCGTGGTGGAAATCAGCGAAGACACCGAGCACAAGAAGCACGTTGTGGTAAAGGACATGGAAGTGCTCAAGCTGTTCCACGAATATCTCGGTCTTAAGAGTGAGCAGAAGAAGTTTCGCGAGGCGGGGATTCCCGACGACGTGGTTGCGGTGCTGAGCAATATCGCTTATGTCGCCCAGAAATCCGGGCGTGAAAGCGAAGAGGGCGTGATGCTCTCCAAGTCGGCGCTTCTGGAGGATTTGTCCGACAAGAACCCTGATCAGCTCGAAAAAAGCCTTCTGGATCTGCGCCGCCGCGGGCTCGCCGAGGTCATGCCGCAGGAACATGATACGATGATTATCTTCCAGCCCGAAACACTGAGCCGTATCAAGAAGATCAAGGAATGGCTCCCGAAATTTGAGATGAGCGTAGCATGAAGAGTCTGGGACGAGGCAAGCCCAAGGACAAGATCGGATCGGGCCGCAGCGTTGTCCGGCGGAATGAGCGTCATTTCAAGCGCGGCTCGCTCATGTTTATTGAGGGCGAGCTGAGCACTGAAATGTTCATTATCCGCTCGGGCAAGGTGCGGGTGCTCAAACAGGAGGGCGAGAACGCGGTCGAGCTGGCGATCCTCGGCCCCGGCAGCGTGTTGGGGGAGCTGTCCCTGCTCGACCACCAGCCGCGCGGCGCTACGGCCCAGGTCATCGAGGAATGCACCGCTACGGTGGTCGATGAGGCGCTTCTGGAGAGCACGCTGGCCGCGGTACCGCCCTGGCTCGCCAATATTATCAAGGTGGTGGTAAAACGGTTGCGGGACACCATGTCCCGGACTGATCGCGATATTGTCGAAAAAAGCGTGGGGGGCGCGCTTCGCATACTGCTTCTTCTGGCCAAAACCGACGGTGTGCGCGAGGGCGACGAAACGCGCCTGCCCTTGAAAAGGGCCAAGGAAGCCATTCACGCGACTGTCGGCATTGGCGACGTGGAGACCGAAAACGTGTTCCTGCATCTCATACTGAAAGATATGCTATACATACGAAAAAGCGATGCCGGATCCGAATACCTGGTACTCAAAGACCTGGCGGTGCTGCAGGCATACATGAACTACCTGCGCGCAAAGCAGCGCGGGGTCAAGGTCGTGGGCGAGGATTTTGACGATGTCACTATGGATGTCGTACACTATATCCTGGTTTCCGGCCAGAAGAACGGCCGGCGGATCAAGGACAAGGTGGTGCGCATCGGCGTGCAGCAGGTGGAGCTGGAGATGAACCGTGACGGCAAAGCGCTCGCGGTGCCGCCCGAGGCCATTGATGCCCTCGCGGAGGCCAAGGCGATAGTCAAAGAGAACGCCAAAGTGCAGTCTTCGCACGGCTCGCATGCCCGCGACGTGCTCGTGTATAACGAAGATACCCTCCGCAAGGTAGAGACCCTTCGGCAGTGGCTCCCGACATTCAAGGAGGATGTCCGATTCTAAGGCCGCGTGCGTGGTATAAAGCACTCAAGTCTTTGAACGGGCGGCGTGAAAACGGCGCCTTTCTGGTGGAAGGCCCCCGGGCTGTCTCGCAGACCGGCCGTCAGTTCCCGGACTGCGTGATGGAGGTTCTGGTCGATGGCACTCGGGAAGTGCCTCCTATCCGGGACGCCCCTGTGTCACGCCTGACCGCCCGCCAGTTCAAGGGCGTTGCGTCATCGCAAAATCCCCAGGGCATCGCCGCGGTCGTGCGGCTTCCGGATGACGTCTATTCCGACAGGCCTCCCTCTGAGCCGGGACGGCGCGTGCTTCTGCTCGATGACGTGCAGGATCCGGGAAACGTTGGCACGCTCGTGCGCAGCGCGGCCGCGTTCGGTTTTGACGGCATTCTGTTGACCGCCAAATGCGCCGATCCGTTTGCCCCCAAGTGCGTGCAGGCGAGCGCGGGCTCGATGCTGTCCCTGTGGCTCCGGCGGACCCCGTCGTGCTATGCGCTGGCGGAGGAGTTGACTAGAGAAAAGGGGTTCGTCGTGATCGCCGCCGATGTGGCCGGCGAAGAGCAGGTTGCAGGCCCGGTCGAGCATCCTTTCGTACTTGCGCTGGGCAACGAGGGCGGCGGCCTGTCGGAGCGCTGCCGGAACTTGGCCCGCTTTGTCATGAGCATTCCCATCGAGCGCGAACGGGTGGAAAGCCTCAACGTGGCCGCTGCCGGCGCGGTGTGCATGTACAGCCTCGTTTCGCCCGCGCGCCGCCGGAGCTGACGGCAATCGGGATTGTATTCGCGCGAACGTGATCCTCTCCTCCGGCAGGTTGCGGGTGCCGGCGCTCGGCTTCTTTTCGACATCCTGTTGGGGGGTCAGGCGATGGTAATGCGGGCCCTGCCCAGGCGTTTGGACTGGTACATGGCCTCGTCGGCGCGCTTCACGAGTTTCTTCTCGTCTTCGTCGGAGCGCGCCTCGGCGATACCGATGGACAGGCTGGTACGTCCGAACTTGAACGCCCCGAACTGTTTCTGAATACGCTCGGCGGCGTTGCGGGCCTGGAGCTTGTCGGTGTCGGGCAGGATCACTACGAGCTCGTCGCCGCCGTAGCGGAAGCCCGAGTCAACGTCCTTGCGGATGCACACGGTTATCACCTGCGCGAGTGATTTGAGGACCTGGTCGCCGACCTGATGTCCCTCGGTGTCGTTGAGCTCCTTGAAATGGTCGATATCTATCATGATGAGGGAGAGCTTGCGGTCCGGGTTTCGGCGCAGGCGGCGGATTTCCCGCTTGATCTGATCGTAGAAATGCCGGACGTTGTACAGCTCGGTGAGCGTGTCGGTAATCGCGAGCTTGCCGAGCAGCTCATTTTTGCGCCGGAGCTCCAGCTCGAGCTTCTTCATCTCGGTGATGTCCTTGGCCGTGATGACCAGCCCGATAATCTCGCCGGCATCGTTTTTCATTTCGGACATGCTGAGGTTGAGCAGAATGACCTCGCCGTCCTTGGTCTTCATGGGGGTCTCTTCGTTGGTGGTCTTCCCGTTGAGCAGCACGTTGCTGAGAATCTTCCGCTCGTCGGCCTCATTGACGAACAGGTGGACCAGCGGCTTGCCCACGATCTCGGCCTGGCTGTACCCGAAGTGGAGTTCCGAGCCCTTGTTGAACTTCAGCACATAGCCTTCGGTATCAATCGTAAAAATGATGTCGCTCGAGTCCTGGAGGATGCTTTCGAGGTAGTCGATGCGCTTGCGCGAGCGCCGGGCCATGATATCGGATTTCCGGATACGCTTGACATAGGCGTCGAGGTACCACCTGAACCACCACACGAGCAGAAACGGCTGGGCGCCGGCCACCAGGAGAAGCGCGAGCTGGAGCGGCCAGGAGCGGCGTATCGTGGCCGCGAAGCCGACGCAGAGCAGGATAAGCAGCGAACTGATCGTACCCACCGCCACGGTCTGCTGGACCGGCAGGCCGTCAAAACGCTGCCTGGAACTGGAAAGCAGGTCGGGAAACAAACTCTTCATGATATGCCGGGGGACCTCGCCGGCGGCACGAGGCCTTGACAGAAAGACCCGTACCCGCCGAATGAGCCTGTATCAAAATACGATGTGTCATTCTTCGTTCGAGAAAAAAGCGTGAGCCCCGGCGCAGGACATGCACAGCTTGTCCCGCCCGCCCGCGGAGCGGGAGGCTTGTCTGGTTCTCGCATCCGGGTATGTGGAGTATATTTTATACGCTGAAGTTGGAGGAGGGGCGGCCAAGAGTATCTCGCAATCGGGCAGTCCCAGCCACATGCCGGCCCGTGGCGTGATAACAGCGGGCGGGACCCTCATTCGACAATGTAGAAACAGGACCATACACGGAACACCCCTGATGCCAAAACCAAAATTCACCACCCGCGGTCAGATGGAAGCTGCTGTCAGCGATGCTCTCACCCGTTTTGAGAAAGAGTACATGGGCCGTGGTCCGCTGGAAACCAAGACGTATATCGTCGACGATATGGTTATTGCCCGCATGAAAGGAATTCTGACCAAGGCGGAAATGGACCTTGTGCGGGCAAACGGCAGCGCCAAGGGGCGCGAGCTCATCAAGCAGGTCCGCATGGAGCTTCTGGAAAGCGCGCGCGGTACGCTCGAGGCATCCGTGCGGGCGATTACCAGGCGCAAGATCCGCAGCCTTCATACCGATATCAGCACCCAGACCGGCGAGAAGATCGTGGTGCTCATCCTCGACAAGGCGCCTGAGGTGCCATAGCGCCCCGGCTGATGGTCTGCCGGGCCGGCAGGCCGCACAAGCGACATGCCCCGATTGGCTTGATACGCCCCTGTCCCCGATTATAGATTTAGCTCTTCGGCAGACGCGCGGATAGCAGCATGCCTGCTCGCCAAACGTATGTCAGAGTTGCAGTTGCCTTTGCTTCGCTGCAGCTCGCCAAGGCAATCAAGTTCACACCTTTTCCGCATGTACTGTGCGGGGGAGTGTTGAAAGTGAGGACCTGTGAGCCGTTCCGCTTCGGCGGGGCTGTTCGTCGGTCCTTTTTTTTAAACATTTTCCCCGTCTCGGGGGCACACGAATTTCGATCGAGTAGGGAGACGCGCATGAACCAGAAGTATGCAGAACTGTTCAGGAGAAAAATGGATGAGAAGAGTTTCGCCAGACTCGAGGCGCTTGGCGAGAACGAAGAAGCTTTGGCGTTTATCGCGCACGCTATCGAACTGGGCGAGCCGGAAACCGTTTTTGTCGGCGACGATTCCGAGGAGACCGCCGAGCATATACGTCAGATGGCTATCGACAACAGGGAAGAAACGCCGCTGCGTATCAAGGGACACACGGTCCATTTCGACGGCTACTATGACCAGGCGCGCAAGAAGGAAGTGACCAAGTACCTCGTCCCCGCGGGCGAGACCATGGACTCCAAGCTGAACCAGATGCCCCGTGACGAAGGGATCAAAGAGATGGAAGACCTTCAGCGCGGCGCGTACCGGGGCCGGACCATGCTGGTCAGGTTCTTCTGTCTGGGACCGGCGGATACCATCTTTGCAATCCCCTGCCTTCAGATCACCGATTCGTGCTACGTGGCCCACAGTGAAGATCTGCTGTACCGCAAAGGCTATGAAGCCTTCAGGAAGCTCCCCAAGGGAGCGGAGTTTTTCAAGTATCGCCACGCTACCGGTGAAGTCGATGAGCGGATGACATCGAAAAACTACGAACAAAACCGCGTATACATGGACTATACCCGAAACACGGTGCTCAGCGTGAATACCCAGTATGCCGGCAACACCGTCGGGCTCAAGAAGCTTTCCCTGCGCCTGGCCCTGCGCAAGGCGGACCGTGAAGGCTGGCTTGCCGAGCACATGTTTATCATGCGCTCAAACGGCCCCAACGGCCGCAAGACCTACTTCGCCGGCGCGTTTCCGAGCGCCTGCGGCAAGACCTCGACAGCAATGATCCCCGGTGAGAACATCGTCGGCGACGATCTCGCGTATTTCCGGGTTATCGACAATGAGTTTCGAGCCGTGAACGTTGAAAACGGGATCTTCGGGATTATTACCGATGTCAACGCCAAGGACGATCCGGTCATTTGGGACGTGCTTCACGAGCCGGGCAATGTGATCTTCAGCAATATCCTGGTCAAGGACAGCAACCCCTACTGGCTCGGCATGGGGGAGGACATCCCCGCAACCGGTGTCAACTATGTCGGGGAGTGGAAAGAGGGCATGAAAGGTCCTGACGGCCGTGAGACTACTCCCAGCCACAAGAACGCCCGCTATACGGTCCGCATGAGCGATCTGAAGAATGCCGATCCCGACTGGGACTCCCCCGACGGACTGAAGATGGACGGTATCATTTACGGCGGGCGGGACAGCGACACCTCCGTACCGGTGCGCGAAGCGTACAGTTGGGAGCACGGCATCTGTACCATGGGCGCAATGCTGGAATCGGAGACCACGTCCGCCACCATCGGGCAGGAAGGCGTGCGCAAGTGGAACGTGATGTCCAACATGGACTTCCTCTCTATGTCGGTTGGGCATTATGTCAACAACAACCTCGAGTTCGCCAAGCATATTCAGCGCCCGAAGGTTTTCGGGACCAACTATTTCCTCAAGAAAGACGGCAAGTATCTCAACGGCAAGCTGGACAAAGCCGTGTGGGTCCGGTGGATGGAATTGCGCGCTCACGGCGATGCCGGGGCTCTTGACGGTGCCTACGGCTTGCTGCCGAAGTACGAGGACCTGAAGAAGCTGTTTCTGGATGTGCTCAAGAAGGACTATTCCGAGCAGGACTACATCGACCAGTTTACCGTCCGAATTCCCGAGTGCATCGACAAGCTTGACCGGATGGCCCAAATCTATGCTACGGTCAGCGACACGCCGAAGGCGATGCAGGATGAGATGCAGGCGCAGCGCGCCCGCCTCGAGAAGCTGCGGGGCGAAAAGGGCGACTATGTTTCACCGCTCGACCTGCCCGAGGCGTAGTCGAGTATTTTATGGTTTGAGAGGGGGCCTGCCCGGCGAGATGCGCGGCCGGGCTGATGCTTTCAAGAAATGGCCCGGCGCATAAGCCACCGCCGGGATACACCCGCTGCCGTCGCGGCAATGTGCACACGGAAGGAGCGTGCTACGTGCCCTGGTTCATTAAGCCGAAGGAACGGAAGAGGCCCGAGCGCGAGGATATCTGGAACCGCTGCCCCACGTGCAAGGCGCACGTGTTCAAGGAAGACTGGCACAACAATCTCAACGTGTGCCCGCGATGCAACTATCACGGCAAGCTGACCGCCTACGAGCGTATCGGGCTCACCCTCGACTCAGGCACCTTTCGGGAAATCAACGAAACTATTACGCCCTCCGATCCTCTGGATTTTGTCGACGGCAAGGGCAGGTACCGGGACAAGGTTGAGCAAACCCGCGCAAAGACCGGCCTCAACGAATCGGTGGTTACCGGTACCGGCAAGATAGACGGCCGCCCGGTGGTTGTCGCGGTCATGGATTTCAGGTTTCTGGGCGGAAGCCTGGGCTCGGGCACCGGAGAAAAGATTCTCCTGGCGGCCAACCATGCCTATGACCGCCGCATGCCCTATATCGTGTTTTCTGCCTCGGGAGGCGCGCGCATGCATGAGGGGATACTTTCGCTCATGCAGATGGCCAAGACCTGCGCCGGCGTGGCCCGTCTTGACGAGCGCAAAGTCCCGTACATCTCGGTCCTGACCGATCCGACCACCGGCGGCGTGTCTGCATCGTATGCCATGGTCGGTGATGTCAATATTGCGGAACCGGGCGCGCTTATCGGGTTTGCCGGGCGGCGCGTGATAGAGAACACTATCAAGCAGAAGCTCCCTGATAATTTCCAGACCGCGGAATATCTTCTGGAACACGGGTTTATCGACTGCATTGTGGACCGGAAAAAGATGAAGATCACGCTGGGCAGAATTCTCTCGTTCTACAACCGGTAGCCGTACCAAGGACACCGCATGAATCAGTCTTCCGATTTTGAAGCGCCGATAATCGAGATCGAGAACATGATCGAGAAGCTCAAGTCGATCTCAGACGACAAGCGCGACGAGGTGGCCGGGCAGATCGCCGAGCTCGAAGAGCGCCTGGCCCGGCAGCGCGGCGAGATCTATGCGAACCTGACGCCCTGGCAGACGGTCCAGGTGGCCCGTCACAAGAACCGCCCCGTCCTGTCCGACTATATCGCCATGATATATACGGATTTTGTCGAGCTTCACGGCGACCGCCGCATTGCCGACGACCGGGCCATCATGGGAGGGTTCGCCCGCATCGGCAAGCATGATATCATGCTGATCGGCCACAACAAAGGCAAGACCGTCGAGGAGAATATCGAGCGGAATTTCGGTCAGGCCCGGCCCGACGGCTACCGGAAGGCGTTGCGGCTGATGAAGCTTGCCGAAAAATACGGGCTCCCCGTGGTCACGTTCATCGATACATCGGGCGCGTTTCCCGGTCTCGATGCCGAGGAGCGCGGCCAGGCGGAGGCCATCGCGCGCAACCTTACCGAGATGGCCCGGCTCGAAGTGCCGATCATCTGTGTGGTGACCGGCGAGGGCGGGAGCGGCGGCGCGCTCGGAATCGGTGTCGGCGATGTTATTCTCATGCTGTCAAACTCCGTGTATTCCGTAATATCGCCCGAGGGGTGCGCATCTATTCTCTGGCGCGACGGCGCCTATGCATCGCAGGCGGCCGAGGCCTTGAAGCTTACCGCCAATTCGCTGGCCGAGATGGGCGTTGTCGACGAGATCATTCCGGAGGCCGGCGGCGCGGCCCACCATAATCCCAAGCAGACCGCCGCCGAAGTGAAAAAGGCCGTGGTCAAGCACCTCAAGCGGCTCAAAGGGTGGTCGCCTTCGCGGCTCACGCACCGCCGGTTCGAGAAATATTCCAAAATGGGTTTCTTTACCAAATAAGACAGGAACACGCTATGGCGCACAAGAGCAAGAAAGAAAAAGCGGAAGAAGCGCTCCACCGCGGGCCGCTTCGCATCACCGATACCACGCTGCGCGATGCGCACCAGTCGCTGTGGGCGACCCGAATGCGCACCGACGATATTCTGCGGATTGTCGACGTTATCGACGCGGTCGGCTACTATTCACTCGAGTGCTGGGGCGGCGCCACGTTCGATGTCTGCCTGCGGTTCTTGCGGGAGAACCCCTGGGAACGGCTGCGGCTGATTAAGTCAAAGGCGAAAAACACGCCGCTGCAAATGCTTCTCCGCGGGCAGAACATCGTCGGGTACCGCAATTATGCCGATGATGTCGTCGATCGATTCGTGGCCCTGGCATGCGAAAACGGCATCGACATCTTCCGCATTTTCGATGCGCTCAACGACACGCGTAACCTGGAAGCCGCTATCAAGGCGGTCAAGAAGTACGGCGGCCATGCCCAGGGCACGCTCTCGTACACCCTTTCGCCGGTCCATACGATAGACAAGTACGTTCAGTATGCCAAGGAACAGGCCGAGCTGGGCATCGACTCGCTCTGCATCAAGGACATGGCCGGGATCCTGTCTCCCATCGGCGCGGAGCGGCTGGTGAAGGCCCTGGTCGAGCAGGTGCGCATCCCCGTGCAGCTTCACTGTCATGCGACAAGCGGCATGGCCACCGCCACCTATGTCGACGGCGTGCGCGCCGGCGCCGGGGCCATCGATTGCGCCATATCGCCCATGGCGGGCTCCTCCGCCCAGCCGCCGGTTGAGACCCTCGCGCACATTTTCAGCGAAACGAACTACGCTCCCAAGCTCGACATGGATGCCCTGCAGAAGGTCGCGCGTTATTTCAACGAGCTTGCGCCGAAACGCCGCCTGAAGTCCGCGCCAACCTCGCCGATCGACCCGGGAATCCTCGTGCACCAGATCCCGGGCGGCATGATCTCCAATTTCAGGTCGCAGCTCGCCCAGCAGCACGCGCTCGACAGGCTTCCGGAAGTGCTCGACGAGGTATCGCGGGTCCGCAAAGACCTGGGCTATCCGCCATTGGTCACGCCGACCAGCCAGATCGTGGGGACCCAGGCGGTGATGAATATCCTGTCGGGGGAGCGCTACAAGATCGTGCCGCAGGAAGTACAGAACTACGTGCGCGGCCTGTACGGACGCTCACCCGTGCCGATTGACAGCAAGATGATCAAGAAAATCCTGGGCAAGGAAAAACCCATCACCCACCGTCCGGCGGACACGATCGAGCCCATGCTCCGGACCGCAACAGAAGGCATTGAGGGCGAGCTCATTGAGCAGGAAGAGGACATCCTGTCCTATTGCATCCTGCCCGAGCCGGCCCTGGAGTATTTCAAGTGGCGCCGGCTGCCACCGGAGGAGCGTCCCGAGATCCCTGCGGATGCCGAGATCCGCAAGATGCGTGAAGAGTCCGCGGGTGACAAGGCCGCATCAGCCAGAGTCCAGGCCGCGCCGGGCACGCCCGAGCTTCTCAGCCGTCACGACTTCGAAGGGCTGAATGGGCTTCTCGAAAAAGCCAAGGGGTTGAAGCTCAACGAGCTCAGTATTCGCAAGGGCGCATTCAACCTGTCCCTGCGCGCCAGCGGCGTGAGTGTCGATGCGGGAGAAGGAATCTCAGAGGAAGAGCCACGGCCTGCCGCCGAAACAAAGCCGGAGACCCCGGCCAGGCCCGGCCCTGAGGCATACTCGCATACCATCGATGCTCCGCTGGTAGGCACGTTCTACGCGTCTCCCGGCCAGGGAAAACCGGCGTTCGCAAAGGTCGGCGACAAGGTGAAGGCGGGCGACACCGTGTGCATTGTGGAGGCCATGAAGCTTTTCAACGAAATCAAGGCTCCTGAAGCGGCAAGGATTGTCGCTTTCCTCGTGGAAAGCGGTGGCGGGGTTCAGAAGGGCCAACCGCTGGTCGCCTACGAGCCTGCATAGAAACAGACACCCGCGCGGTACCGGCGGCCCTGAAATATGCCGTGCGGGGCGTAGCTTATCCTACAAGCTCAAAAAAGGGCGACATTTTCTCGAGTTCTTGCGCAAACCGTTCACGTACCGGTTCCAGGTCATCCGGAGAAAGGCGCGCTGGCGCCAGGCTCGCTTCACTCAGTGGCGGCGGCACTCCCGCATCGGGGTCGGCGATTTCGGTTCCATAGCAAAGAAAATCGGCACAGTGACAAATGCCGGCCATGCCTTCGAAGGGGTCTGCATCCAGCGGGGCATGGTGATGCGTAATTGGCACGCTCAACGTGTCGGGCAGGTCCCACCGGGAGATAAGCCATGCGGCAACATCGGTATGCGAGTAGCCGAGTGTTTCAACTTCCGCCGTGCAATATGCTTTCTGCTGCTGCCGGGCGTATTCGAGCGCGGCGGTGAAGTCCTCATGCAGATACTGCTCCATAACCACCTTGCCGATATCATGAAGCAAACCCGCGCAGAACGCTTCTTCGGGTTCGGCTGCCCGCCCGCCGCCTCGTTGGGCAAGGATCTTGGCCAGGAGTCCGCACCGGACACAGTGATGCCAGAATGCTTTGCGGTCGAACCGCACCGCGCGCCGTGATACCGGGAACATGTCGAATACGGTGAGGCTGAGCACCAGGGTGTTGATGACTTTGAACCCCAGACGTACCACGGCCGTCTGTATGGTAGAGATGCTCCGGGGTGTGCCGTAGAAGGCGCTGTTTGCCAGCCGGAGTATTTTCGCGGAGAGCGAAACATCCTGGCTTACCAGGGAAGCTACGTCTGCGGCGTTTGTTTCTGTGTCGTTGACCATCTCCAGGAGCCGGGATGCCACCTGGGGCAGGGTGGGGAGATTCGATATTCGTTCGATCTTGTCGCGCAGTTGTGGATTCATGCGTGCGGTTCTTGACGAGTGTCTCTATGCATGGATGCCGGGAGCCTGAGCCGGGCCGCAGCCGGAACCGCCGGCCTGCGTCGGAAATCCGAATAATAGGATCCGTGTATATTGCGCACCCATTTAATAATGGATTATTTTGATTTTTCGATACCGAGTCCGGATCTATTATATCACTATTTGCCCGGCCAGACCAGTCTTACTTCGAAAGCCCGGCAATGACCGGAGCGGGGAGCCTATGCGATTCCATCTTGTGGGGGCGCTGGTCGCAGTTTGCCTTGCCGTCTCCCAGTCGTTCGCCGTCACGTACACCGCGCCGATAATCAATCGCTTCGGACAGGTGGGCCTGTTCCACACGCAGTCTGCCATGACGCTCGGCATGGGGCGGCTTCACGTTGGCGCATACGGCAACATCAGCCTGGACTCGAAGTACATCCACTCCATTGTCGATGCTGCCAGCGGCGACACGCTGAAAAAGGTCGGCGACACGCTCGAGCACCATATTCCCGGCCTGCAGACATTCAACCTCGACCTTGCTCTCGGCTACGGCATTGCCAGGTTCCTGGATTTTTCGGCAATGATGCCCGTGTATTTCGACCGCGTTACCGGCGAGCGGTATTACACATCCGGCGGCGGCGAGGTCGGTGACCTGGGCGGCAGCGCGGGCGGCTTCGGCGACATGGAGCTTGCGCTCAAGTTTCAGTATCCGCCCTACCCGCACAAGCGGTTTTTCGAAATGGCATATTACGGCGCGGTCTCCGTGCCCACCGGCAGCAGAAAGCAGGGTTTTTTCCCGCGCCACGCCTACTATGTCAAGGACACTTCCGGCACGATCGGCGACGTCGGCGATCTGGTGGCGGCCTATACCTCGCGCGGCGCTGAAATCGATATGAAGATGCTGTGGACGTTCGACCTCGCGCAGCTCAGGCTGGCGAGCCCTGTTCTGGTGCATGTCAACTACGGGGCCCGGTGGAACCTTGCGGGGCTCGACCACCTGTTCCTGCTCAATCTCGCCTTCGAATACCACCCGGTTGAATGGTTCGGGATGTTCACCGAGTTCAGCGGCGAAACGCGGATATCCAACGTGGAGCGCGGATTCAAAATCGGTGACGATCCGCTCAGGCTGTCGCCGGGTATCAGTTTCACACCGCCCGGCGGCCTGCATTTCACCATCGGCGCCGACATCAATCTTTCTTCGGATACCGCCCTTCTCCGCTACGAGCTGGACAACAAGTCCGCCTCCGGCAAGGTTTTCGCCACCCGCATGGAGCCGCGGTGGCGGTTGTGCGGCACTATCGGCTGGGCCGGATATATCCTGCCCCAGGATGCCGACGAGGATGGTATCAAAGATGCGGATGATCGATGCCCGCAGGACCCCGAAGACCTCGACGGATTCGAAGACACTGACGGGTGCCCCGATCCGGACAACGACAAGGACGGTGTGGTCGACCTCAAGGACAAATGCCCCAACGATGCCGAAGACCTCGACGGTTTCGAAGACGAGGACGGCTGTCCCGACACCGACAACGACAACGATCGTGTCCCTGATTCGCTCGACCAGTGCCCGCTCGTGCCCGAGGACCTCGACGACTTCGAAGACAAGGACGGCTGTCCCGACACCGACAACGACAAGGACGGCATACCCGATTCTGTCGATCATTGTCTCACCTTGCCTGAAGACAAGGACGGGTTCCAGGACAACGACGGGTGCCCGGATGTTGACAACGATCTCGACGAAGTTCCCGATTCGATCGACCGGTGCCCTGACACGCCCGGTGAGAAGGACAACGAGGGCTGCCCCAAGGAGAAAGCCCGGGCCAAGGAGATGAAGCGCGGCCGGGTGATCCTGCGCGGAGTCAACTTCAAATTCGGCAGCGCGATTCTCACGGGCGATTCCTATGCGATTCTCGACCGGGTGTACCAGTCGCTTGTCGAATGGCCCGAAATCCAGATAGAGATTCGCGGTCATACCGACAGTATCGGCAGCAGAATAGCCAACAAGCGCCTGTCACGCAAACGGGCCGAATCAGTGAGTAACTACCTTATATCCAAGGGGATTTCTCCGGAGCGGCTCAGGGCGGAGGGCATGGGCGAGGACGAACCCATTGCGGAGAACGCCACGGCTGAGGGACGGGCCATGAACCGGAGAGTGGAGCTGCACAGAATCGACTAAAAGGAGACGCTATGCCAGGACAACTGATTCTCAAGACGACCGCCTCCATGCTGGTTGCGGCGGTATCGCTCAGTGTTGCCGCAGTAAACGGCGGCGGGCAGGAAAGCGTGGTGCGCACCTTGTCGGCCAAGACCCACGGTAAGGGCAAGCTGATTGTCGGTGTCGGCGCCAACTATGCGCAGGATGCCGAGTTTGTCAAGGGACCGGCCCTGAACAACTATGGTAATGTCCTCCGCCTGAACGACGGTCCCGTGGACCCCTCCCTGCTGGAATCGGGCAAAATGCTGTCCAGCAGCTTTTTCCTGAGCATGGGGGCGACATCGTGGCTGGATTTCGCGGCCATGGTGCCGGTGTACTACGACTGGGCCGGGTTCGGGAACGTGCGCGACGGCGGCATCGGTGATGTTGACGTTTCGATGAAACTGCTCTACCCGCCTCCCGCCGAGCGGCGTCTGTACTACCAGGCATACTATGTGGGCGTAAGCATTCCCGTGGGGATGAAAACGCGCGGCTTGTTCCCGCGGCATCCGTATCTGGTCACGGGGAACGAGAGAGAGACAAATCCGGCGGAGAATTTCTATTCGGCAGGCCTTGTAAGCATTCAGCCCATGATCGTGTGGACATTCGATATCGGCGCGGTTGCCGACAAGTTCCCGCTGGAAATAATCGCCAATTTCGGCGGCGTAATGACATTCGATTTCGACAAGAACAATACTCTGGTGGGTAACCTCGCGCTCAATTTGTCTCCGGCCGAAGTCATTGATATCTTTGTCGATTTTGCGGGCGAATCGCGCCTGGCCAACTTCTCCGGGGGATTCACCCTTGCCAACGATCCTATCTATGCCTCGCCCGGCATCCGTATCAATACGCCGGCCGGCGTGTATCTGCAGCTCGCGGGCGACTTCTGCGTATCACCGTTTGTCGATAAAACACGATATGACTGGGAGAAGAAAGACCATCAGTACAGCACGGCGGTCCGTCCGCGGTGGGGATTCAACTTCCAGTTCGGCTGGGACGGGTTCCTTGCCGTGCAGGATGACGACCGTGATGGAGTCAAGAACGATGTCGATCGCTGTCCGAAGGACCCCGAGGACCTGGATGGATTTGAGGACAGCGACGGCTGTCCCGACACCGACAACGACAAGGACGGGATCGACGACGTGAAGGACAAGTGCCCGGGCAAGGCCGAGGACCAGGACGGTTTCGAGGACGAAGACGGGTGCCCCGATCCCGACAATGACGGTGACGGTATACCCGACCAGCAGGACCAGTGTCCGCGCATAGCCGAGGATTTCGACGGGTTTGAAGACAAAGACGGGTGCATCGACGACGACAATGACAAGGACGGCATCCTTGACTCGCTGGACAAGTGCCCGAACGATCCCGAGGATGTCGACAAGTTCGAGGATGACGACGGCTGCCCGGATATCGACAACGATAAGGACGGCATCACCGACCTGAAAGACAAGTGCCCCAACAAGGCGGAGACTATCAACGGCCTTGACGATGAAGACGGGTGCCCCGACGAGAAGCGCAAGGAACCCAAGATGCCCAAGCACCAGATCATGAAGGGCATCAATTTCAAGAGCGGCAGCGTGGAGATGACGTTCGATTCGTATCAGTACCTCGAACCGATCATCAAGACCATGAAAGAGTACCCGCATGTCGAGATAGAAATCCGCGGCCACACCGACAGCGTCGGCAAGTACAGCTCGAACATGCGGCTGTCGCAAATGCGGGCCGAGGCCGTGCGGCAGCACCTCATTTCCAAGGGTGTTGACGGCGGCAGGATGCGGGCGGTCGGGTTCGGGCCGAGCAGCCCGATCGCCGACAATCGGACAGCGGCCGGCCGCGCGAAGAACCGGCGTATCGAGATCGTGCGCATCAAATAGACCGGAACTTCCCTGGGGACGATGAAGGGGGCGCGACCGGCTGTGCCCCCTTTCTTTTGCCCTTCTCGGGAAACGACGCAGCATCGGACACCTCATGCGTGATTTCCTCACATTCCTGTGCTTCTGCGCTCTCGCGATGCCGGCCCCGCTCCCGGCGGGCGTGCACCGGTACCTGGCCAGGCGGGCGGAAAAGGACACCACACTCAACGTCTGGGTTTTTTTCACGGACAAGCCCGCGCCCATGCTTCGCCGGCCGGCAGTGACCGGGCGCGCGGCGCTTCGCCGCGCGCGGGCCGGCCACGAGGGCGTTTCCCTGCGCGACTACCCGGTGTCGGCGGACTACATTCGCGGGGTCGAGCGTGAGGGCGCCGTGATACGCCATGTGTTCAAGTGGGCGAATGCAG
>WJMI01000012.1 GCA_014728015.1 Chitinivibrionales bacterium | reverse complement strand
GTTGACTATGTCCTCGATTGATGACAGGCTGATATGCACGCAAAACCCGCCGCTTTTTTTGCCTTTCTCGCCGCGTCCTCGCTGGCACATGCCGCCAACTACATGGATCAGGCAAACGAGAAGTACAACGAAGGCAAGACTATCCAGGCAATCGAGCTGTATAAAAAGGCCGCGCTGGCCGGCGAGAACCCGGCGCTCTGCTATTTCAATATGGCCAACGCCTATTTCCAGATCGACAGCCTGCCGCACAGTATCGTGTACTACAAGGCATGCATCGGCTATGCCCCGGAATTCTTCAGGGCCCATCTGAACCTGGCGATTGCCTATCACTCTCTTGACGACATAGGCGCGTGCGTGGCCAGCGCGCGGCGCGCGCTCGACCTGGAGCCCAACGATGAAAAGGCGCTGTTGATCCTGGCGGCATCGTACCGCAGAGCCGGCGCATACCCCGAAGCAATCGCGACTTTTGAACAGATTGCCCTGCTCTATCCAGCCAATGACGAATCCTATGTGGCGCTGGCTGAAATGAACAGAGAGCTCGGCGACCATGAAGGCGCTGTTGAATGGCTCCTTCGCTACCCCGAGGGCGGTCGGAACGAGGCCTACGTGAATATCCTTCTGGCGGACATATACGAAAACAAGGGCGACCTGCAACGGGCGGTCTACCACCTGAATCTGGCATATGAGAAAGACGATACCAACAAGTGGGTACTGTACCGGAAAGTCCTGTTGCTGGAAAAATCGGGCAACGAACTTGTGGCCCTGGAGACCGCTCGCCGCGGTCTCGAAAACCGGCCGTCCTTTGCCGAGCTCGCACTCCTCGCCGGGAACATATCATTTAACCTTGAGAAACATAACGATGCCGAGCGATACTATACCGTGGCGCGCAACAATGGCAGCGCCGGCGCCGTGATCGGCCTCGAAAACGTTCGTGTCGTCAGACTGCAGCAGGCGGAAAACGACTAGCCGCCTCGGATGCATATGCATATATTGCGCTTGATTTCAAACATCTTTTTCCGATAGGGAGGTTTCATGAATCATTCGCCATCGAGCCGCAGGCGTATCGGACTGGCGATTATCGTCCTCGTATTTGCTTCGCTCGCCAACGCGGCAAATGTTGAATTGCTCGGCGCGGGCGCCAGCTTCCCCTATCCGCTGTATTCCAAGATGTTTGACGTATACCATAAGAAATACGGAGTCAGGATCAACTACCAGTCCATCGGCTCCGGAGGAGGAATACGCCAGCTCGAAAGCAGAAGTATCGATTTCGGTGCAAGCGATGCGGTCATTACCGACGAGAAGCTCCAGAAGATGCCCGGCTCGGTACTGCATGTTCCCACCTGCCTCGGCGCGGTGGTGGTAACGTACAACCTCCCGGGAAATCCCGAACTCCGGCTGGGCCCCGATGTCCTTGCGGAGATCTTCCTTGGCAAGATAAAAAGGTGGAACGACAGCCGTATCGTCGCCATCAATCCCAACGCAAAGCTTCCCAAGGACAAGATAATGGTGGTACATCGCTCTGACGGAAGCGGGACCACATTCATTTTCACGGATTACCTGTCAAAGGTAAGTCCAGAGTGGAAAAAAAGCGTGGGCGCGGGAAAGTCGGTCAAATGGCCGGCCGGCCTCGGCGCAAAGGGCAACGAAGGTGTCTCGGGTCTGGTAAAGCAGACAAGGGGAAGCATAGGCTATTGTGAGCTTGCCTACGCGCTCCATAACAACCTGCCCCAGGCGCTCATAAAAAACGAAAAAGGACACTGGATTAGGCCCACGATAGAATCGATAAGCCTCGCCGCCCAAGTCGAAATTCCTTCCGATGCTCGTGTCTCCCTCACGAATACAGGTGCCGGCAAGGGATACCCTATTTCGAGCTTCACGTGGATACTCCTCTACCAGGAACAGAATTACGACAAGCGCCCAAAGGACAAAGCCAAGACTCTGGTCGATCTACTGTGGTGGATGACGCATGACGGCCAGAAGCACTGCGCGCCGTTAGACTATGCCCCGCTCTCAGATGCAGCTGTCAAGCGCGCGGAAGAAATACTCAAGTCGGTTGTCTACGACGGAGACCAGATTCGCAAGTAAGAACAACTTGCGGATCGCAAAGCAGTTCGAACAGAGGAAGGCCGGTATCATGCGTCGATGCCGGTCTTTTTCTTTTTTCCCCCAATGACAGAAAGACAGGCTCTGCATGCTTGTATCAGGCATCATGCCGTCCGTCTATTTGAACAGGACCTGTATACCCATGGCCTGCTTCTGCACGAATTCAGGCATCCTCCGTCTTTCCCATACTCGCACCAGCGGATAGAACCATCCGGTGAGCCGAAGAAGAAACAGGCTGTCGGCGGTCCTATAATCGGGACGGCGGCGAAGGCACAGTTTGAAGATGGCCTTGATGACGCGTTTCTTGATCCGTACCGGCGCAAAATCATGCTCTATGACAAACCCGTTGGGATAGCGATTCCGGTACTCGTGCGCCATGCGCTCGATTCGCTCGCCCAGCTCCGCGCTCCATTGCCCGAGGAAATACTCCCGTGCCGTCGCCACGAGCCTGAATGTGTCATACTGAAAGTCGAACATAGATTGGTCGATGCCCAGATCGCCGGCAAGCCCCCGCATTTCCCGTATCTTGTATAACGCCTGATATCCCTCGCGAATGGCCTCACGTCTCCGCCGGACCAAACGTCTCAGCACCTTGCGAATCGTATGGTTTACCACGATAGTATCCCAAAATATCCACAAGAGGGGCGGGACGCGAAGGCGGCGGAAATAGAGCCGTTGCCGCGAGAACTCAGGGAGATACCAGAGCTCCTTTACAAGCGTGTCTGACAGGGACAGCAGTCTGATGAGCTTGCGCGGATCCTTTCCCGGAAGCTTCTCCCTGCAGAATTCCGCGATGGCCTCCAGTGCGGAAAGCCGGTCGCGGAATATCTTTATCGTCACGTATGCGTTGATCTCATTCCACAGAGACGATGAGGGAAGAAAACTCAGCCGCCGGAAGCGCGACCACCCCCCGGTCTGGCACCACACCGAAATGCCGGCCAGATCGCGGCACTCTTCCAGTGTCCGACGGTATCCCTCGTAATCGAAACCGGTGAACGAGGGGAATTCGCCGAACCCTTCGTATTCGCGGCGCGCCTGCAATTCGACAATCTTTTGGTGCTGCCCTTCAAAGAACAGGTTGTTGAGTTTCAAGTAGCGATAGAAATCGGTATCGCCGAACTTGTGCGACACGATGAGATGCCGGCTGACAACCCCCCCGAACACCTTGTCATACGTGCGCGGGTTCCACATCAGGTCCCCGATCCTGTAGGCGCCCAGCGACCATGTGCGTACGACCATGAGCCGGTCATACTTCTCGAAGAGGGGCAGAAGGCCGCGGATGTATCGCCGGCACTGGGCGGGCGTTCTGATGACCAGCCTGCTCCGGAAGTCACCCGCGACATCAATGCCGTCAGACTCTCCAAGCCGGATGACTACGCCGCCAATGCCGGGAAACGCCTTGAACAGCCGGCGCAGCGTGGTGGCCATCAGGTGAACAGTCGGGCCGTCCCGCATCGAGGTATGTGCCTCGATATGATGGTTGAAAAACATCAGATCGGTTGTCACGAGCACCGTCATGCCGCGGTCCCGCGCCGCTCTGATGAGCCGGGAATACAGCCGCTGATAGTCTGAAATCTTCTCGCACAGCTCGCGGGGATACATGTCCAGACAAACCAGGTGGGCAACGTCATCGAGAGTGATGCAGTTGAATCCGAGGGAAGCAGCCCGGTCGGTGTATTCTTCGAAACGGGCCGCGACCCGGCCGGCGATCTCCGGGCTCAGACGATCTTCTTTCTCCAGGCGCGCGAAAGGCACCTTCGACCAGTTGAGCGTCTCGCCGTCACGCGTATCAATGGCAGAAAAAAACGGCGCTATGCCGTCAATGATATAGTACTGAAGCGTATCGGTCACGATCCACGGCCTGTGATGTTTTCACGAACTGCTATCATGCCAACGGGAAACCTGCCGGTACGGCGTTATTCCATGGACGCAGGTCTCCGGGATGGTCGCCGCGTGATTTGACGGGTGCGCCCGCAAAAATATCGTGCAGAACTGAATCCCAGTCATATGTGCTGACGACGTGACGGCGCGCGTTTTCACGCATCTCGGCATAGAGCGCGGGAAACCGGGTAGTCATGGCTATGATACCCTCGGCCTTTGCCACCCATTCGTCAATATCGTCGGCGCGCGCGACGAACCCGGTGCGCCCGTTGACGACTATCTCTTTGGGCCCGCCGAAATCGGAGACTATCGCCGGCAGGCCACAGGCCTGCGCTTCGAGAACAACCATGCCGAAAGTGTCGGTGACACTGGGAAACAGCAGGGCGCTCGATGCGGAATAGATCGACGGGAGAGACTCACGCGCGACACGGCCGATGAAGTGTACGCGCGGGAACTCGCGCATTTTCCCGCTGAATTCCTCAAGATAGGGGCCGTCCCCGGCAAACACGAGGTTGGTTTCGGGGTGCTTTTCCGCGATGCGGCGGTATACTTCCGCGAGAAAATCGACGTTCTTTTCCTTGCTCACGCGCCCCGAGTGCACCAGCGTCGGGCCGTCCTCGATACCATAGTTCTTCTTGAGCAGGCCGCCCGATGCGCCGCGCGGTGAGAATACCCGGGCATCGATGCCCCGCTTGAACCTGACCATCTTCCTGGCATCGAATCCGCGCTTCTCGAGAATCGAGATATACTCCTGCGTGGGTACCCGTATCGAGTCCATGAACGAATAGAACCAGGCGGTAAAATCCTCAACCGTCCGGCAGATAAAATCGTCGCCGATAATCTGGCGCGCCTGGCGCGTGAAGTCAGTGTGATAGATCGCCACTGACGGAACATGGAGGAGTTTGGAAACCAGGAGCCCCAGCATGCCGACCGGGCCGGGCGTTGAGATATAGATGACGTCGGGCTCGGCTTTATAAATGGCTTTCAGCGATGCGAGCACAGAGGGGAACCGCAGGGTATAGGTCTTGAAATAGGATGGCGTATAGGTCAGTATGCACGGGAGTCTTAGAACATTTGGCGGCAGCTGCGCGCGTTTCTCATCGTCGGTAAGGCACGCGACGAGTTTGAGGTCGAGATCGCGTTCATGCGCGAGCATGCCCAGCTTGACCAGGGTGGCGGAGACGCCGTTGAGATCGGTGAGTGTATCGGTGAACCACAACACCCGTCGTTTCTGGGCATGGCGTCCGGATGCGTACTTTCGCGCGAGCTGATCATTGAGGCGTCGCGATTCGTTCAGCAGGTTCAGCGTGGTGAAAAACGGAATCGACAGGAAGACCCCCGGCAGCGAGGAGGAAACGCTGCGGATGAACCCGACGACATCACCCTCTTTCACGCTTTGCGCGACCCGTTCAAATACGTTCTTGAAAAATGCATCGGAAATCGCTGTGATCTTGTCGTCGAGCATGACAAGTTTGTCCTCAATGCACATGCTTCCATTGGCCTTGAAACCATCGACCAGCTCCTGCAGGTTCCGCTTGACGTCCTCCCCGAGCGAGGTTTTCGAGAGCCTCAGCTTTTCGAGTACGAGGCGCTTCTTGATGCCCATGGCCTCCTGCTCGAAAATAAGGGTGTTGAGCGCGCTGAAAAACGTGGTCGCCAGCCCCCGGCTCCGGGACTTGGAGAAATCGTACGCGACCTTGTATATCGCGAGGGCCAAGCCTTGATAGTCGTTATGACGGCCGGCAGGAGCCGTACGTTTCATCTTCAGCTCCGCAATGAACTCTTCGGGGGTTGCGGCCGATGCACTTGTATGGGTCTTGCCGATAAACAGCCCGCTGTGATCGTCTGATCCGCCCACCACGCCTTTTTTCCATGAATCCGGCCCACACGGCTCAATCCCGTGCTTCCGCGAAAGCTCTTCAATATGCCGCGGCGTGAGCGCGGAAAGCGTCCGAAGAAGCACTTCGTTGCTCGACCGGTTGCGGCTCCCGTTGATGCCTTCGAAGTAGTCAAACAGGAGGAGAAGCCGCTCGACATGCTCAAGGGTAATCACGCGATTCAGGGAAAACGTGGCGTGCGCGACAGCGTGAGCAAGCCCCTCTTCAAGGATGTAGGAACGAAGATGATAAATATTCTCCCGCCGCTTCTCGATTTCCTCGAACTGGCTTCTGTCAAGGCCCCAGACCAGCACGTGTATCTTGGTCCCATCCTCCGGGAAATAGGTCGTCGCCTCCAGACCGCAGAATACTCTGTCGGGGTACTTCTCCTCCAAGAGCAGGGACCCGTCAATGCAATTATGGTCTGTGACAGTTACAAAGTCCATGCCTTCCTGAAGAGCCTTGGTATAAATGAGTTCGGGATCGACATATGATTCTCGGGTGCCCAGGCGCTGCAGAAACCATGTTGAAGGATGCGTGGAAAAACGGGAATGGACATGCATATCCACTCTAGCCATGGATACTATGCTCCTTGAATAAGTGCAAAGGGATAACTCTCTTTCAATCAGTAATTTATGGGGTCACCGCTAGAGTTTTGTGTCGATTGTGTTAGAATTGCATTCCGACATGCGGACCTGATCCAGGCTGACGTTCATGCTTTTCGTACTCTTCACCTATCCGCAATACCTTACGTAGCTTCCACTTGCGGCCTGGCGATTTGCCCGCAACGAGCACAGTCCAAGCTGGATTTCACCTGTTTCCGACCCATCGAAGACGCGGTCGCTAACACACTTCTAACACATGCCTCATCTTTTTCTAACACATGCGTAACATTTTCCTAGTCGAATTCTCGCCAACACAAGGCGCGTATCTTCAGAATTGCTGCAAGAAGACCGAAATAGGCTTACCAATGCACACATTTCGCATAAAGCTCGAAGATTCTAAAATGTTAGCAAATCGTATGCTTCTCGCCTCAATCTTGAAATGAAAGCTCATTCTTCTCTAACCTTTCAAGGAGGTCTGCTCATGTTTCAATCCTCTTGCAGGGCCGCTCTGTTCCTGGTCCACGCTGCAGTGTTGCTTCTCAGCTCCTCGATCAATGCGGCTCCAGTGGAATTGCTGGGAGCCGGAGCAAGCTTTCCGTATCCGCTGTATTCCAAGATGTTCGACGTGTACCACAAGCAGTACAGCGTCAGGATCAACTACCAGTCCATCGGTTCCGGAGGGGGCATCCGTCAGCTCGAAAGCAAAAGCATAGACTTCGGTGCATCGGATGCGTTCATGAATGACAAGCAGCTCGCGAAAATGCCGGCCAAGACACTTCATATTCCCATGTGCCTCGGCGCTGTCGTGGTCACGTACAACCTTCCCGGCAATCCGACAATCAAGCTTACCGCGGACGTTCTGGCAGATTTGTTTCTCGGTAAAATCAAGCAATGGAACGACCCGAAAATCTCGAAGCTGAACCCTGACCTCAAGCTGCCCAAGACCAAAGTAATGGTCGTTCACAGAAGTGATGGAAGCGGAACGACCTTCATTTTCACCGACTACCTCACGAAGGTGTCGCCGGAATGGAAAGAAAATGTCGGCCACGGAAAATCCGTGAAATGGCCCACAGGCCTCGGGGCCAAAGGCAACGAGGGTGTCTCGGGACTGGTTAAACAAACAAAAGGAAGCATCGGCTATTGCGAGCTGGCCTATGCGCTCCATAATGACCTGCCGCAGGCGCTCCTGAAAAACGAGAAGGGCAATTTCATCAAGCCCGAGATCGCATCGATAAGCGAGGCCGCCAACGTGGATATCCCCTCTCATACGCGGGTATCCCTGACAGACACCGAGAGCGAGAAAGGATACCCGATTGCCGGGTTCACCTGGATTCTCGTGTACCGGGAGCAGAAATACGACAACCGGAACAAGGAAAAGGCGGAGACACTGGTGAAGCTTCTCTGGTGGATGATCCACGACGGCCAGAAGTACTGCAAGCCGCTTGATTATGCGCCTCTTCCGGCGGCCGCGGTCGAAAAGGCCGAGGCTGCAATCAAGTCTATCACTTTTGGCGGCAAGCCGGTACGCCAGTAGTACGGATGCCCTTGAATCACATACGGGGAATGCATGGGCATTCCCCGCAACTCAGAAGGAGAGCGAGCATGAAAACGCATCTGCTGCGTACAACCAGCACAGTTGCACTCGTGGTATCCATTTTCAATTCGTCACTTTCCCACGCTGCCGGTGACGGGAACAATGGGGTTTCCGGCAAGATAGGGGGAAAAATCTATACCGACTGGTCGATTGCTCTCGAGCAGAGCGAGACGGAAGCCGGTGAGGATACGACCTTGGTAAGCCATGGTTTCGCCAACCATCGGGCCTATTTCGGCTACAAGATGACCATCGTCAATCGTTTCATTGGATGCGTAATGCTCGATGTCGGGCGGGTGGATGAAGTAACCGACCTGGAAACTTCGGTGGACGAAACCAGCGGAAATATCAGCGCGATCTCGACTTCGCACGATCACCGTCTCGAGGCTTATGCCAAATACGCATACCTTGAAATGAAGGAAGTGCTCCCGAGAACCTCTATGACGCTTGGACTTAGGGGACGTCGCCAGTTCAAGCTCCAGGAGAAATTCTGGGGATACCGGTATGTCTACAAGTCCTTTATGGATGCCAACAAATACGGCTCCAGTGCCGATCTGGGCTTCGGAATCGCCGTGGAACCTTTTGATCAGTTGAGCGTGTATCTCGACGTGGACAATGGCGAAGGGTACAAGAAGCTCCAAATGGACGATAACTACAAGGGATCGCTCGGTATCCAGGCAAAGCCGACCGGCATTCTCGACCTATATGCATATGTCGATGCCATGCCCGTTGATAAGAATGACCAGGCAATACAGTACACTGTGGCGGGCTTTGCCGGAATACGACCCGTGGATGCATTCAGACTGGGGCTCGAGTATGATTATCAGGCCAACACAAAGGGTGTTGAAGGCAGCGCGCTGAACGGTATTTCGGTGTTTGGGATTGTCGTTCCCTGGAAGGTTCTCGAGATCTTCGCCCGCTTTGACATGCTATCCACGGACGACTACGAAACCACTTCCAAGCTCGCTATTGGGGGGGTGCAGATAGCTCCTCACGGGCAATTCAAGATCGCGCCCAATGTTCAGGTTTCCATCCCGGAGGGGGATGATCTCAAGCCGACTACCAGGATCGCCGCGAGTGCGATGTTTAAGTTCTAATGGTTTCTGGCGGCCGGATTCGCCGCAGTAAAAGACCACGCTATTCCTCGTAAGGGTCAACAACAGGGCTCAATGTTTGATCGCACTAACAAGGCTTCCAGCCTTTGTTGGCCCTGCGAACCATCCTAACCGAAACCTAATATTATACTAACGAGTCGTAAACCTTTGAAAGCCATATTGTAGTTCGCGATTCGATTCTGTTACGGATATGCAAGCACACAACCCTCCAAATTCGCAGCCTGCCGTTCCCGAAGCTCGCGCCGGCGATCCCACACCATCGGTTCGCCCCGTGAGAGGGCGATTCGCCCGGGGCGAAGCCACTTTCAGGTGGGCCCTTCTGGTCGGCGCCATCGCTATGCTCCTGCTGCTGGCCGGTATTTTTGTTACTCTGCTTATTGGCTCCCGTTTGTCTCTCAGCAAGTTTGGATTCCGGTTTCTCGCCGGTACCGAATGGGACCCCATTTCGCAGGAATTCGGGGCCCTTCCGTTTCTTGTGGGCACCCTGCTCACTTCCTTCATGGCCATAGCTATTTCCATACCGTTCTCGATGGCTATTGCGTTGTCTCTGGGCGAGTATTTCCGCCGGGGCTGGCTTTCGTCTGTGCTGCGGAGCATGATTGAGCTTCTGGCGGGCATACCCTCGGTCATCTATGGATTCTGGGCACTCTTTTTTCTTGTCCCGCTGGTCCGTTCGCTGGAAATGCAGCTTGATATACCGCCGTATGGCGTTGGCATTTTCACGGCATCGCTCATTCTGGCAATCATGGTTGTCCCGTATTCTGCATCCGTTGCGCGCGAGGTTATCGCCATGGTACCTTCAAGCCTCAAGGAGGCCGCTTATTCTCTTGGCGCGACGCGTTTTGAGGTAATCCGGCAGGTGGTCATCCCGTATGCGCGATCAGGAATAATCGCGGGTATCCTGCTCTCCCTCGGCCGGGCGCTGGGAGAAACGATGGCTGTCACCATGGTTATTGGAAACAGAAATGCATTGCCCGACGGGATATTCAGTCCGGGAAATACAATGGCCAGTATTATCGCGAATGAGTTCACGGAAGCAACCGATGAGATCTACCTTTCCGCCCTCCTCGAAATTGGCCTGGTCCTCTTTGTAGTGTCGACCATCATAAACGTAACCGGCAAAATCGTGATACAGCGGCTGGACCGGCCCGGCAGCGGTTCCCCGAAGTAAGGATTGGATTCATGAAGGCCTCGAGAACTGCATTCCGCAAAGTATGGGACAAGGCCTTTGTGTCCATAGTCCTGCTGCTGTCAATCCTGTCGATTGTGCCGCTCTTCCTGATCTTTTTCCATATCTTCAAGGAAGGCTTCTCGTCGATAACCCCGGGGTTCTTCGTCAACCTTCCCAAGCCGGTGGGCGAGCCGGGAGGCGGCATTGCCAATGCGCTGGTCGGTTCCGGGCTTCTCGTGCTGGTGGCCTGCATTCTGGCACTTCCGGTGGGTATCGCGGTGGGTGTTTTTCTTGCCGAGGCGCGCACGAATCTTTTCTCGACCTCGGTGCGGCTGTCCATGGAAGTCCTGCAGGGAATGCCGTCCATTGTTATCGGCATCATCGCATATCTCTGGGTGGTAAAACCCATGGGCACGTTCTCGGCATTGTCGGGGTCTGTGGCTCTGGCTATCATGATGCTGCCGGTGATTGTTCGCACCACGGAAGAAACACTGCGACTGGTGCCCCGCAGTCTGAAAGAGGTGTCTCTCGCTCTTGGCGCACCATATTACCTGACCGTACTGCGCGTGGTGCTGCCGGCGGGTATCAGCGGTATTGTCACCGGTATACTCATAAGCGTGGCCCGCATTGCCGGCGAAACAGCGCCGCTTCTGTTTACCGCATTCGGCAACCCGTTCATGAACACTAATCTGCTCAAACCGGTTAACTCACTTCCACTCATTATATTCAATTACGCGATAAGCCCTTACGACGACTGGCACGCCCTGGCCTGGGGCGCATCGTTCGTACTTATCGTCCTGGTCCTGGCCCTGAACCTGCTCTCAAAGGTGATCTCCCACCGTTTCAGGGTCGAGTTCTAGCGGCGGCCAGGGGCCGGAGGAGCAAAGCAATGGCACGGGAAACCGTATTCGTGGTCGAAGACGAGGAAGATATCCAGGAGCTCATTACGTACAACCTCATGAAAGAAGGGTATCATGTTCGGGGGTTCACCAACGGCGAGGATGCGCTCGTGCAGTTGCGCAACGGTAAGAGTGACTGTATCATCCTCGACATCATGCTTCCGGGCATGGATGGACTCGAGATGGCGCGGGCCGTTCGCAACAGCCCCGGCACAAAGCACGTGCCGATTATCATGCTGACAGCGAAGGGCGAAGAAGCCGATATTGTGGCCGGCCTCGAGCTGGGGGCCGATGACTATATCGTCAAGCCGTTCAGCCCCCGCATTCTCGTGGCAAGATTGCGCGCCGTCCTGCGGCGGAAGCAGGAGCGCCCGGTTGAAGATCAACGCCCTGTGAAAATCCACAATATCGAGATTCATCCGGGAAGGCACGAAGTGATGATCGACGGGAAGGCCGTGACGCTTACTTCATCCGAATTCAAGGCCCTGCACTTTCTTTCCAGCCGTCCGGGGTGGGTTTTTACGCGGTATCAGATTGTCGAAGCAGTGCACGGGGTTAATTATCCGGTCACCGATCGCAGCGTCGATGTCCTGGTGGTGGGACTTAGAAAAAAGCTCGGCAAGGCTGGCAAGTATGTCGAAACAGTCCGGGGAATAGGATACAGGTTCAAGGAGCAGTAGCGTGCGTCGTACCCCGTTTTTCTGGTACCTATTCCCCTCTTTCCTGGTGGTGGCGGTTATCGCGTGCGCCGTGATCATTGCGTACACGACACACGCCGCAAAGTCCTTTCATCTTGAGTCCACCAGGGAGGAACTTAAGGCGGCCGCCATCCTCTTTGCGGCGCGCGCATCTTCGCTTGTCGATACACCTGCAAGAAACGGCCTCGATTCTCTCAGCAAGAGTCTCGGCAGAAGCACCGGAACTCGGTTCACCGTGATCCTTCCGGACGGTACCGTACTTGCCGACTCTCATGAAGAACCGCAGTCCATGGACAATCACGCTGACCGGCCTGAGATCATGATAGCCATGAGCAGCGACACCGGGATGGCCACCCGGTTCAGTGCGACACTCAAGCGACAACTCATGTACGTCGCAATACCGGCCGTCCATCACGACTCGGTTGTGGCGGCAATTCGCGCCTCCGTACCGCTTGTCTCGGTCACGGAAGCATTCGAAACGGTGTCCATACGGTTTCTCCTGGCCGGTCTGGTCGTCGCCATGGCCGCGGTTCTCATAAGCATCGCACTGTCGCGGCGCCTGTGCCGTCCGCTCGAAGACCTTAAGCGTGGCGCCGAGCGTTTTGCCCAGGGAGATCTGAGCGCTCGTCTACCTATTCCCCAATACCTCGAAACCGCTGAACTCGCATCCGCGATGAACGGTATGGCCGCCCAGCTCGATGAACGAATCAGCACGATCACCAAGCAGCGCAATGAGCAGGATGCAATTCTATCCTCCATGATCGAAGGCGTCGTAGCGGTCGATCAGCACGAGTCAATTATCATGATGAACGCCGCCGCGGGAACCATGCTGGATACGAGTGCGGACGACGTCCGGGGCAAACTGATACAGGAAGGCGTGCGCAATACCGACCTCCAGAGGTTCATCCGCGCCACGCTGGAACGTCGTGAACCTTCCGAGCAGGAGATTCAGTCCTGGGTGGCGGGCAACGAGGAACGAACGCTCCGGGTAAACGGCACCGCCCTCAAGGATGCCGACGGCAGCATCACGGGCGCGGTGATTGTTTTGCACGATGTTTCACACCTGAAAAAGCTTGAGAATATTCGCCGGGATTTCGTGGCGAACGTCTCGCATGAGTTGCGCACACCTCTGACCTCGATCAAGGGCTTCGTTGAGACGCTCCTTGATGGTGCGATGGATCATCCGGAGGAGCGCGAACGCTTTCTTTCGATAATCGCGAATCACGTTAACCGGCTTAACACCATTATCGAGGATCTCATGACGCTGTCCCGGCTGGAAAAGGAGGCCGGCCAGGAAGCGGAGATGGCTGAAACCGGTCTTGATGCCATAACCAAGGATGCCATGGAAGTCTGTGATGCGAAGGCTCGTGAACGGGGCATCGCCCTCGCTATTGAAGGCAGCTCGGGGATCGTTGCCTGGCTGAACGCTTCTCTCGTGGAACAGGCGGTCATCAATCTAATCGACAATGCGGTCAAATACAGTTCACCCAATACCACGGTACGGGTACGATGCGAACGTGATAGTCGCGAAATCCGAATCTCGGTGCAGGACGAAGGACCCGGTATTTCGCCCGAGCATCTGCCCCGTCTGTTCGAACGGTTCTACCGGATAGACAAAGCTCGCAGCCGCAAGCTCGGGGGAACCGGCCTGGGGCTTTCAATCGTGAAACATATCATGGTGGCGCATCGAGGCTCGGTAACGGTCGACAGCGCGCCGGAAAACGGCTCGACATTCACACTGCACATACCGGTTAGATTCAGCGCGGAGGCACAGGCATGACAGAATCCCAGGCCCGGCTCGAAACCAAGATCAAGACGACCAGCCTCAATTTCTACTACGGCGCGGTCCAGGCATTGTTCGATGTCTCGATCGACGTGCCCGCGGGGCAGGTCACCGCGCTCATCGGCCCCTCCGGATGCGGCAAATCGACCTACCTGCGCACGCTGAATAGAATGAATGATATCATTGACGGCACCCGTGTCGAAGGACAGGTGCTGATCGACGGCAAGAACATCTATTCACACGATACCGACGTTGTATTATTGCGCAAACGGATCGGGATGGTATTCCAGAAATCGACACCGTTCCCCAAGAGCATCTTCGACAATATTGCCTTCGGCCCCCGTATCCATGGCGTGCGCAAACGGGCCGAGCTGAATGACATTGTGGAACGAAGCCTGAAAAGGTCCGCGCTGTGGGACGAGGTAAAAGACCGCATGAACGAAAATGCAATGGGTCTTTCGGGCGGCCAGCAGCAGCGACTTTGCATTGCCCGCGCGCTGGCGGTCGACCCTGAAATACTCCTCATGGATGAGCCTGCATCCGCGCTGGATCCCCGATCCACGGCGAAAGTGGAAGACCTCATTGCCGAACTGCGAGGAAGCTACACGATAGTCATCGTGACCCACAACATGCAACAGGCATCACGCGTGTCCGACTACACAGCGTTCTTCTTTGAAGGCCGCATCATCGAATTCGATACGACCCAGGTGATATTCACACACCCTGAGGAAAAGCAAACTGAGGACTATATCACAGGCAGATTTGGATAGCGCATGAAATGCGTGACACTCTCTACCATGAACAACCACCGAAACGGCACAATATCCCCCATATTTTGAAACACGCGGGGGTGCATACGCAGGAGTACGGAACCTATGACAATTCTCATGCAGAAAGAATTCGAGAAACTTAAGAAGGGTATACTGACCCTCTCGGCGCTGGTGGAAGAAAGCGTCAATCGTTCGGTAAAAGCGGTCATGGAGCGTAACGAGGGGCTGGCGAAATCGGTCATCGAGTCTGATAATGAGATCGACAGCATGGAGATCGATGTCGAAGAAGAATGCCTGAAAATACTCGCGCTGCATCAGCCCGTGGCGGCGGACCTGCGGTTTATCGTGGCCGTGCTCAAAATCAACAACGATCTCGAGCGTGTCGGCGATCTTGCGGTCAACATATGCGAACGGGCCCTCCCGCTTACGAGATTTCCGGTATTGAAAGCTCCGTTCGGGCTCCCTGAAATGGGCCAAAAAGTCCGTCTCATGGTCAAGAAAAGCCTGGATGCACTGGTGAACGTGGACGAAGATGCGGCAGAGGAAGTGTGCCGCATGGATGATGATGTCGACAATATTAATCGTGACATGTACGCGAAAGTGACCGAACATCTTCAAGCCAAGCCCCAGGATGCCGAAGCCCTGCTTCACCTGCTCTCCATTTCGCGCCAACTGGAGAGAATAGGCGATCACGCTACCAATATCGCCCAGGATGTTATCTACCTGATTCGCGGAGAAATCATCCGCCACCAGGGCCTTGATAGTAGCAGTGAAGCCCAGTAGCCTCCTGTTCGGCGGTCCCGGGCCGCGGATGATTCCGCATGCCGCGGCGTGATTTGCCCTGTTTCGGCTGAATTGCCGGTAGACTTCTAACGTTTTCCTAACTATTTTCTAGCACAACTGATTGCTGTCAAATCCCGGCTGCAGGACGATTCTGTTCGTTCGGGCCACGTGCCGATGCAAACGGCCGGGATCGCCTGAATCAAAGCCATGCCGGCCTCGTTTCTACACAGGGGCGTATGAGCCAGAACAAGCATCTTGCCGCTATCCTGAAAGCCGTCGCGGTCCTCGCCCTTCTCTATCTGTTTCTTCTCAGCATCCAACTGATGGGAACATCTTTCAAGATGTTCGGAAAGGGATTTGCCGAGAGGCTTATCACTTCTACCTCGAACCCGTTCGTAGGCCTGTTTATCGGGGTGCTGGCGACAAGCCTTGTCCAGAGCTCATCGACAGTGACTTCATTGGTCGTAGGATTCTGTGGAGGCGGTATGCTGCCGCTTGAGTTCTCGATTCCTATTATTATGGGGGCAAATATCGGAACCAGCATTACCAATACTCTGGTTTCGCTGACATTCGTGACCAGGAAAGAGGACTTCCGGCGCGCATTTGCGGGGGCGACCGTGCATGATTTCTTCAATCTTTCAGCGGTAGCAGTGCTGTTCCCCATTGAATTGAACCTGCATCCCATACAGAAAATGTCACTCGCGTTGACCTCGGTGTTTCGCAACACCGGTGGTGCAAAATTCACCAGCCCGCTGAAAGCTATCATCAAACCAGCGGTCAATTTCATCGAGCATGCCCTCGAAAGCGGATTGGGGCTTTCAACAAATGCCGTGGCGACCGTAATGCTCGTTCTGGCAATAGCAGCTCTGATTGGCTCGCTGATATTCCTCGTGCGGACCATGCGATCGCTGGTCATTTCAAAGGCGGAGACTTTCATAGAAAAGTACCTGTTCAGCAACGATGCTCTGGCACTGCTTATCGGGCTCGTGCTCACCGTCCTCGTGCAGAGCAGCTCGGTGACCACGTCTCTCATTGTTCCCCTGGTGGGTGCGGGAATACTGAGCCTGCGCCGGTGTTTTCCGTTCACCCTGGGCGCAAATCTCGGGACGACCTGTACCGCGCTTCTCGCATCATTGGCCACGGTCGGCGCCGCTGGGGCGGGCGGCGAGGAAGGAAGTCTGGTCGGGGTCACCGCCGCCTTCGCGCACCTTTCGTTCAATATCTTCGGGATTCTCATATTTTACCCTTTGCGAGTCGTGCCGCTCACGCTGGCAACCAGTCTGGCCTCACTGGCAACCGAATCAAAGAAGTGGGCTGCGGCGTTCATCCTCGGCGTGTTCTTCCTGCTGCCGCTCCTCATGATCCTGATAACAAGGTAGGAGGTATCGAATGTTCAAAGAGCTGGTGCGTCTCTGGAAAGACAGCGGAATAATGACAAAGGCAGTCGGCTCCTTCGGGTCCATGCTTGAAGACTGCGCATACGTGTTCCAGCGTTCCTGGAAGGTGGTTTCGGGGGAATTGACGGTCGAGGGCGAGAAAGATGAGATCCACGGACGGGACCGGCGGGTGAACCAGAAGGAGCGTGACATCCGGCGCCTGCTGCTTGAGCATCTGACCATGAATCCCGGTCAGGATGCCTCCGGATGCCTGGCGCTCATGAGCGTGGTCAAAGATGCCGAACGTATCGGGGACTATTCGAAAAACATCTTCGATCTCGCCTTGGTCAACAACGGCAGGATCGGTACGCTTCGCCACCAGAAGGACATCGCGACGATACAGCAGCGGGTCGAAAGCAATCTGGTGACGCTCAAAGGCGCGTTTGTCGATTCGGATGACAACCGGGCGCGTGAAATACTCGCCACGTATCAGGAATCAAAAGAACAGTGCAACAAGATTCTTCACGCGCTGTTCACCGAAGATATGCCCAAACAGGAAGCCCTGATTACGGTCCTTCTGGTGCGCTACCTGAAACGCGTCAATTCACATGTCAGCAACGTGGCTTCGGCAATCATCTATCCTCTTGACAAGATAGACTTTGTGAGAGGCGGCCTGCTCGAGTAATGTCCGGTTAGGCAAGATACTGCCCAATGGCCCCTGCCGCCTCCTGGCCGTGAAATATGGCCCTGACTACCAGCGAAGCCCCAATTCCCGCATCGCCCGCGGCAAACACGCCGTCCACGGACGTCCGATAACCGGCATCCGTCGCCACATTGCCCCCTGCATCGTAGGCAATCCCGAGATCCTCCAGAAGGCGGGAATGCTGGACATGCACGAAACCCATTGCAAGGACAACCATATCAAGCTTCAGCGAAAACTCCGTTCCCGGCACCTCTGTCATCCGCCGGCGACCGCCGCGGGACCTGTCCTTCCACTCGACCCGCACAAACGAGCCCTCTTCCACCGCCACGCCGCGGCCCGTAAATGATGTCGTGGCCACGGCCCAGTCGCGCTCGCATCCTTCTTCGTGCGAGCTGGACGTTCTCAGGATAGCGGGCCACGCCGGCCACTCGGGATTGTATGCTTCGGTCCACTCCCGGGGCTTGGGCATAATCTCAAAGAGATAGACCTTCCGTGCGCCCTGACGAATCGCGGTGCCGACGCAATCCGAGCCTGTATCACCGCCGCCAATCACCAGGACCCGTTTGCCGGCGGCATCCATCCCGCCCCGGTCGGCCTCACCCGACGTGCGCATATTGGATTGTGTCAAGTAATCCATCGCAAAGTGTATCCCCTCGAGTCCGCGGCCCGGCACGTGCAGGTCACGGGGCTCGCCCGCGCCCATGCAGAGAAGCACGGCATCGAACTGTTTTCTCAGATACCGTCCCGACAGGTCCTCCCCGATAACAACATCAGTGGCAAATTCCACGCCCTCCGCGCGCATTTGTTCGAGACGTCGATCGAGAACCCACTTCTCGAGCTTGAAATCAGGAATGCCGTATCGCAGGATGCCGCCGATCCGCCTGGCCTTGTCGAACACCGTGACGGCATGACCCATACGCCGCAGCCGCTGCGCGGCCGCCAGGCCGGCGGGCCCGGACCCGACAATGGCCACTCGCCTGCCGCTTTCGACGCGCGGCGGCCGCGGAACCACCCACCCTTCCTCGAAACCCTTTTCTATGATTGACAATTCGAGCTGTTTGATAGTCACCGGCGCGGCGTTTATTGAGAGCGTGCACGCGGCTTCGCAAGGCGCGGGGCAAATCCTGCCGGTGATTTCCGGAAGGGTGTTTGTCCGTTCCAGCCGCTCAAGCGCCTCGCGCCACCGGCCCCGGTATGCCGCATCGTTGAATTCGGGAATGAGATTGTACACGGGGCATCCCAGTGCATGACAAAAGGGAATGCCGCAATCCATACATCGCGCGCCCTGGCGACGCAGCTCATCTTCGGCAAGCCGTCCGGCGACCTCGCGAAAGTCCTTCACACGCTCTTCGACCGGCCGGGCCGGCGCCGTGATACGCTCGTATTCGACAAATCCCGTTGGTTTTCCCATTATCCGTATACCTCCTCGGTCACCGCGACCGTTTCAGTCTCCGTGGACTCATCCCGCCGCATGCGCTCAAGCGCGCGGCGATATTCGACCGGCATCACTTTCACGAACAGCGGCAGCATTTCAATCCAGTCACGGATAATGCGCGCCGCATACTGACTGCCCGTGTACCGGACATGCCGCTGTATGTACGTATTGAGGAACCCCTTGTCGGCATCATCGATTACCGGCTCGATATCGACCATTTCCAGGTTGCACTTGGTGTCAAACAACTGGTTTTCATCGAGCACGTAGGCAATACCGCCGCTCATGCCCGCCGCGAAATTGATGCCGGTTTCGCCGAGCACGATCACGCGTCCGCCGGTCATGTACTCGCAGCCGTGATCGCCGACACCTTCCACCACGGCGACCGCGCCGCTGTTGCGCACCGCGAACCGCTCCCCGGCCATGCCGTTGACAAACACCTCCCCGCCGGTCGCGCCGAACAGGTTCACGTTTCCCGCGATACTGTTGTTCTGCGGCCGGTACGTCGAATCCTTGGGCGGGTAGACGATAATTTTCCCTCCCGACAAGCCTTTACCGAGATAATCATTCGCATCGCCTTCCAGCTCAAAGGTTATCCCCGGCGCGAGAAAGGCCCCGAAGCTCTGGCCGGCGGAACCCTTGAATTTGCACTTGATGGTATCGGGCGGCAGCCCCGCGCCGCCGTACTGCCCGGAAACCTCGGCGCTCAGCATGGCCCCCACCGCGCGATTGCTGTTGCGAATCGCGGCAAACAGACTCACCGGCTTGCCGGAGCTGATGGCACGTCTGGCTTTCTCAACCAGCCCGGCATCAAGCGCCTCCGAGGTGTCCCGCACCCGGGGCCCTGAACAGCGGACAGCGCCGTTTGGAGGAACCTCCGGGGCCGCGAGCACTTTCGAGAAATCAAGGCCCCGCCGTTTCCAATGCTCGGACGCCCGGCTCGTGTCAAGTACATCCACCCGCCCGATCATCTCGTCAAC
>WJMI01000167.1 GCA_014728015.1 Chitinivibrionales bacterium | reverse complement strand
GCTGCACTGCCGTGGCGTTACAAGGTGTAGTGCCCAGCACGCGCTCTAACTTTCGCAATTACCACCGACGTCAATGGGGCCCGCCGCATGCGCGGCACCCCATTGCCGCGGGGTATTGCTGTTGTTAGCGTGATCTTTTACCCAACACCTGCGCGGGTATATTTTCATGGTAGGAGGTGCAAAATGAAGAATATCACCGCTGCAGACTTACTCCGCCTGAGCGTTGCAGAGCGATTGCAATTTGTTGAGGATGTATGGGACAGCATCGCATCAGTCCCGGAAGAACTACCCATCACAGAAGATGAAAAACAAGAATTGGACCGCCGATTGGAAGCGTTCCATAAGGATCCTCAGAAAGGCTCCCCGTGGTCAGACGTGAAAACCCGGATTCTTTCTCGGACTTGTGAATACCGCCTGCAATGAACCTTGAAAAGAGTTCATGTTTGTGTTTCAACTTGAAACTCTATATCTTCTTATGTAGAGCAAGGTTTTTGCTCGGCGTCTGGCCTTTTTTAGGGGTGTAGCTACTCGAAGCGCACAGCCAGCATGAAAACAGATGCGGTGATTCTTCTTGAGAAAGGCGCCCAGCCATAATTAAGTAATCGTCACTGACAGAAATCTCTTCATCAAAACGGAAGGAGGCAAATATGCGCTGCTTGCAGATGGCAATCGTATCTGTCATAGCGCTCCAGATGATTTCTTGGGCCGAGGGTATTCCCAATCCTGGTTTTGAGAACTGGACCACGGTCGATTTTGAGGAGCCGGTTCCATATTTGACATCGAATAGGGAAACCATAAAGGAATATGGCGAATTAAGTGTAACGAAAACCACCGATGCGCATGCCGGATCGTATGCTGTTAGGCTGGAAACCAAAGAACTGAACGGGGATACGGTGCCCGCTATGGTTTTTAACTGCACGACGCTTGATGGGGATGAATTTCCCGGCGGAATAGCCATAAGCGGTACGCCAACAGCCTTGACCGGGTACTACAAATGCGATATCGCGACAGGAGACACGGCGATCTTTGCCGTGCTTTTCAAAAAGGACGGTGCAGTTGTGAACACCGACTGGATGCAGAATTACCTGAAAATTCACGGCAGCCAGTCCGAGTATACGGAATTTTCAATGCCGTTCTCTCTTTCCGAAGCTCCCGATAGCGTGGTTGTTATCGCTGTGTCGAGTAATGCGATGGCTTTCAGTGGTATCCCCGGTAGTGTGCTTCAACTGGATGACCTTTCGTTCGAGGGAATCGATACCCAGCCGGCCGAACTCAATGGTGGCTTTGAGAATTGGCAGACCTGTTCGCTGACCGTCATTGATGATTGGCTTGCTGATGGAGATTCGGTTGTTCAGAGTACCGATGCCTATGCGAACGACTATGCAGTTAAACTAGTAACGTACATAGACAGCACCGATATGGACAGCAATGCTTCGTCCATTTCTCTTGGCGAGTATGATCCCGAGGTAGAAAATCAAGTCGGAGGTGTTCCATATACAGGCCAAACGGATACGTTGTGCGGCTGGTACAAGTATTCTACTCCCGGGCAGGACACGGGCGCGGCATGGATACAACTGCGCAAAGATGGTACTGATATTCACTTTGCGGACGCAAAGCTGCTCCCCGCTTCAGAATATACGTATTTCGAAATTCCGTTCGATGTCGCACAGCAACCTGATTCCATAATTGTGGCTGCTGTCAGTTCGATAAGGTGGTCGGAAGGGGTCATCGGCAGCGAACTAATCATCGACAACATGCGACTCAAATCTCAGGGAGAGGTCTCCCGCAGGTATGGGCCCGTTGAAGACACGCGTGTGATGTTGAATCCGGCGGGCCTTTTACATGTTCCGCTGTCGGCGCAAGCCATAGTTCATACTCCAAGCTCAATGGGAAAGGTGACACTTCGGCTGTTCGATTCACAGGGTAGAATGATCCTCCGCCGTCTCGATACCGGCATCACTCATCGCGTCGACCTTCGGCCGTACGCAACAGGCACTTACATACTACGCCTGCGCGCGGCAGAATTCGACTATGCCGTCAGAATCGTTCGATGATAAGAAGAAGAGCGGGAGGCAGACGCTTCTCGCTCTCTCAATTTTACTCTTCAGGAAGTCCGCTTGCGAGGAGCATGCGGAGATTGCAATAATCTAGGAGCCTGTCGGACTTTGCCCGGCGGCCGGCTTGCAGATGCGGTAAATTAAGCTGATAGGTAATTCGATCTATCAGGGCCGCCGGGTTTATGCCGTTACTGGGAGTTTGCAGTAGGTAACAGTTCCCCCGCCTCAACTACGGCCCCTCAAGGGCCCTGCTCAGCAGCTTGCATCAGGAATATCGTTGACAGAAGGCGCGAAAATCAAGTTTCGGCAACAGTAAGGGCTGGGCCATTTTTACGGGCTGATATCACGTGCAGGTCTTGGCGAAGAACTCACCCGCCGTGCTCGCGCCCGTCGCGGCAGGTAGTCGACGGAGGGTTCCGCGACATGAGGCAGTGGCTCAGGCTCGGGTGGTGGTGCCCTTGCCACAGGCTCTTTCCACCCGCCTTCGCCAGCAGGCTTCAGCGTGGCAAGCTGCCCCGCTGCAGAGAGCCACAGCCGAATAAGGTCGGTATTTTCCCGCTCGACAAACCCCACCACCTTCATCTCCGCACCGCACTTGGGAAACTTCAGAGGATCCACCTCGTAGACGCACTTTATGAGCGCAGCCCACGTTATACGGCATTGCAGTTGGTAAGCGCTTAGGGGCTCCAGCGCTGGATTGTCGACGGCTTGCATCAATCAACAACGTACGCTTGCATTTGAAAGACGAACGTTTAAGGCCGCCGCGTCACGAGGGCACAGCGCAAATCGGGATCGCGGCTCGTGTCCAGCCTTCGCCAAGGCTACGGCCTGGCAGGCGAGTCGTCCCTCCCGCATAGAATGGGTGCCGAGATAGAGAAAGCACAGTGGTCGGGCCTAGGCACTCGCCTAATCACTCCGGGCCGAGATAGAATGGCTCGGTGCTGTAGCGTTGCGGGGGCGGCGGCTGTGTATATTTCGTCAAGAGGCTGCACTGCCGTGGCGTTACAAGGTGTAGTGCCCAGCACGCGCTCTAACTTTCGCAATTACCACCGACGTCAATGGGGCCCGCCGCATGCGCGGCACCCCATTGCCGCGGGGTATTGCTGTTGTTAG
>WJMI01000166.1 GCA_014728015.1 Chitinivibrionales bacterium | reverse complement strand
TTCCTACACCGAGTTCTCCTACCAGTTGCTCCAGGCATACGATTTCTACTGGCTCTACACCAACAAAGATTGCATCATTCAGGTCGGCGGCTCTGATCAGTGGGGGAATATCACATCGGGGACGGAACTGGTGCGCCGCAAGGCCGGGGGAGAGGCGTATGCGCTCACCTGCCCGCTGATCACGCGCGCCGACGGCACCAAGTTCGGCAAGTCGGCTTCAGGCGAGAGTGTATGGCTGGATCCCGCGATGACATCACCATACAGGTTCTACCAGTTCTGGCTGAACTGCTCCGATGAGGATGCCGCCCGTTTCATCCGTGTGTTCACGCTTCTGTCGCGGGATGCAATTGCCGACGTGGAGTCGAAACACAAGAACGCACCACACGAAAGGCATCTCCAGAAAGCGCTTGCGAAGGACGTGACTATCCGGGTGCACTCCGAGGCCCGCTATCAGCAGGCAGTCGAAGCATCTGAGGTATTGTTTGGCAAGGGCACGACCGAAGCACTTGCCGCTCTCGACGAGAAGAGCTTCCTCGATGTCTTTGAAGGCGTCCCTCAGAGTACTGTCGCGCGTGCCGAACTGGAGCACGGTATCGCTGTCGTGGACCTTCTCGCCGACAAGACACAGGTTTTCGTCTCCAAAGGGGAAGCACGTCGCATGATCCGCAGCGGCGGGGTCAGTATCAACAAGACGAAGATCAGTGATGAGTCAGAGTCTGTGGGTGCGGACGGGCTTCTCACTGGCAAATATCTGCTGGTACAGAAGGGGAGGAAGAACTATCATTTGATTCTGGCAGAGCAGTAGAGGGTTCAGGGCTCAGAACGGGTGATCGCACTCTGGGACTCAGGCACTGAATCCTGCATCCTAACTCCTGACTCCTAAGTCCTGAACCCTAAACCCTGAACCCTCCCAACGCGGCCTGCGGCCGCGTGTTACCTTGCCGCTCCTCCCTTACGGTTCTCGTAGTGCAGAATCGGGTCGCACTTGCCCGGGAATTTTTCGGTAACCTTGTCGGTGCATCCGGTCGGGCTGAGTTTGTCGCACTTCAGACAGACGTTTTTGTACCATTCGTCGGTAATGCCCGCGGGCTTGTTGCCGTGCTTGCCGCCGCCGCCGCCGACTGAATCGAGCTTTCGCACAATGCCTTCGGCGATCTGGGCGAGCTGCTGCACATGCTGCGCCGGCATCTGGCGGGCGACAATCTGCAGGTATACCTGAAGCGCTTCCTGGACAAGCGATTTTTCTTCATTGCTGAGACTCATGACTTCCACCTTCCGTTGCGCTGAAATCCGCGATAAAAATAATATATTTGTCCTTTCGGCTTTCTCCCGCGTAAGGTTCCCATGATCAGTGTCGTTTTTGTTTGTACCGGCAATCTCTGCAGGAGTCCCATGGCTGAGGGGATTCTCCGCGATCGGTGGCTGAAACGCGGGAGGGGAGACCTGACCGTAAGCTCGATGGGGATACATGGCCTGGACAGCCAGCCGGCATCGCAGCATGCCCGAGAGGTGTGCGCCGAGCACGGCATCGATATCTCACCGCATCGTTCCCGCCAGCTTGTCTATGAGGAGCTTGAGGGCGCGCATCTGGTGCTGGCCATGGAGCCTGTTCAAAAAGAGTTTGTCGGGCTGTTTTTTCCGCGATTCAAGGACAAGGTATTTCTCCTGGGGGCGTGGCCGGGCAAAGAAACCAGGAAGAGCACAATCAGCGATCCAATGGGCCAATCGATACGGATGTATCGACGGACCTTTGAAACGATTGCGGAACACATCGATCGTATCATACCGAGCATAGAGGAATTCTACGGCTGATTGCCCAGATGCCAACCGCTGTCGGCATAAATGATTTGTCCGGTCACGCTGCCGTTCTCCACAAGAAATGCGTATGCGTTCATCACGCACCCAACGGGTACCGGGCGTCCCAGGGGTGTTTTCCTGGCAAGCGATCGAAGATACGCGGCCGACCTGCCGGGAGGCGGGAGAACGGGTCCCGGGGCGATACCGTTTACCCGGACTTTCGGCGCGAGGACGAATGCGAGATGTCCGGTCAGCTCGCTGAGCCACAGCTTCGAAAGGCGGTAGTTCTGATACGGGCCGTGCGCGGGCCGGACATGGGCATCGGTCACGTTGATTATCCATCCTGTGCCCGCTACGCGATGGAACTCTCGGGCGAGCGCCAGCGGGGCGTGCAGGTTGGTGGCCATAGTGTCGGCAAAGTGGCGCGCGCTGGTAAGGTCGCCTCTGGTGAAGATCGATGCATTGTTCACCAGCCCGGCAAGCCTGACCGGGAGCGTTGCGGCCCGATCGATGAGCTCGCCGGGGTCGGCGGAGAGATCGGCCCGCAGCAAATGCACCCGTTGTCTGGCGCGCGGGTTCTTGCGAAGCCACGACCCCAGCGCGTGCGTGCCGGTATGGTAGTGGGCGACAACCGACAGGCCCATGGCAAGGCTCTTCTTCACGAACGCGAATCCGAGCCGCCGCGAGCTGCCGGTGATCAGTACAGCATCCGGGGCGCGTTTCATACAGCGTAAATTACGCTGGGGAAGGTGCCCTTTTCAAACGGGGCGGAGTGTTTCATGGACATCGTACCGTGCTTTCTCGATGTGAACAACCGGATGGCTGTCCACGGGAGGCCGCTGGCAGAGCGGATACGCGAAGGCGGCGGGGATGCGCTGTGGGAAGATCGGCGGGAGGGGCGCATAGATACGGTGGTTATCCACTATATCAGCGCCGCCGATACCGATCCCGGGCATCCATTCAGGACAGAATCAATTCTGCGGATATTTGTCGATTTCGGCGTGAGCAGTCACTATCTGGTCTCCCGCGAGGGAACAGTACTGGGCCTGGTGCCGGAAGACAAGAAAGCGTGGCATTGCGGCGGGAGTGCTATGCCGCCGCCGGATTTGCGGAGGGGCGTGAACGAGTTCTCTATCGGCATTGAGTTGGTCGCAACCGGCGGGTCCGGATTTACAGCCGCACAGTACGCATCCTGCGCGGCCCTGTGCAGGGATATCGAAAGCCGGTATGGCCGAATGACCTACGTTGGCCACCAGGACATTGCCGGTGACAGCGCGGTTACGCTGGGGCTCCGGAAGGAGGCGAAGCCCGACCCAGGCCCGCTTTTCGACTGGGACCGGTTCCGCCGGGAGCTCGGCGGTGCGCGGCCCGCCTAGGCTGAAATGGATTCAATGCCGTGCCCTGTTTGCAAAAGCCGAAAGCGCTTGATTATATATTAATACGGCTCATGAGTGTTTCCCGCAACCGGGAAGACAACTGAAAATGGGTGCGAATTTGTTCACACTATACAGGATAGACCCGCCGGGGGGAAATTTGAGTAGAAAGGGGATTAGTATGTCCAGAAGGTTTCATGCACTGCTGACAGGCGCTCTGGTTCTCGCGGTATGTGCGGCGCATGGCGATGCCACGTTCGATCAATTACTTCAGTCCGGCAAGTACAAGGAGGCGATCGAGTACGCCGACCAGAAGATACCTGCGGGATCGCGGACGGCCGACACGTGGGTGAAGCTCGCTCAGGCAAACGAGAAACTCGGGCTGACCGAAAAGGCGCTGGCGTGCTACATGGTTTCGTGGCGCATGAATCCCAAGGACTACGAATCACTTCTTGGTGCGGCCCGGATTTACAACAAGCTCAAACAATACGATGAGGCCCTCAGCAAGGCGAAGGCAGCGCTCGATCAGAAATTCACCGGGGAGGCAAGCTGGGAGTACGCACGGGCCTGCATCGCCTTGAAGCGTCCGGCGGATGCCAAGAAAGCGCTTGAAAAGGTCATCGAAACAGATCCCGGCAATCTTGTCGCCAATCGCGAACTTGGGCATATCTATTTCGACGACAAGCAGTACAGCCAGGCCGTTCCCCTTCTGAAGAAAGCCTACGAGGCGAAGAAAGATCCTGAGGTCGCGTTCAAGATCGGGCAGTGCTATGTCGAGACCGGCAGCGCCTCATCGGCCGTGCCGTATCTCAAAAAGGCCATCGAGCAGAAACCCACCATGTACGATGCCGGTCTCCAGCTTGCCCGCGCCTACCACAACATGGGCAAGCATCTGGCGGCGGCAAGCGAGTACGACCGGATCCAGGGAAAGATCAAGCTTTCCGCGGTCGACTACTACAACATGGCGGTTTCGTTTGAAGAGGCCGGGAAGAAGAACGAGGCCATTGATACCTATCGCAAGGCAATATCCCAATTCGGTTCGTCGAAACAGGACGAGGCGATTCTGGCGCGCTTGAAGGTCGGCCGTACCGACCTTGAGAACAAGAAGTACACCCAGTCCCTGACACAATTCCGGTTCATTGTGGGGGCGGATCCCAAGGCGCATGCCGTGCCGGATATCTATTTCCTCCTGGCAGATGCCTATATGGGCACGAAAAACAGCTCGAAGGCTATCGAGAGCCTCGAGAAGGCCATAGAACTTGACAAGTCAAATATCGAGGCCTATGCCCGCCTGGCCGACCTGTACCGCAGCAATAACATGCACGACAAGGCCAAGAAGACGTACCAGACCATGATGTCGCTTCGGCCGGACGATCCCAATGTGTACCTCATTCTGGGCGAATATTCTCTCAAGGCGAAGCAATACTCGACCGCGCTCGAGCATTTCACCAAAGCCACCACCCTGAAGAAAAGTGCGGATGCG
>WJMI01000165.1 GCA_014728015.1 Chitinivibrionales bacterium | reverse complement strand
GGCCCGCGACCTGCGCGCCGCCGGCATCCACTCCCCCGTGCTGGTCCTCGGCGCCTGCGATGCCGCCGATGCCCGCTGGGCCGCGGCGCACGATGTCCGCCTGACAATCAACGACATGGCCGACATCCCCCGCCTTGCATCCCTTGACACCGGGCTTGTCGTACATGTTAACATCGATACCGGCATGGGCCGCACCGGCATACTCGATACCGAAGCACGTGTGCTTGGCGAGACGCTCGCGCGGCATCCTCTGCTGCGCGCGGAAGCACTGTTTACCCATTTCGCATCGGCGGATGCGCCGAAAACGCGTTCCGTGTCCCTTCAGCAGGAACGCTTTGCGCGGGCCCGCGCATCGGTGGAACAGGCGGGCATACACGCGGACATGACGCATGTTGCCAACAGCGCGGCAATCGCGCGGTTTCCGGCCGCCAATGCCCGCTATGTCCGTCCGGGCATCGCCCTGTATGGCTGCAATCCCGACCCGGGGCAGGATTTCGGACTGGATCTGCGTCCGGTGGCCGCACTCAAGGCAGGCGTGGCCAAAGTGAAGAAGGTTCCTTCCAAAACAGCAATCAGCTATGGCGGTCATTATGTGACCAAACAGGAGACGCACATCGCGACGATACCAATCGGTTACGCCCACGGTTTGCCGCGCCTGCTCAGTGGCAAGGGCGAAGTGCTCGTGAAAGGCCGACGTTACCGCATTGTGGGCAATGTGACGATGGATTACGTGATGATCGATGCCGGCCCCCGGACTGATATTGTTGCCGGTGATGAAGCCGTCGCAATCGGACGTCAGGGAAATGAGTGCATACATCCCGACGAGGTCGCGCGTATTGCAGACACGATTGGGTATGAGATCCTGTGCGGCCTGAACACCCGCATCGACCGGTACTACATACAGGGCGGAAAGATCGTGAGCCGAAACCACGGTATTCAATATTGAAAGCCTTTTGTAGTGATCGCTTCCACACGAAATCGGCTTGCGGAAGCGTTCGATGTATCAAGTGCTGAAGAAGGAGCGCATCGTGAAGGTGCTCCGGATGCGGACGCGTTACGAACAGGAAGAGCCGGGACGGAAAAATAAAAGACATGGTAATGCTTCATGGACGATTGGCTCGATTTAAGCACGGTTGTTGAGCGCACCCAGGAATTCATCGACATGGGCCTTTACGATGAGGCCCGGCAGGTCCTCGACAGCTACGCCGATTTCTATCGTGACGAGTGGGAGATACACTTTCTCTACTCGCGTATTTGCACCGAGCGGAATGAACCCCGTGAGGCGATACGGCATCTCCAGAAAGCGGTGCGTATCGATGCCGGCAACCTGGACTGCCTGCTTGGCCTTTTCTACTCGTTCGCTCAGCTCAATCGTATCCAGCGCGGCATCCGGTATTTGCGGAAGGCGGAACAGGCGTATCCCCGCCACGAGCTGGTGCTCAATGCGCTGATATGGTATCACACCGAGACCTGTGATTTCGAGACCGCGGTCGCGTACTACGAGGAAGCATCGGGCATCCTTGATCGCAGTCCAGAAGCGTTGCGCAATATCGGCATAGCGTACGAGCGGCTCGGCGACCACGAGAGCGCGCGGGCGTGCTACGCCCGCGCGCTGGATATCAATCCCCATTTCGATGAGGTCAGGGACCTTCTTGCCGACCAGTATATCCTTGGCGGCCTGCTCGATCAGAGCATTGCGCTGTACCGGGAGTATCTGTCGCGCTCACCCAACAATATCAAGGCACTCTCGCGCCTCGTGTTCTGCCTTGCGCAGAACAACCAGACCGACGAGGCGGAGCGCACTGCCAACGCGACCATACAGCTGTATCCGAATTCGCCGGTCGGGTATGTCGACCTAGCCTATGTGTATCTCAACAGCCAACGGCACGACCTCGCGCTCGATGCAGTGAACCGGGCTCTCGATGTCTCCCCTATCGATGCCGAGGCCCTGCGCGTGAAAGCAATCACGCTGTCGGAGAAAGGCGAACACGACAAGGCCGAAGATGTCTTTGATGAGGCTCTGTCGCTGGACCCCGCGAATCCCGAAATCGCGCGGGACTACTATCAGCACTTGCGTGATGCGGAAAAAATCGATCGGATGCTTTCTCTCGTGCATTCGGTGATTGCACGCGAGAAACCCTATTGCGTGGAGGATTACTGGTTCCTCGCCGACCACTACCGTGATGCCGGCAAGGACCTTCTGGCGTTTCACTACCTTCGCAAGGCGTACAAGAGCATGCCCGGCGAGCGCGAGCTCATTCCCCCCATGGTGGACATACTCCTGGACATGGGACACATATCGTTTGCCGTACCGTTTCTCAAGCGGTACGTGGAAGCCAAGGGTTGGAATGAAGTTATGGACGGGTACACTCGTCACCGCGGACTGAAAGGGAAATGGCCCCAGGAGAGCCTTCGTTTCCTGCGTTTTTACGGTCAAAGGCCACGTGCGTTTCGGGAATTCGTATTCGGCGTGTATTTCAGGCGTTTTCTCACGGCTGCGCTGGCGGTCATTGTGCCCTTTTTGCTGGCGTTCGCCCTGTTGTTCTTCAAGACAACCGGATTTCTGGTTGTAGTGAGCATGGTAGTAGCGGCGCTCGTATCGTTCCACGGCGCACGCATGATACTACATCGGCAGCGCCGTTCAACACAGTCGCCGGCGCACGAACCGGTATAATACAGAGCAGGCGGCGGGGTGCCGCCATCGCTGGGCATTGGATGAAAGAAAAAATTGTCGTTCACGTTTGCTGCGCCCCGGACCAGGCGTATGTCGTCAAGCTCCTCCGGGACACTCACGAGATCCGCTGCTATTTCTCCAATCCCAACATCGAGCCGGAAGAGGAATACGAGAAGCGGCTGGCTGATGCGCAGCGCGTTGCCGATCATTTCGGCGTGCCTATCGTTGCTCCCACGTATAAGCCGCACCTCTGGGAAAATGCTATCCGGGAATTCCAGCATACTCCGGAGGGCGGCGAGCGGTGCCGGGAATGCTTTCTCCTGAGGTTCCGCCAGACAGCGGCGTTTTGCCGCGAGCTCGGCTGGCCGTCGTTTACATCCACGTTGAGCATCAGCCCGCACAAGAGCATGGCCGTCATCGAGCAGGCCGGCCGAACGGCGGCCGGGGAATTCGGCGTGACGTTCGAACCGTTCAATTTCAAGAAAAAGGACGGGTTCAAAAAGAGCGTGGCCTTGAGCAGGGGGCTGGGTCTGTACCGGCAGGACTATTGCGGGTGCAGGTTGAGCAAGAGAGAAAGCGAGGCGCGCTCCCGGCGGTAGAAACGCTTGGCTGGTCTTGCTCATTCCGGATTTGTTGCATTAGTTTGTAAATATCGAGGCACGTACCGAATGAATTCACCGGAGCGCACTATGGATCGCAAAGCGGTTTCTTTGCCGATATGCCGAACCCTCCTTTCCCTCATCACGCTCCTGCTTCTTGCAGGGAGGTGCACCGCGCCCAAGGAGACGGCCAAAGAACCGGTAAAACCCGTTGTCGAGGTGGAACCGGTTAAGCCTACAGTCGCGTTGGTGCTCGGCGGAGGCGCGGCCCGCGGATTCGCCCATGTCGGGGTGCTTCGCGTGCTCGCGCAGGAGAAGATACCCATCGACATGATCATCGGTACCAGTGTGGGCAGTCTCATTGGCGCGATATATGCTTCACACTGCAACACCTTCGAGCTGGAGTGGACGGCATTCAAGCTCGAAAAAGATGATATCTTCGATTTCTCCATCTTCAAGTCGGCCACCGGGCCGGTCAAGGGGGACAAGCTCGAGAAGTTTGTCAGCACGGAAATTGATGCGGGAAAGATCGAGCATTTGAAGGTGCCGTTCTATGCGGTCGCCGCCGATCTCAACACCGGCGAGCCGGTGGTCTTTTCCAGGGGCTCCATAGCCAAGGCCGTGCGCGCATCCTGTTCCATTCCGGGCGTATTCACGCCCCTGGAACTTGACGGACGCCAGCTTATTGACGGCGGCGTGCTGGGCAATATCGCGCCCGAGGTTGCGCGCCGGCACGGCGCAAACTTCGTAATCGTGGTTTCCATCGGTAAGGCTATCCAGAACCTGGAGACAACCAACGTGGTCAATATCACGATGCAGGCGATAAGCATCATGAGTAGTCGCATCGACCACTTCAAGGTAAAGCAAGCCGATGTGCTCATTGCCCCGGAGGTCGGCGATGTCGGCATGATGGATTTTTCCCGGAAGAAATACTGTATGAAGGAGGGAATCAAGGCCGCACGCGAAGCAGTCCCGGAAATCAAGAGGAAGCTCGAGGCATTCGGCAAGCCGCAGGAGGTGGCTGTGGATTCGGCGGCAATAGATATGAAGAGCGAAGAGTGATGGGTGGTGAGGGGTGTGCTGGTTCCCTCGCCATGTGTTTGAATATGGAAGGTGTTCCGGGCCCCTCCCTCCATCAGGGACCGTCCCTTGTGCTCCGCGTTTCCGCCACGGCGGGCGGGAGGACAGGCGGTGCGCTCCGCGGGAATCCATGACGGGACCGGCGACGAATTAGTATTTTGTTGTCTCCAGTCGGGGCGTAGCGCAGCCTGGTAGCGCACTTGAATGGGGTTCAAGTGGTCGCTGGTTCGAATCCAGTCGCCCCGACCATGCCACAGGGGCCTCCACTTGATGGAGGCCCTTTTTCGTTACCGAGGTGCACTACCAGGCCCATAGTGAGTCCCACTTGATCGTTGCGGTTATGCATGTTGTGCACCCGCGCGCCGGATGCAATCCTGCCGGTGAGATCAATCAGATAGAAGCGGGGAGCATCCCGTGCGCGAGCGGCAAACTGAAGGGCCAGCACCCACACGGCGGAGACTGTTCAAATTGCGGGTTCAAAGGCAGCGCCCATGTGATGACTCCAAGCGATGGGGCCTGGGACAGCCTGGCCGATCATGTCTTATTCTACTGCCAGGACAGGCATCTACGAAGAGACAGTTGAGTCCTGGCCCTCGTCGCAGGTTTGTCCTTAGGCTGCCGAAAAAGGGGAAGAAAATGCCATGTAAAAGCGCTTAAGCAAACAGATTTTCGGGCTAATACATTGATTTATAGAACAATTGCCTGGTCCGACCCCAAGCACTTTACTGTATCCTGCTCCGCTCCTGCTCCATCTGCACATCAAGCTGCTGGAGCCTGCGGATGGTTTCAGCCTGTTCGTCGGCCACAGATGTAAGGCTATCGATGATTTCGGTCTGGCGGCGTATGTGCCGCTGGAGTCTTCCGAGGCCGTCAGGTTTCTCAGATGCTTCGTCGAGGAGTACTTGGAGGGAATCGCGCTCATCGGCAAGCCGCATGTGCTCCTTGAGAAGCCGTCCCCAGCTCGCATAGTAGAGGCGTTTCTCCGGCACGTTCTGGAACAGGTAGCGGGCATAACCGAGTGCCTGACCATAGTCGGGGTCAGCATTTTTGCGGTGGACCGTCAGGAGGAACAGGTCGGTCATTACTTTTTCGCGGGCAAGCGGATTGACGGTGTCTGACCATTCGGCCGCGGTCGTATCGGCCAGCAGTCTCTTGAGCCGCAGTATCTCCTCCTGTATCTGCTCAGGGGAATACTCGATGAACCTTTCGGGTTCCGGAGCAGGCGGCGCGGTAGCCACCTCCGGCGCACAGCCATGCAACAGCACAATCGCCGCGACCGCGAATGCAAAGGAATAAGGAACTCTGGAAACAATTGATTTCATGCTGCCTTTTGCGTCTCTCACGCCTTCTTTTTCTTCTTTCTCCCGCCCCGTCTATCAACAACCAGGTTGCTCTTGCGAAATGTCTTGGCGTACTTTTTGAGTTCCGCGATTATCTCGCCGACTTCGATATGGTTATTGACGTGTGATTTCTCGCTGTCAACCGCGGCGATTGAAATAGTCATGACAGGATACTTGAGCGTCTCGCCGCGGCGGCTCTTGCTGACGATATGACCGCGCTCTCTGTCTTCCTGATCATAGAAATCCGGGATGCTGCTGTCAAACCGGCTGATGATTTTCTCACAAACCGTCCTGTACACCGCGGGTGTAGTCACGAGCGCGAAATCGTCGCCGCCGATATGCCCGATGAAGTCATCCTTGTCGCCCGCCTCCTTGGAGACTTCCTGGACAATCTCCGCGGTGCGCTTGATGACCGCGTTGCCGCGACCATACCCGTAGCGATCGTTGAACGGCTTGAAATTGTCGAGATCCATCATGCAAAACGCGAACGGTACTCCCTGTTCGATACGGCTCTTCACCGTGTTCTCGATGGCGATCCCGCCGGGCAGACGCGTCAGCGGGCTCGAATCCATATACATCTCTTCGAGGCGCGCGAGACGAACGGCCATTTCGTTGAATGCCGTCGAAAGCTCCCCCAGCTCATCGTTCGTCCTGACGGTCGGTAAGTTCTCAAACCGTCCCTGGGAGACCAGGCCGGTCGCCGCCCGGAGCGTGAGGATGGAGCCGTGGATACCGTGAGAAATCAGAATCGCGGCGCCCAACGCCAGGATGCTTCCGAGAATCGATATTGCCAGAAGTGTCTGAAACGCGCTCCGCCCGATTTCCGCGGTGAGACGGGTACGGTGTGTCTGGCTCGTTTCCGCATCCGCCATCAACCCGTTAAGCACTTCCACGAGGCGGTCGAATGCCTCACGCCGCAGCGAATCGGCAAGAACATATGACCTGGAATCTATCGAGTCGAGATGCTGGGTGGTGGCCTGGAAATACTTGGTATAATCGGAATGCTTTTCAGCGAGCTCGGCGGTCGCCGGCGGGCGGTCCTTGTCGGGAAGCTCCTTGATGGTCTTGAGATGACCCGAAAACTCCTGGTCCCGCTTCCAGAATAGGGACAGCATGTCCTGGCTTTTCAGAATAAGATAGCGCTGGCCGTATGATTCCTGCGCCAGAAGCACATTGATCATCTCCTGCGCCGACTGGCCGACCACCATGTCGACATCGATTATTTCGCGGTTGATTCGGTTGACCTCATCGAGTCGAAGCAGAGTAAATGCGACAATCACGAAAATCAGGGCCACAATAGGAATGTAGCCTACAAGGATCTTGTTGCCGATGGTGAGTTTCATGCGTTTTTGTACCGGCACCTGTGGCGTATATCAGTTCGACAATTAAAACTAGCACCCGCCAAACGCCAGGCAAAGCCTCATATGAGGGTTTCTACCGGACCGGAATTCGCGACGCTGGTATTATCTTTGGAGCAGTGGAGCAAGGCGATGATGCAATGATGGAGTGACGAGTCAATGATACTTTCCCCTTCCACCTGGCCCTCCAACGTACACGTGGTGATACCGGCGTACCGTGCAGCCGGGTCTCTCGAGACGTTTCTGCCCTTGCTTCTCGAAGTGGCGCCTGCGGAACGGGTTTTAGTTATCGACGATGCTTCTCTGGACGGCACCGACAGGGTCTGCGGGCATTTTGGTATCGCGTGCATGGTGCAGCCGG
>WJMI01000164.1 GCA_014728015.1 Chitinivibrionales bacterium | reverse complement strand
GCTTGCCGGACTGCCGGCAGCCGCGGGCAGGAACAGGTGGACACAAAGAAGTGCCAGCGCCGGCACGAGTGTGCAACGCGCTGAAAGGTCGTGGGTTCGCATGAAACGTTGTGACAACAGGTACTGCCTGCCGGATATATTCGCAAAAGTTGCGGGAGGATGCGTATGGAGCTCCGCTCTCGAGAAAAATACCTGCAAAGGGAAGGCCGGGGCAAATTCGGAATTGCTGCGGGTGTCAAGTCGGGCCGCCCGATCATGGTTGCAGGTAGTTTACCCGATCGGGACTGTGCGGGTGGCTTCCGCCGGGCCGGTCACGGTATATGATGCAAGGGTCTGACAATCGCCATGCCGTTCCCCGCGCGTTGGAGGCGGCTGCCCCGGATCAGCCGGCCCTGCAGGTCGTACACGGCAAAACTCCCGCGCGCCGGCAGCCGGGGGCTTCTTATGATCAGCTGGGGGAGGTTGCTCGATGCGACGTCTTTCGGCGGGGACACGCATGCCGCGGGTGTCGATGCGTAGGCCACGCGGTCAACCTGGGCAAGCGGCCAATCGCCGTAGTCGGGATGCCACCGTATGCCGGAGTTGACTACATCGTGGATAAATCCCGAGATGTTGTTTACGCTGAGGAAATGAAAATAGGAGATTTGTGTTTCCTCGTAGACCGGGATGTTTTCCTCCAGTTCCCGGGGAAACTCGGTGCACGTCATGCGGACGCCCGCCGCGGCGCAGTCGTAGATAGCCTGCCGCTGTGTCCCGGGCGACGGCTCGCCCTGCTGCGCAAGATACCCGTGAAAAGCCACCGAGGCGTTGCTCCAATCGATGCCGTCGCCCAGCCTGCCGACATCGCGGATTGGAGGCTCCGCGCCGCCATAGATATTGCAGTAGGTGAAGAACAGCACGTGGGTGTCCGGCGCGCGCTCCCGGATGATGTTGTAACAATCGCGGTTCATGTCGATAGCGGAATCGGCATAGGCGCACGACAGGTACTGGGGCTCGTTCGCTATCTCGAAGACCACATTGGTCCAGTTCTTGAGCCGCCCGGCATAGAGTTTCCAGAACGCCGTGACCTTGTCGTAGTAGTAATGCGTGTTCATATCGCAGGCGCCGTAGCAGATAACGCAGTACAGCCCTTCCTCGGCGCACCACTGAACAATGGTCTCGGTCTCGTCGATGTTGGATCCGGTGGGGTTCTTGTAGCACTCGGCCCACAGATGCAGTGCGTTGAGGCCGAGGTCCTTGATATTGGCTATGGCATCCCGGCTGCACATCTGGCCGTTGTTGAAATCGAGGCTCCAGAAGCACCCCCGAAGAGGCGTTCCCCAATCGGAGACTATGGTGGTTTCCGACAGGCGTACCCGCCCGCGGCCGGTAATGCCGTTGCTCGCGGCAGCCCCAATGTTCCCGCTGATTTCATCGCTGCCCTCAGAACCGCGCAGGAAAATGACAATGCTTTTGGGACCGGAAACATCCGTCGGCACGGAAAAGTCGACAGTCGCGCCGGTACCAATCGATACCTCTCCTTTGCCGTCGCTGTCCGCATCGTATGACCAGGAGAGATTATTTCCCTGGCCGGTAAGAGTAACCCTTTCGCCTTCGGCGAATATGAAGCCGTTTGCGTGACTGGTGATTTGTGTTTCCGCCTGTGCCGAGACAAACATCGCGAGGATGACCGCCAGGGCAAATGTTGCGTAGTTTAATCGCATGAGTAAGCTGCAATGGAAAAAATAAGAACTCCAACCAGTCGGTCTGTTTCGTGGTGAACGACTTGGCTTCTATGCGGACGAACCTGCTCTTCGACCATGGGAACCACGATTGGCCGACAGTGGGAAACGATATAAATCTAGGTACAACCGCGCGATTCTTCAGGTGTATGGGAGCAATATTAATGCTAACGATGGGACACATAGGACGGCCTGGTAGGGGCTGGATATGTTTCGCCCATACAATTTCCTGACACGATGCGAAGGGCATGCATGGAAAAGAGGGGTTCTGACCCGAAGAGCGGCTCGTCGGGGAGTTTCGCGTTGTTTGACATGCGCGGACACGGTTGAAACGAGTGAGAAGCTTGTGCGGGGCGTTGAGCCGGTAGTATTATCCAGACAGCCCGGAGGGAAGTACCCTACAACTGACACGACCTGAATGAATATGCAGTCAAACGTTTCGTTGCGTTGTCTGGGGAGAACCATCGGGCGTACAAAGCGATATGCCCGCTTTGGTCCATTTGCTCCATTGCAGGGGAGGCGAGACCGGGTCGGACGCAGGGCCTTTCAGTCCGCAATATCGTTCGTACGCCTTCGCCCCGTTGCGGTCACCATGGGCGCCATCCTTTGCGTGAATGCCGTCAGCGCGGGCAGCTACCGCCCCGGCCTACTTGACAATGGAGTGCCCGTTTTCACCCCAATGGCGGTCGAGACACGAGAAGCATATGTGGCAGGAATATTTTGCCATGACGATGGGTATCACGCCGGCGAGCGAAACGCCGCAGGCAAGGTCGCCTTTTCCTGGGCTTTCAGCAGGCGGGCTGCGAGGTTTTCGCTGGGACCCCTGGCATACTGGGGACGATACACCGCCGCGCGTGACGGCGATGCCGTAAGTCTGGGGTACGGCGGCGGCGGCCTGATCATGGACGGAAGGTTGGTTTTTGGCGCAGGGCCGGCTCATCCGGCAGTCGGCATAATCGGGTTCAGTGCGCTCGAGGCGGGATCATATGTCCGCGATGCAAACGTCGGATGGTTCAACGGGCTTGACATCATGGTCGAACATGAGCGGGTTGCGATGGCAGCCCGTGCGGCTGCCTATGGTGGGATGGCCGTCGAACTGTCGGAAGCGGTCGCGGTGGAGGCGCGGGCCGCGTTCTTCATGTTGCCTTCCGCATGGGAGATCAGCGTTCTCGCGCGGTACGATGTGGTAGGAATCTGGGTGAGCGTGCGCGGCCGTTATCGGCGTTGTTTTATCGATGACGGGCCGGGGATAGGGTGCGGCATGGCATGGCGCATTCGCGTTCAGGAAGAATGACGGCGGGACTGGTCACGCGTGATGCCACGCCACACTCCAATCGATATCGTTCCTCCCACGAAGAAAGCACCAGCCCGTTCTCCGGTTGAGGTTTTGATGGCGTAGATGACGGCGCTTTCGACCGCGGCCACGTACCACTGGAGTTTGATCCCGCCCTTGAACCTGGACCCGAACAGAGACGCCTGGTTCTCGCCTTCATCGGGAGTGTATCCTCCGGATACATACAGTGCAACAAGCGGATCGGGTTTCTTGCCTTGTTGTTTCCATCGGGCAAAAGGAACGTAATACAAATAGAGTGGAAACAGGGTGGAGGAAACACCGACGGGAGAGAACCAGTCTTCTGATTGGTAAAGCGGTACTGACATTGCTACCATGGCGATGCCGAAGCCGAATCCCAGTGGTGGTGGTGCGCCTACCGCGAACAGGCCCCCGTCGACATGCGCGCTGACCGGTCCGGCGCCCGCTCCGGCAGTTATGTCAGCGACGGATAAGTGTATCCACCTGCGCGGCTTCACCGCCCCGTCGGGTACGTCGGCGGCGAGCGCACAGGTACAGAAGGCTGCTACCAACGCGATTCTTCTAACCATAGATTGCGGAACCCTCAATTGCCAGGAACTTCTTTCTGCGGGCCGCTCACGGGTGGGTCTGTCAGAAATATCGTTCGCATAGGCCGGGCACCGCAAGTGAAGGGCAAGTTCGGAAAAACAGGAGTTACAGACCCGTATGCCCGAATCCGCCATCCCCGCGCGAGGTCTCCGAGAGTTCCTGGTGCTCCGCGAAGTCGATCTCTGTTGCCACCCGGGCCGGCACTACCTGCGCGATGCGATCGCCGCGATTGACTGTATGCGGTTCGGTGCCGAGGTTAATCAGGATGACCTTCACTTCGCCGCGGTAGTCGGCATCGATAGTGCCTGGGGTGTTCAGCACGGTGACCCCCTGTTTTGCGGCCAGGCCGCTTCGGGGGCGCACCTGGACTTCATAGCCGCGAGGGATTTCGAATACGAGCCCGGTGGGGACCACGGCACGCTGTCCGGGCCCAAGCACGAGTGGCGAGTCGACAGCGGCCGCGATGTCGCAGCCGCTTGCATCCGCTGTCATGCGCCGGGGGAGCGACAGCTCCCCGCCGTGGGGGAGCCGTTTTACCCGAATCGCCTGTTCAGGGCTCATCGGCGTGGCGGGCGGCGACCGCCGCCGCGGCTGGGCCCGCGGCTCGGGGCGGGCACATAATCGGGATCCAGGACTGCCCGGCGGCTCAAGCGGACCTTACCCTTGTCGAATCCGATGAGTTTCACTTCTATTTCATCGCCGAGAGATACAATGTCTTCCACCTTGCCGACCCGTTTGGTATCGAGCTCCGAAATATGGACGAGCCCTTCCTTGCCGGGCATGTATTCGGCAAACGCGCCGAACTCGACAATGTTTTTAACAATCGCCTTATAGATCGCGCCCAGTTCCGGCTCGGCGACGATGTCCTGAATCCGTTTGACAGCGGCATCCGACTGCGCTTTGTCGACCGCGGCTATCTGCACCGAGCCGTCATCCTCGATACTGATGGTGGTGCCGGTGCTCTCCTGGATTTCGCGGATAATTTTGCCGCCGGGGCCGATTACCTCACCGATCTTCTCGCGGTCTATCTGGATTATGGTGATGCGCGGTGCGTACTGTGACAGGTCGGCACGCGGCCTGGAAATAGCTTCTTCCATCCGATCGAGCACGAAACTCCGCGCGGTGTGGGCCTTGGCGAGCGCATCGCGCATGATCTCGGGTGTAATGCCGTTGATCTTGATGTCCATCTGAATGGCCGTGACCCCGTCGCGCGTGCCGGCAACCTTGAAATCCATGTCACCAAGGTGATCTTCCGTGCCGAGGATGTCGGTCAGAATGGCAATGTCATCGCCCTCTTTGACAAGGCCCATGGCGATACCCGCAACATGGGACTTCAAGGGTACGCCGGCCGACATGAGGGCAAGGGAACCGCCGCAGATTGATGCCATCGAAGAAGATCCGTTGGATTCCAGAATCTCAGATACCAGGCGGATTGTATATGGAAAACTCTTCTCGCTTGGCAGGACGGGGGAGAGCGATCGTTCGGCGAGGTGGCCGTGTCCTATCTCGCGCCGGCTAACCGGGCCCACGCGCTTGGTTTCGCCGACCGAGTATGGCGGGAAATTGTAGTGAAGCATATACGACTTGGCGTACTCGGCCTGGATATAGTCGATCCGTTGCTCATCGAGCTTGGTTCCCAGGGTACCGACCACCAGGGCCTGCGTCTCGCCGCGGGTAAACAGGGCAGAACCGTGGGCCCGCGGAAGGATTTCGAGGTCACAGGTGATATCGCGCACGGTGTCGAGACCGCGTCCGCCGATACGGGTTTTCTGCTGTATGATAGTGCGGCGCATGTCTTCCACTTCGATTTCGTGGAACGCATCCGCGATCTCGCCTTCTTTCTCGGGGAATCGTTCCGCGAGCTTCTCCTGGACTTCGGCGAGCATGTCCTTCAGCCCCTGGTAGCGCTCTTTCTTCTGCCCGCGGAAGCTCACTTCATGAATACGATCGCGCACAAGCTCTTCAACCGCCGCCCGTATGTCGGCATCCTTCTCGGGCGCGGTGAACTCGACAGGTGCCGTTCCCACCTTGGCAAGTATGTCTTTCTGGAGGCCGACCAGCTTCTTGATTTCCTCATGCGCCATCATGATGGCCTCGACAAGTGTTCCTTCCTTGACTTCGTACGCGCCGCCCTCAACCATCATAATGGATTCTTCGGTTCCGGCGACGACGACATCCAATCCGCCTGATTCGGTTTCCTCGAGGGTCGGGAACACCTTGAGTTCGCCGTTGGCCATGCCCACGCGGACGGCGCCGACCGGTTCGTTAAACGGCATGGGCGAGAGGCACAGCGCGCAGGATGCGGCCGTAATCCCCATGACATCGGCATCGTATTGATCGTCGGCGGAAATAACCGTCGCGATTATCTGGACTTCGTCCTTGTAGCCGTCGGGAAACAGCGGGCGTACCGGCCGGTCAATCAGCCGCGCGCAGATTACTTCCTTTTCGCTGGGTTTGCCTTCGCGTTTGAAAAATCCGCCTGGAATCTTGCCGGCGGCGTAGGTCTTGGCGACGTATTCGACCGAGAGCGGAAAGAAGTCAATGCCTTCGCGCGGCTTGCCCGAGCAGGCGGTGGCGAGCACCATGGTGTCGCCGATACGGGCGACGGCGGATCCGCCGGCCTGTTTCGCCATTCTTCCAGTCTCGAGAGATACGGTAATTCCATTGATAGTCACTTCTGACGTCTGATAACTCATTCGTTACTCCGTTTGAGGCGTTGCGCCTCGTAAATGTTGGTTGAAGGATCGCGGAATTCCCGTCTGAGGGAGGGATACTGCGGGGGCACACCCTGCGGTTTGCAGCATGCGCGAGTCTGTCCGCCTTCGCCTATTTCCGTATACCCAGTTTCTTGATAAGTGCACGATACGTTTCGATCTCGGTCTTCATGAGATAGTCGAGAAGCGCGCGGCGCTGGCCCACGAGCTTGAGGAGACCGTATCGGGTGTGATGGTCCTTTTCGTTCTTCTTCAGATGTTCGTTGAGACCGTTAATGCGTTCGGTGAGCAGTGCTATCTGCACCTTTGTGTTGCCGGTGTCGTGCGTGTTCTCGCCGAACTTCTTGACGATCTGCGCTTTCCTTTCTTTTGTCAACGGCATGGACTGTTACTCCTGTGCGAAAAACCCTTTAATGTTTCTGATGTCCTGTTCTATCTGACTGGCGAGCCGGCGCGCATCGGGAAACGACTCGTCCTTTCTGACAAACGCGTGTATCCATACCGCTGCTTCGTCGTGCAAGCCGGGATACGAGCCGTCACCGCTGAACGCATGGAATTCCAGGTGACGTTCCCGATTCGAAAAGGTGGGGCAGTTTCCCAGATAGAGAGCGCCCGCCCATTTCGCGCCGGCAGAACCCAGCTCGGCCGCATAGACCCCTGCCGGGGGAAGCACCTTCTCTGACGGCGGCAGCGCGAAGTTGAGCGTCGGAAACCCCAGCGCCGATCCCGTCCGCGTCCCTCCGGTCCGTTGTGCCATCACCAAATACGGATGTCCCAACATGGATACAGCGCTCTGCAACTTGCCATCCACGATCAGGGAGCGAATCCGCGTGGACGACACCACGCCGGCATTCTCTGCATCGAGCGTGATGGCAAAGACGTTAAAATGCTTTCTGCTCTTGCTCTCGTGCAAAAAGTTCTTGGTGCCCGCCCGGTTCTTGCCAAACGCGTGATCCTCGCCCATAACCCATTCTACCGCCTTGAATTGGCTGACAAGGACCCTGTCGACGAAATCCCCCGGTGCCATGCCCGCAAGCGCCGGCGTGAAGGGCAGGACCGCGAGCACGTCAATATCCATCGACTCCAAAAGGGCCTGCTTCTCCGGGAGAGTGGTAAGGAGCGGCTGGACGGCCTCCGGGCGCAGAACAGATCGTGTGTGCGGATCGAACGTCACGATCACCGATGTTGCATCCTGGTGGCGGGCGCGGCTCTTGACCGTCTCCACAAGCTTCCGGTGGCCCGCGTGCACCCCGTCGAAGTTTCCGATCGACACGACACTTCTATCGATACCCTCGAGCGCGCTTTCTGCCCGGACTGTTCTCATATGCGAGCGAACACTTTCGAGGGGTGAAACGTAGTATCTCCTACGCGCTGGGCCACGGCCGCGAGTTCCCTGCTTTCCGTGAACACGAAGAGAAAGGGCGCCGGCATGTCCGATACCTCGATATCTCGTCCGTGCGCCAGTTGCATCAGTTCCTCCCGGGATGCAATGTGCGCCGGCTGCTCGGCCAACACCTGGTACAGCGGCAGCATATGGCTTTCAAGGTCTCCGCGTTCAGCATTGCACGAAACCGCAGCGTCCACGTTGAATGGGCCCATGGAAGTCCTGCGTATCGAGCCGGCATGGCCCGCTGTTCCGCATTTCTCGGCGATGTCCCGGGCCAGAGAACGGACATAGGTTCCGCTCGAACAGGAAACCGAAAACACGCCGCGGCCCACGGCCTCATCGTACGTCTGGAGCGTGAGCGAATGGATAGTCACGGTCCGAGGGGGCGGGCTGAAATCCCGTCCCTGCTTCGCCAGCTTGTAGGCGCGTGTCCCCTTTACTTTCAGCGCGCTGAATCGCGGCGGGACCTGTCGTATGCTGCCGCGAAAAACCGCGAGGGCTTCGACGATCTCGCTTTGCGACGGGATACGGAGCCCTTTTTCGAAAACGGCTCCAGCGGCATCCAGCGTGTCGGTGGCCGTGCCGAAGACAAGCGTGAATTCGTATCGTTTCGGTTCCAGTTCCAGGTACGGCAGCACCCGGGTGGCGTTGCCCAGCGCGACAATCAGCAGGCCGGTTGCGTGGGGATCAAGGGTCCCGCTGTGCCCGACCTTTGCGGAACCCAGGGTTTTCTTTACGCGCGCAATTGCCGCCATGGAACTCGGCCCGGCGGGCTTGTCAATGCACAGGATTCCTTCCACGGGCTACTCCAGCGTGCCTTCGAGAATGGCGAGCAACCGGCGCATGGCATCGGGCAGAGGAAGGTACAGGGTGCACCCCGCGGCGTTCATATGACCACCTCCGCCGGGAATGCTTCTGGCGATGCTGCCCACGTCGATTCTGCCGGTAGAACGCATACTGAAGTGCGTTTCGCGCTCATTGTACTTGATGAGCATGCCGACCTCGACGCCCTCGGCGGTAATAGTGAAATCGGCCATGCCCTCGGAATCCCCGTATTCGGCGCCGACTTCGTTGATAAGGCCCATGGGCAATTCCATCGTGCACACCCGCCCCCCGAGATGGAACGCGAGCGTCGACCATATACGCGCTTTCAGCGTAAGCCCGTTTTGCGAATCGGATGCATACAGATGGCGATACACTTCGGCGCAGTCCGCGCCCCGGTCCGCGAGATCGGCGCAGGTCCGCAAGACCGTACCGGTAGTATTGGAGAAACGGAACCCGCCGGTATCGGTCATGATCGCCGCATACAGGGCTTGGGCCACGTGCGGCGGGTAGGATATGCCGGCATCCGAGAACAGCGCGTAGAGAATCTGGCCGGTCGCCGCCACGGTGCTGTCTAGTATGTTACAATCACCGAAAGCGGTGTTGTCCTGATGGTGATCGATATTGACAACGCAGGACGGCACGGGAACGGAGCTGTCCCACCCGAGGCGGTCCCGGTTCGATGCATCCAGCACGATCAAAACGTCAAACGTGCGGCGAGGGAATGTCGTGGTAATTACCTGCGCACCGGGAAGAAATGAGAGCTTGCGGGGCACCGGGTCCGCATTGTAGACGACAACGTCCTTGCCGCGTTCCGCAAGCAGCCAGTAGCAGGCGAGCTGCGAGCCAATGCAGTCGCCGTCGGGGCTGATATGCGACGACACGAGGAACGACGTGTTCTGTTCGATGATTGCGTTAAGCTTGCTCCAGGTCATCTTTCACTTCTTCGAGCAGCTCGTTGATGCGCTGGCCGTGAGCGAGGGAACTGTCCGCCCGGAAATGGAGCTTGGGAAAGCGGCGGACCGAGAGACTGTGCGATACCACTTTCTGTATGAACGGCGCGGCGCGGTTGAGTGCGATGAGCGCGCCCTTCACGGTTTTTTCTTCTCCGAACACGCTCACATATACCGTCGCGTTGCTCATATCGGGCGCCACAGTCAGATCGGTGACAGTGACCACGGGCGGGATGCGCGGATCTCGCAGCTTCTGGGCAATGACCCACGCTATCTTGCGGCTCAATTCCTCCTTGATGCGATCGCTGTACCACGTAGCAGTCATAGCGCGGGCGCGGCTCAGGCCGACAGCTTCCGGGCGATTTCGATTTCCTCGAAGGTCTCGATACGGTCGCCCGGCCGGTAGTCGGAGAACTTTTCGAGCGTCAGCCCGCATTCATAGTTGTTCTGTACCTCCCGGGCATCGTCCTGGTGCCGTTTCAAGGTGGCGATGCGCGTGTCGGCGACCTCGATATCGTCGCGAATGACACGTGCGCGCGCACCGCGCGTGACCGTGCCGGAGGTGACGAAACATCCGGCAACCTGGCCGATCTTCGAAATTTTGAACACTTCGCGTACCTCTATCGTGGCGAGTACGTTCTCCTTAATCTCGGGCGCCAGCATACCTTCCATGGCATTGCGGACCGCATCCACTGCCTCGTAGATAATGCGATAGGTGCGAATGTCGACACCTTGCTGACGCGCGAGCTCGCGGATCTTGGAGTTCGGGCTCAGATGGAACCCGACAATCAGCGCATTGGACGCGGCCGCGAGGTTGACATCTGTTTCCTTGATGGCGCCCACGCTCTTGTGTATCACTCTGACCTGGATCTCGGGGGTGCTGAGCTTTTCCAGCGATGTGGCAAGCGCTTCCACGGACCCGTCAACGTCGCCCTTGATAATGAGATTCAGCGTTTGAACATTGCCGGCCTGTATCTGTTCGTACAAATGGTCCAGCGAGACAGAGCCGATCCGACGGATTTCCCGCTCGCGCTGGGCGAGTCGCCGGCGGCCGCTGATTTCCCGGGCTTCCTTTTCATCACCGGTAACCCGGAACGAGTCGCCCGCCTGGGGCGTTCCCGAAAGGCCGAGGACAACCACGGGCTGGGAAGGTCCGACGCTGTCGACGGACACACCGCGTTCGTTGTACAAGTCGCGCACACGTCCGTGGTGAATCCCGGTCACGAACGGGTCCCCGGCGCGGAGCGTGCCGCGCTGTACCAGTACCGTGGCGACCGATCCCTTGCCCCGGTCGAGCTCCGCCTCAATCACGACTCCGGATGCCCGTCCCTCGGGCGTGGCCTTCAGCTCGAGGATTTCGGTCTCGAGCGCAAGGATTTCGAGAAGCTTGTCGACACCCTCACCGGTCTTGGCTGATATCTGCACGCATGAAACCTGTCCTCCGTAGTCTTCGACAACCACGTCGTTTTGCGCCAGCTCACCCTTTACTTTGTCAATGCTCGCCGTGGGAAGGTCTATCTTGTTGATTGCCACTACGACGGGAACTCCGGCGGCGCGGGCGTGGTCGATGGCCTCTTTGGTTTGCGGCATGACTCCCGAATCGGCCGCCACCACCAGGACGATCACATCGGTGATCTGCGAGCCGCGGGCACGCATCGCCGTAAACGCCTCGTGGCCCGGCGTGTCGAGAAACGTCACCTTGCCGTGCTTTGTCTCAACCTCATAGGCGGCGATATGCTGCGTAATCCCGCCCGATTCCCCGGCAATGACATTTGTTTTGCGAATGTGGTCGAGCAGCGATGTTTTTCCGTGATCGACATGGCCCATGACCGTCACCACCGGGGCGCGCGCGACAGCTTCGCCCTGCACCTGTTCCTGGTCTTCCTCTTCCTCGTCTTCCTCAACCGCGTATTCGCTCATGAGCTGCGCGGCAAAGCCGAACTCGTCGGCCAGAAGCTCGATGGTTTCGAAGTCGAGGCGCTGGTTGATCGTGACGAACATACCCATTTCGAGACATTTGGCGATGACCTCCGAAGCTTTCACGCCCATCATGTTGGCCAGTTCGTTCGCGGTCACGAACTCGCTGACATGCAACACTTTCTTTTCCTCGGCTTCAGCCTGGTCGTCGGCCTTGGCTTCTTTTTTGTACTTCCGCCGGGCCGTGCCCGCGCCGATCTTGGCGAGGGTCTTGCGGATGTTCGCCTTTGTCTGGATCTGATCCACCTCGGGGGCCGGCTCACGCCGGCGACCACCACGCCGCCGCCCCTTTCTCTGGGGCGCGGCAGCGGGCCGTTTCTGCTCGGTCGATTGCGTTATGGGCGGCGGCGATTCGCTGACCACGATACCGTCTTCCTTCGGCGCACCGGCTACCGAACGATGCCCTCGTGGACGCGGCCCGCGGGGACCGGGCGGCCTGCGGCGCGTTGGCGCCGCTGCCTCTTTCGGCTTAGCCTCGGCGGCCTTGGCCTCGGCTTCCGCGGCGGCCCCGGCCTTTTCTGCTTTCGCCAGAAGGTCTTCCCGGGCCTTGGTGAGCATCTGCTTCTTGCGCTGGTATTGCTTCTTGATGCTCGCCCGCTCCTGCTCGAACTTCTTCTTCAATTCGGCGCGAACCTTCTCGTCCACGGTGCTCATGTGACTCTTCACGGGAATGCCCATGCCGCGAAGCATCTGAACGAGGGCTTCGCTCGAGACCTTGAACTCCTGTGCCAGCTTGTACACTTTTTCCTTAGCCATATGCCTGCCTCTGCGCGAATGCGCGCTTCTAGTGCGTATCTTCCGGTGGTGTCCGCTCCTGATCGCCGAGCGCTTCTTCACCTTCCTGCTTGGTTTCTTCGCTGTCGCCCTCATCCTGATCGGCATCGGCGGGTTCTCCGCTGTCCTCCGCTTCCGGCCCGGCATCCGCCGATGCGTCGGCGCCGGCGAATTCCTGGGCCTCTCCGGGAGCTTCCCGGTCTGTTTCCTCGGTGGACTCGGTGTCGGTCTCGGATTCCGGCCCTTCCTGTCCGACCGCTTCGGTCAGGTCCTCTTCAGAGGCCGCTTCCGCCACGCCGGAGGCCGCCAAACCGGCGGACACGGTCTCCTCGGCCTCCGCGCTCGTGTCCTCTTGCATGCCCTCGGGAGCACCTTCCACGGCTTCAGCCCCTTCCGCAATCTCCGCTTCCTCCTCTTCTTCGCTCAGAGCTTGCTCGCGTTCCTCGTCGGTGAACCCGGCAAATTCCTCATCGCCGTAGACGTCTATTTCCTTGTCAAGCATTCGGGAGGCCAGCCTGATGTTCTGCCCCTCTCTGCCGATCGCCTGCGCAAGGTCTTCTTCCTTGATAATAACCACCAGCTTGTCTTCGCCGACTGGCAGCACGCGTTTGACTTCAGCGGGCGAGAACACGCGGCGGACCAGCATGGAGAGCTCGTCGGTCCAGTTGATGATATCCATGCGTTCGTTGGACAGTTCGCGCACAATCGCCTGCACGCGGTTGCCCCGCATGCCCACGCAGGCGCCCACGGGGTCCACGCGGCTGTCGTTGGACACGACCGCAACTTTGGCCCTGAGCCCGGGCGCCCGCACCACTTTCACGATACGCACGATGCCTTCGTAGATTTCCGGCACTTCGAGCTCGAACAGGCGCTCGAGGAATGTGGTGGAGGTACGCGAGACGATTATCTGCGGGCCTTTGGGATTGTTTTTCACTTCGGTTATGCACCCGCGGATGGTCTGCCCCTGACGGTATCGCTCTTTGTGGATCTGCTCCTTGTACGGAAGGAGCGCCTCGGTCCTGCCCAGATTCACCAGGATATTGCCCTTGTCTATCTGCTGCACGGTGCCGGTGATCAGCTCTCCCACGCGGTTGGAGTAATCGGCAAACACCTTTTCGCGTTCGGCCTCGCGTACGCGCTGGACCAGGACCTGCTTGGCGGTCTGGATGGCCGTGCGGCCGAAGACATCGATGTCGAGATCCTGAATAAGCTCATCGCCGATTTGAAGATCGCTGTCTATGCGGCGCGCCTCCTCGAGAGTAATCTGCGTTTCGGGATCTTCGACTTCCTCGGCAACGAACTGGCGGGAGTAGACCTCGATGGTGCCTTTGTCCCTGTCGACCTCCACCTCGATATGTATGGGCCTGCCCAGGTACTTCTTCGCGGCGGTCGCCAGGGCATCTTTGAGCGTGTCGAGGACGAGTTCTATGTTGATGCTTTTCTCTTTGGTGACAGAACCCAGTGCCTGGACGATTTCCGCGGCTTTCAGTTCTCCCTTAGTCTTGGCCTTCGTTCCCATAACGGTCTTATCCTTTATTTGGTGTAGGTGGCTGACTTCTCGGCATCGATACGAATGGCTGCGTTCCGAAACAAACGCGCCGCCAGGCCCTTACTTGAATGAGAATACTATCTTCGCGCTCTGTATTTCGGGGAGCGCAATCTCGATTTTCTGGTCCGCGGTCTGCAGCTCCAGGTGATCCTCCGTGCATTCGAGCACCTCTCCGCTCACCGTCTTCTGCCGGCCGTCCGGCATCCGGGCAATCACGCGGATAGTGCGGCCCCGTGCCCGGACAAAATCCCGCTGGGATCGCAGCGGACGGTCAGCACCCGGCGACGACACTTCCAGGCGATACGGGGAGCCGGAGAAATTCTCAACATCAAGAAGCGTGGACAGTTCCGCGCTTGCCGCCTCGCAGTCATCGATCGAAACGCCGCCGTCTCTGTCGATGAAGACCTTCAGGACGGCATTCGGTCCGCGGTGATAGCTGATATCGTACAGCTCCATGCCCAACTGCAGGAGCTTCTCCTTGATGAGCGGCCTGATATCGTCGAGCTTGGCCATACCGGGGATTCTCCCAATAACAAAAAACGGGCTTTCGCCCGAGTTGAAAACGCCCCGTTGCAATATCATAAAATACTAATTAGCGCACATGCGCACAAGTAAAACGGCGCCAAAAAAACGGTCAGGAGCGGCCGAAGGAATCGCGGTTCTGTCGGGCCCAGGCCCGCGCCTCCTCGGGCGTGCGCAGGTTCTCGTCGAGCTGCAGGTCGTACGCCGCCTGCAGGATCCGGCCGAATACCGGGCCGGGTTTGAAACCGAGCTCTATCAGATCCCGGCCGGTGAGCAACGGGTCGGGCCGGACTTCCTCGTCGGCAAGCTCAGCGCGCTTCTGTAAAACGAATTCGTAATTCTCCAAATCGCCGTGGCTTGCCAGGCAGTCGACCCGGTGCAATTCAAGCTCATCGTCGAGGGTGGGGCGCGCGAGGAATTTTTTAAGGGTCGAAAGCCGCATCCTGGTCACATTCATGAAGTCCATGTGCTTGTCGATGCACTCGCATACGTCCTCAATGAGGGCGCGGGAAGCACGGAGGCGCTTGAGCACGCGGCGGGCCATGCGGGCGCCAACGCGGTGATGGTTGTTGAAACGGACCCGATCGGTCCGGGTCATGGTGGCCGGTTTCCCGATATCGTGCAGAAGCGTGCTCCAGGCCGCCACCGCCGAGGGGCTCTTCAGAAAGGACAATGCTTTCATCGTATGGCTGAACACATCGCCTTCGGGGTGGAATTGTTCAGGCTGCTCGACACCTTTCAGCGCCTCGACTTCGGGCAGAATGACCGCGAGCAGGCCGGAGTCGGCAAGCAGCCCGACGGCCCGTGCCGGATGCGGACCCTGCAGCGTCTTGGTGATCTCCTGGAGAATCCGTTCGCGTGCGACCTTCTCGATGCCCGCCGCTGCATCATGCATGGCGCTCCACGTCTCCGGGTCTATTCGGAAATCGAAGCGCGCGGCGAACCGAACCGCGCGCAGCAACCGAAGGTAATCCTCTTTAAAACGCCGGCCGGGATCACCGATCGCCCGGATAAGGCCGGCCTGCAGATCCCGGCGCCCCTCGACGTAATCGAGGACTTCATTTTTCAGGGGATCGTAGAACAGCCCGTTGATTGTGAAATCCCGCCTGCGGGCATCCATCTCGGGAGAAGAAAACGTGACTTCGCGGGGATGGCGCCCGTCCAGCACTCCGACGTCGGAGCGGAACGTGGCTACCTCGAACGGTACGCCGCCTTCGATAACGAGCATCACGCCGAAATGCTCGCCCACGCCGGTGACCCGGGGAAACAACGATGCCACGGCTTGCGGCGCCGCGCTTGTGGCAATGTCGATATCCCCGGCATACTCGCATCCAAGCAGCATATCGCGCACGTACCCCCCGGCGAACACGGCCTGATAGCCGTTCTCAACGAGGATTTCTACGATTCTCAAGGCGGTTTGCACCTTGCCGTTCATTCGAGGCCCTGTCCTGTTCGCGTTGCGGCCGGCTCCCAATCGAGCCGGGGCAAAATGCTCATAGCAACATTATTTATTGACAATGATTCGGTAAAGATACATCTTTTAGTTGCGTTTTGGCGCTTTCACGGCTCGCGCGAAAGCATGTACGTGCGCGTATGTCAGTCATATTGGCAAAGATAATGGGCGACCGTTTTTTTCCATATCGTAAGGAGGCCACAATGAGGCGGTGGTGTGTGGTGGCAGCGAGCTTAAGCGCATTAATCCTCGCTATGTCGTGTCAACCTTCATATGAATCAAAGGGTAATCAAGCATACAAGGCTTCGCAAAGGGCTTCCGGCGATGCCCAGCGACTGCTTCAGAAGGAAGCCTACATGTATTACCTTCAGGCGGTCAAGGCGCATCCCGAGAGGATATCGAAGCAGCTCAGAAACCGGTTCGTTGAGATGAGCCTTGCGCGCGCCAAGCTGGTACTGGTCGAAGGATCTACCCAGATGGATGCGCTCCCTTTACTTCTCGAAGATATCGACAGCGTGCTTACTGCCGATGTTGAATCGTATCTGCGGAACCAGTATGCCGACTTTCTCATATTGTACGCAGATTCGAATTTCGCGAACCAGAAGCTGTATGACGGTATCGGCCATCTGGAGAGGGCGGTTGAGGTTGCCGCGGACAAGGCGCAGTACACGCGCAAGCTCGAAGAGGTCAACAGCAATCTCGCCAAGGACAACTTCGAGATCGCCCAGATGGAGTTCGAGCAGGGCAAAACCGAAAAAGACCACGAGGCCCTGGTGCGTGCGGAATTCCGGACAAAGCTGGCCTTGTATTACGATGAGGAATACCCCGGCGCGGCCGAGCTGCTCAGCAAAATCTATAAACAGAATATGCCGCATTATTCCGCATACGAAGCAGTGGTTACCGACAAGCCCGACAGCAATATCTACGATCAGATAAACAAATACGATATTCTCCTGGCGGTCCCCGAACTGAATCGGGCAGGCGCCTCGGCTACCGCGATTATGTCGATGTATAACTACTCCTATAACCCGCTGCGTCTTCGCGCGAAGGACTTTGCGCTGGTGAACGAGCAGGGACAGAAATTCCCGGCAAGCACCTCATCGAGCATCAAGAAAGAGATACTCGATCAGGAACACGAAGTGAAAATGACGCTTCGATTCGGCGGGGTGCAGGGGAGCATTCAGAAGCTCATCTACGAAAATGGGGACCATTACACGGAGAAGTGCTTCTACTAGCCGGACTGACTGCTCAGAGCAAATTCTGCCGACCCGGCCGGGCGCTGCCCCGCCGGGTCTTTTTATCATGCGGCAATGCCACCGCCTGCCGGCGGAATGTCTTGCCACGAAGTGCGTTACTGCACATAGGGAAGGCATGCGGGGCGAGACGCGTGCCTGTCGTATACGGCCACGTACACGCCCCGGGCGATTTGTCCGGCTTCGGCCATACGGACCTCACGGCCCCATACAGTATAGAGGGTCATTCCATCGGAACCGGGGACGGGCTGCGCGGCGCCTACCGCAAAGACCCGCCGTCTCCTGCCGATATCTTTCCCGGGAAAACGCCAGCCGCGGTCTGATTCGGCGGGCGTGCACCTCGTGAAGACCGAATCGCAGAACCCGATCATCTTCTCCGTAGTCGACCGAGAAACATTATAATGGTCCTCTTGCAGCTCGACATATTCATGGGCGATATCCAGAGAATCGAGTATGCCGTGGAGGCGCAGGTTTTCCTCGCTAAACCAGTCGCCATCGATTCCCCTGAACAGAAGGAGCCTGGTGTTGGTTGTATCGTAGTGGTGTGCATTTTGCACGACAGTCGCCCACTCCCAGTTTTCGCGATGCGTGGCGGTGTCACCCAACACATACGACAGCCCGAAATCCGTGGGCCAGTTTGGATTAAGCAGGTCCAGTCCTCCCTTGATACTCACTGCCGCGCCGAATGTCTCGGGGTAATACATCGCATTGTGAAACGCTCCGAACCCTCCCATGCTGTGCCCCGCCGCGGCGGTATTCCCTCGATCAGCACAGGTGGCATAGGCTGAATCGACATAGGGCTTCAGCTCCTGAATCAGAAAGCTTGACATGCGGGACTCATCCAGAACGGGGCTTTCCAGCCACCAGGTATAGTATGAGCCTTCCCTGGGCGCAACCGCGAGTATGCCCGCCGAATCGAGCTCTTCCTCGAGGCCTTCGCAATAGTACTCGTTTATCCAGTCGGTGTGGCTGCAGCCGGCACAATGGAGCAGGTAGAGCACGGGAAACTTTGCGCCGTCCCGGCTGGCCGAGTCGTAGCCCGCCGGCCGCACCACAATGAACTCCATGTCTCTGCCGAGCACCGCGCTGGCAAGGCTGAGATGATCGACATCGGCGGCCCGAGCGTGGAACATGCGGGCCAACAGGCACACGAAAATGAAACGTTTCATGACGACTCCCGCCAGGCAGAGGGGCGGCCCGCAGAAAATCACGCGGCCCGGGCCCCTCACGACTCGATCCGGACCTTTCACATAAGATAATTTAAGAAGGGAGGCGCGCCGCCGCAGGCGATTGCGGCTATCAACAGATGATTTCTATGCCTACTCGGTACATCCACGTTTCAAGACTCCTCCGCCTGTTCCAGCCGGTCCTGTGCCTGGCATCGGTCTGCCTGGGCGATCCGTTCGAGACGCCGGCAATCCTGAAGGACAATGTCGAGTTCTGGAAGAAGATATACGCGGAGGTATCGCTCGAGGAGGGGCTGATTCATGATGCCGAGCATCCGATGGTGATCTACGAAAAGATCAGCATCGGGTCCAGGGCGGGCCGCCGGCGCGCCCTGTTCATCAAGGCCCACAAAGAAAAGATAGGGGCGCTGGTCCAAGGGATCCCGGGCAAGGCGCCGGCCTCCCTCTTGACAGAGGAGAAACGGATTGTCGCTCTCTTTCAGAAGCATGCCAGCGAGGATGCGATTACCGGCGCGCATGCGCGGATTCGCTTTCAACAGGGACAGAAGGAACGTTTCTACGAGGGCCTGTACAGGAGCGGCGCCTATCTTGACACGATACTCGCCATTCTTCGCATGTACGATGTCCCCCCGGATCTTGCGTACCTGCCGCACGTGGAGTCGTCGTTCAATCCTCATGCCTATTCGAAAGTCGGCGCCGCCGGCCTCTGGCAATTCATGCGGGGGACAGGGCGGCAGTATCTCAAAATCGGGTATGATGTTGACGAGCGGCGTGATCCCATCGCCTCGACGTATGCGGCAGCCAAGCTTCTCAGCCACAATTACCGGGAACTCAAGTCGTGGCCGCTGGCCATTACGGCCTACAATCATGGGCTGTACGGAATGAAACGGGCCGTGGCAACCACCGGTTCCCGTGATATTGCCGTTATCATACAGCGGCACAGCAGTCGTTCGTTCAAGTTTGCATCGAAAAATTTCTACAGTTGTTTTCTCGCGGCCTGCGATATCGCCCGGCAGCCCGAGAAGTATTTCACCAAGGTCGAGTATGCTCCGCCCACAACATATCACGATATGGTGCTCACCCATTACATAAGGCCCTCGGTTCTGGCAAAGCATCTCGGCGCGGACGTGCGGGCGCTCGCCAGAATGAACCCGGCGGTACGGCCCGTGGTATTCCAGCGCGACCGGCTGATCCCCAAGGGCACGCGTATCCACCTCCCGGCCTCGATATCGCTTGCCTTTGCAGACAGTGCTTTCCGCGCCATTCCCGATTCACTGCGGCTGGAGACGCCCCCGCGGCCGGAATACTACCGCGTACGGCGCGGCGACAATCTCTATGCCATTGCGCGACGATTCGGGGTGCGTGCGCGCGACCTTGCGCTCGACAACAATATCAGCCGAATGAACCGCATCTATGCCGGCCAGGTCCTGCGCATTCCGGGCGTTGCGGACAAGAAGCCCGCGCCTATCGTATCGTTTGTTGAGGACAAACGCGCGGAATCGCATCTGGCGGCCCCGCAGCCGGCCGGGGGAGGGGAAGGCAAGGAAGATACCGCTGTTGTCGCTGCCGCGAGCGCGGCCCGTGATACGACCCTGGAGATGCTGTCCGACACGCTCGAAGAGATTGTCATGGCCGAAGCGGTTGCCGCACCCGACGTTCTGAAAGGGCGATACCAGTCCCGGTTTGATGCGGAAGTATACGATCTCGAGGTGGAAATATCACCGGTCGGCAAGTCGGCATCCATTCGCGTTTCGGTTGATGAGACACTGGGCCACTACGCGGACTGGCTGGGCCTGCCAACGTGGCGCCTGCGGCAGCTCAACCGGATGGGCAACCGTTCTACCATCCATATCGGGCAGCGTCTGACCATTCCGGGCGATACGATGATGATCGCACGGTTCGTGGAAGAACGTCTCGAATACCATATGGCGCTCGAGGAAGACTTCTACAGCCAGTATAAGGTTGCCGAAGTCCGCAGGCACGCGGTGGAGCGCGGGCAGACACTTCTGGGTATCTGCGAAGACGACGGTACGGTCCCGTTATGGCTGGTCAAGAAGTATAATAAGCATACCGACCTGTCGCGACTCGATGTCGGCATGATACTGTGGATCCCGGTTGTGGCAGAGAAGACAGAAGAGGATTTCGAGTTCGAGAAACGGGGCCCCGGCAGCGATTACCGCTACTACCGGGAGCCGATCCAGCCGCCCAGCAAGCCGCTGCAGAGAGTGCCCTGACATCCCCGAGGCGCGGGCAGCTACTCCTGTGGAAGGTAGTCTTCGGAGACAAAGATACGAATCACGCGATCGATATTGAGCATCTCGAGCACATCAAACAGACTCGGATTGGGCTCGATAATGCAGAGCTCCCCGCCGTTCTCCGTGATGAGCTTGTGGCAGTGGATCAGTACGCGGATAGCGCCGCTGTAGATATATGAGGCATCCGAGAAGCTGACCGCGATATTGTACTTCCCCCGATCCAGATACCCGGTGATCAGGTCCTGCAGCTCGGACAGATCCGAGATCTTGTCGTCACCCTCGCTGATACGGAGAATCTGGAAGTTTTTCTTCGGATAGGTTTCTATTTTCACGGTTTCTGTCCTCCGGGCGTGCCCGACGCCATATCCCTAATAGTACCCTTGGGCCCGTTGGTTGTCAATAAAGGCGTTTTTCCCGGTCGAGGCGTCCTGGGTGGCCAACGGCCGGTCGTAGATGCGGCAGACCTCAGGTTCGGCTGTTGAGATATTCGAAGGCATTGATAAAGAGCCGTACGCCCATGCCTTCTTCGGGAAGCTCCTCTCGGGTCCACCGCGGGTGATTGGTGCGGTGAAGGTACGCCTCGGGGTGCGGCATCATGCCGAACACGCGGCCGGAAGGATCGCAGATGCCGGCAATCGCATGCTGGGAACCGTTCGGATTGTCGGGGTAGCTTATGGTGGGGGAGCCGCTTGAGGGGTCCATATAGTGGAAAACAACCTGGTTGTTCCCCTTGAGACGCGTAAGGACGTCTTTCTCCTTTGCCACGAACTTCCCCTCTCCGTGCCGCACGGGGAAGTAGGCCGTGTCCATCCCGCGGGTAAACACGCACGGTGTCTGGCGGTTTGCCCGGAGCCATACCCACCGGTCCTCGAATCGTCCGGAGTCATTGTGAGTGAGCGTGACCACCTGGGTGGTGTACTCGCCGTCAAACCCCGGCAGCAGTCCCAGTTTTACCATGAGCTGAAACCCGTTGCAGATGCCCAGGACCAGCTTGCCGTCCGCGATGAACCGCAGGAATGCATCAATCACCGGTTCGTTCGATGTCCTGATCCTGGAGTAGCGGAGGCGGTTTGCCTGCGCCTTGGCAGAGCCCAGATCGTCGCCGTCGAGGAACCCGCCGGCCAGGCAGAGGAGATCGTACCCGCCAAGGTCAACCTCGCCGTCGACCAGCTCCCAGACCGTCACGATATCGACCTGGTGAAAGCCGCCGATCCGGCACCCGTGCGCGGTCTCCCGCTCGCAGTTCGCGCCGTTGCCGGCCAGGACTATTGCGGAAAGCTTGTCAGGCATGCGCCCGTATCCTCTCAGAAGTTAAGCGTACTCTTCCATGCGCCCTTCGCATCCACGCGAGACACCGACAGCACGGTGGCGCCCTCGAGGCCGCGGAAAGTGATGCTGTCGCCGCGCGTTACCTGCCCGATACGCGCGCACGGCAGGTACGCGAAAAGAGATTCGACATTCAGTGCGTGCTCGGGTGACACCTCCACCAGAATCCGGCATGGGGACTCCGAAAACAGCAACTCGGTTTCCGTAGTGCAGCCTTCCTGGGGCACGCCCGCCAAATCGACCTCGGCCCCGAGTTCTCCGGCAAAGCACATCTCGGCGAGCGCGACACCGAGTCCCCCGTCGGACACATCGTGGCACGCGCGAGCGAACCCGCTGAGAATGGCCTTATGAATCATGGCATAGGTTTTCGCGGCTATCGCCGGCTTGTGCACAAAGGGCACCGTTGTCTCGTCGATGCCTTTCAACGCGGCATACTCGGTGGCGCCGAATTCGCGATAGGTCGTGCCGAGCAGGTAGAGATAGTTGCCGGCGCTCTTGCAGTCCATGGTGACTGCCTTGCGGACATCAGGTACTTTGGCAACCACGCTGAACAGCACGGTCGGCGGAATCGAGATACGTGTATCGCCGATATGATAGTCGTTCTTCATGCTGTCCTTGCCCGAGACCAGCGGCACGCCGTAGTGGATGCACATATCGTGGAGTGCCTGATTGGCGCGCACGAGCTGGGCGAGTTTACGTTCCGCATCGGGATTGTCATCGCCCGGCACGGGATCGCACCAGCAGAAGTTGTCGAGGCCGGCGATATGGCCGGGATCCCCGCCGGCGCACACGGCGTTGCGCACGGCTTCATCGACTACGGAGGTGGTCATTGCATACGTGTCGATATCGCTGTACCGCGGGGCGATCCCATTTGCCACCGCCAGACCTTCGAACGAATCGAGCAGGGGGCGGATAACCGCGGCATCCGAGGGACCGTCGTTTCGGGCCCCGCACAGCGGCTTGACCACGCTGCCGCCCTGTACCTCGTGATCGTATTGCCGGACGACATATTCCTTGCTGCAGATGTTGAGCCTGCGCAGGAGCGCGAGGAGGTCCTCTTTCAGGGAATCGGATTGCAGGGCGCCCTGCCGGCGCTCCACGGGCGTGACCCATTTGGCCGTCAGATGCATCTGCGGCAGCCCGTCATGAAGGAACTCCATTGACAGACGCGCAACGGTCGCGCCCTCGTACGTAAGCGTGAGCGAGCCGGAATCGTTGAACTCGCCCAGATCGGTGGCTTCCACGCTCCACTCGCGCGCCAGATCGAGAAATGTCTGCACCTTCTCAGGCGGGACCGCGACGGTCATGCGCTCCTGGGCCTCGGATACGAATATTTCCCAGGGTTCCAGGCCGTGGTATTTCAGCGGCGCGCGATCGAGATGCACGACAGCGCCGCCCGTGTCCTGCGCCATCTCGCCCACCGAGGACGACAGGCCGCCGGCGCCGTTATCGGTGATAGAGTTATAGAGCCCGCGGTCGCGCGCGCGCAGGAGGAAATCGGTCATGCGCTTCTGGGTGATAGGATCGCCTATCTGCACGGCCGTGGCCGGCGAGCCCTCATGCAGCGGCTCGGAGGAAAACGTGGCGCCATGGATGCCGTCTTTGCCAATCCTCCCGCCGACCATCAGGATATGATCGCCCTGTTCGGCTTTTTTCTCGTAGCCCTTTCTGCCGTTGATCTCCATGGGAATGAGACCCAGGGTGCCGCAATAGACCAGGGGCTTGCCCAGGAACCGGTCGTCGAATACAATGGTTCCATTTACCGTTGGGATCCCGCTCTTGTTGCCGCCATGCTCCACGCCCTCGCGCACGCCTTCGAGCACGCGCTTGGGATGCAGTATTCTGGGAGGAACGGGTTTCTCGTAGAACGGCGATGCAAAACAGAACACATCGGTGTTGGCGATAAGCCGGCCGCCCAGCCCCGTGCCGAAAGGGTCGCGGTTTACGCCCACGATGCCGGTGAGCGCGCCGCCGTACGGGTCGAGCGCCGACGGGCTGTTGTGCGTTTCGACTTTGAATGCCACCGCCCACTGGTCGTTGAACCTGATGGCGCCCGCGTTATCTTTGAAGACCGACAGGCAGATATCGTGTTTGCCCTTGATCTCGCGGATGGTCTTGGTGGCTTGACGGATGTAACACGCGAACAGGCTCGAGATTGTCTGCGGATCCCGGTCGTTGTCGTGGTAGGTGATACTGGCATTGAAAATCTTGTGTTTGCAGTGCTCGGACCATGTCTGGGCAAGGACTTCCAGCTCGACATTGGTGGGGTTTTCCGGCAGACCTGCGGCGGAGCGCTCCTTCTGGACATCAGGGCGATCGTAGTATGCCTGGATGGCGTGCATCTCGTCCAGCGAAAGGGCCAGCATGCCATCGCGGCTGATGCGCATCAGCACGCTGTCATCAACGTGAAGATCTACTTCGCGATAGGGCGAGATCTCGCTGTCATCGGTTACCAGCGGGGCGGGAAATTCCTGCGTGTGCACGGCCAGCCACTCGTCGCGCGAATAGATCGCGATGGAGTTGATAAGGTGGTTGGCCAGAATCTGGCTGGCAATTCTCTCGATATGCTTGCGCAGGATTTTTCCCTGGAAGAAGTACTGCGTCCCGGTGTGCACGGAGAAGCGGCCGCCGAGATCGCGCGGGAGCAGTATTTCGATTGCCTCGCGCGCCGTACGCGCGACATTGTCGGTGACCCCGGGCAAGAAGGCAACTTCAACCATCCAACTGAAATCATCGCAGAACGTGCTGTTGATCGTGTATGCCTGGACGATAGGATCGGAAAGCGGGCCCTGGGCCGCGGCGGCCAGCTCGTCGGCCGTGAGATCGGCATTGAGCGTGTAGACTGTGGCGACCCGGACCGAGTTGATCGTGCCGATCCCCAGGTCGCTTACGATGCGCGAGCGGGTCTTTTCCCCCTGGGCATCGCGTGTCTGCGGGGCCATCCCCACATAGATTCGCTGAGGCATGAATGCTTTGCCCGGTCTGAAAGTGTTGAATCCAGCGCGACAGGGGAATCAATATACTATGCGGAATGGCGCGGGCTACAGGCCCTGGCTGCGAAGCGCATCCATTTTTCTGTTGACCTCTTCTTCGAGATCGAGCGATACCGCGGAAAGCTGGTAGTCGAAGCGCTTGTCGATTGCGGAAATGTTGACCGAGAAGAGCACTCTGGTTTCGGGGAAGTCCCACCGGGCATAGGCGGCGGCCACGATGCGCTTGTAGTATTCGTAGGGATGGTACCGCAGGTTCCATGTTTCCTGCTTGATGTACCGATCGGTGTTTTCGAAAACATGGCGGGGATCCAGCCCCTTGAACACGGGTTCTTTTCTGCCGTACTTTTTGCGGAGGAGATCGTAGATATCGTGCACGAAGGTAATGGTGCGGTCGTGTATTTCCCGGTAGTAGCGGTTGACGCTGATATAGACATTGTAGTTGAAATCGAAGTTCTTGAGATCGTCGAAGTCAAATACGACCGTTGCCTGGAAGAACTTGTTTTCGAAAAAGTAATAGCTCACACTCGCGGGATAGCCGGCGAGTGTGGCCGGGGCCGTATAGACCGTGACGTTCAGTCCCTCGGGAAACCCGTTGTCCGCGACGGCCTGCCATGATGCTGCCTGTGCCGCGGCGCGCACCTGCGCCGGTGACGACCCCCATTTCGCATCCTGAAACCCCGCGGGCGGCTCGGCGGAGAAAACCGCGAGCGACGCGAACAACAGGGGCACGGAAAGGCGGTTCAGCATCCGGCAGTGCATGGGTATTCCTCCACTTTAGTATATCGATCACGGAAGGAGAAATCTTGAGGGGCGACATGCCGGTTTTGGGCACTCGCGCAGCCTCACGTCCGGCATGAGCGGATGATAGAAGAGTATGCCACTTTCTCGACTGTCACGACAGACGTCATGGCGAGGCCTGAGAATCGACGGGCCCAGCTTCTTCCTTTCGCTCAGCCCTCCGGCGCTCGTTGCGCTGGCGCACTTCCACTCCGCTGCGGTCGATATCCACGCTGGTGGTGAGCAGGCCGGTCCTGTCGTAGAATTTGGCGCGGCGCTCCTCGTCATCTTCGTAGTAGATCTTGCACATCAGCATGCCGTTGTCGTGGTAGAATTTGGCGATCCCGTCACGCTCCCCGTCGTCGTAGCGTATTTCCGCCTTGAGCATGCCGTTCTGGTAGTACTCTTTAACATCACCGTCAAGTACGCCTTTGCGGTAGGTGGCGACAAACTCGAGTTTGCCGTCGGGGTAATATCCTTTTACCACCTCCCGCCGCCGGTCCTTGCGGGATTTGAATTCGAGGTCCCCGCTGGAGGAATATCCCCTGAATACCTGCGCGTGCAGCTGACTACGCTGCGCGACGACGGCCAGCACTGCCGCTATGCAAAACACGCGAAGCATGATGGCGCCGCGCGCGGGAACGCGCCACCCGATCCCCATGGTTGGTACTGAAAGATGCATAGTGTTTGCGGCCCGGCATTTCGCGCTCGACGAACGGAATGCAGGGACAAATTTCCATAGTAAATATACATCGCGTGGTTTGGCCGTTTGACCCCGAAAATCGAAACAACTATCTTAGTCACCGGACAGGAGTGCACCTTCCGTGTATCGCAGTACGCTCACCGCATTTATCCTTCTGATGTGCGCATTTGTCGCGCTGTCTCCCGCCCAGGAGGAGTTCGACGAGTCGTTCGATGGCCCCGAGTACGTGTTTTTCGATGAAACGCCGATCACGGACCTTGTCGGCTGGCGGACATTCTACGGGGACAGCATGGCCTGGGCCGATCCAGCGTACGATGATACGCACTGGGAATGGGACAAGGGAAGCGGTTTGTGGATCAGCGATGGCGGGCCCGGCAAGGGAACGCGCTGGTATCGCAAAGAGATATTCTTTCCCGGGGCACTTGAGTCGGGGAGATCTCTGGCGCTGTATCAGGTCGCGGCGGTGAGCGCGAGCGAGATCTATTGGGACGGTCAGCTCGTGGCACGAAACGGCGAAGTCGGCGAATCACCCGCGGATGAAGTCCCGGGTCGGTCCGGTCGCGTGTTTCCGATTCACCGGTCGCTGACCTCGGCCGGCAGGCATGTCATTGCCATGCGCATGTCGAACCACCACAGCTTCTCCGGGCTGGTGGCGCCGCCTGTGCAGCTGGCTTATTTCGGGGTAATACAGATGCGCCTGTTTCGCAGCGGCGCCCTTGCCTTGTTTCTGGCCGGGATCTTCGTAGTCACCGCGATTTTCCATATCGCCATGCTGCTGGGCCACGCAAACAAATGGCCCTCCGCGCTGTTCAGCGCATTCTGCCTCTCATGCGCGACCTATATCGTTATCCAGAGTATGTTGCGCTACTTCCAGATTGACCTCGGCTACTACTTCCTTCTCGGAACGCTCAACGACATCCCGTGGTTTTTCATGATGTCGCTCCTTCCGATCTTTTTCCTGTTTGAGTTCTCCGCACCCTACCAGAAGCGCCTCTCCGTCTTGATTGCGGTCATGACGCTCGCTATCGTACTGATGCCGCGATTCGCCGCGTTCGGGGTGCTCCCGGTCGAATGGCTTCCCGCGCTCGATCGCATGAACCGCATCCAGTCGATCTCGACTATCGTGCTGTCGATCTTCGTCACGGTGTGGGCGATCCGCCGCCGGCGCCCGGGAAGCGTTACGGTACTGGTAGGGCTGTTGATATTTCTGATTGGTGCCTATGTTTCGTATCGCACGCGGGCCGAGCACGGCTGGGCCATTGGATTCGCATTTGTAATACTGGTCATTACCGTGTCGCTGTCCCGCCAGATGGCCGAGCGGAACCGGCGGCACCAGGAGACCCAACTGCGCTCGGCGCGACTCGAAATCGAGCTTCTGAAGCGGCACATACAGCCCCATTTCCTCCTCAACTCTCTCAATTCCATTGTGGCGTGGCTCGAGGAAGAACCAAAGACCGCCGGGAGGCTGGTCAATGCGCTGGCTGACGAACTCCGCATGCTGCTCTCCTTCTCGAGCAGGAAAACCATCAAACTGGAACGGGAAATCCGTCTGTGCGAGGCGCAGCTCAAGGTGATGAGCCTTCGGCAGGAAAAGCGGTTCGAGATGCGCACCGAGGGGATCGATGGGTCGGAACGCCTGCCGCCGCTTGTTATCCACACGCTTGTGGAAAACGGCTTGACTCACGGGTACAGGGGCAAGGACCACGGCGTGTTTACCTTGCGGGGCGGGCGGCGTGATAAGACGCTGACCTTGATGCTTCACAACGATAGCGCGGCCGAGGCCCGGCGTGAGGACTTTGTCGAGGGAACGGGCCTCCGGTACGTCCGTACGCGCCTCGAGGAGGCGTTTCCGGGGCGCTGGTCGCTGGCGGCGGGGCCGGTTGATGACGGATGGCAGGTGACTGTGGAGATTGAGGGGGAGGGTGCATGAGAATCCTGGTCGTTGAAGACGAAAAGGTCGCGGCGCGGCGGCTCGCGCGACTTGTAAAGGAGGTCCTCGGGGACAAGACGACGACCGTTGATATCCGCGAATCGCTCGAGGAGTCACAGCAATATCTCGCCCGGCACTCCATCGATATCCTCCTTCTCGATCTCAACCTCAGCGGGCAAAACGGTTTTGATCTCCTTACCAGGGCGGTCGCCGAGTCATTTCAGACGATTATCGTATCAGCCAATACCGATCAGGCGATCCGGGCCTACGAGTATGGCGTCCTTGACTTTGTCCCAAAGCCGTTCGAAAAGGAGCGCCTGATGCGCGCGTTCGAACGGCTGGAGAAGCCGCCCGCGCAGCCGGTTCCTCAGCCGGCGCAGGTGCTGGTGGTGAGAAACCAGGGGCGTCTCCAGATAATCCCGGTCGACCAGGTCCTCTACCTGCAGGGCGCCGGTGACTATGCCGAGATTCACCTTCGCGACGGCGGCGTTGCCCTGCACAGCAAGTCGCTGGAGTCACTCGAACGAATTCTTCCCGGTCGTTTCTCGCGAACCCACAAGTCCTACATTGTCGACATGCGTGAAGTGGTCAACGTGCATATCCACGGGGGCGGCAAGTATGAGCTTGAGCTGCGTGATGGTATCGTGCTGCCGTTGAGCCGCTCGCGCTACAAAGAGCTTTCCGAGCGGCTGGCCCAGGGATAAAAAGCGCGAAGTCCGCATTTCGACATTCAGGCTTCGAATCTGCCGCTGCGTGCCATTGACCGCCGAAGGGTGGTTTTCACAGATTGACCGTGTTTGACGGCGAAATAGTGTGCGCCTTGCCGAAACGGTGTTGTTTATGCGCCCTGATGGCCGTAGTTTAGTGTCAGGGAAAGCGTTTGGCAATTGCACGCACGTGAGGTCCGAATGATTAAGTCGCTTGTAGCTGCTGCCTGTGTCGCGTGCTGTATTGGGGTAAGCCTCGCCCGGGACGACGAACTCGATGCAGGCACACACGATATCGGCACGGTGCGCCATGAAGCGCGGCAGCTTCGACGGGATGCCGCTCGGCTTCGCCGCATAGCAGAACGGCTTGACCGAGAGCTCGAAGAGATGGAGAATGCCGCGCTAAAGCTTCGCGAGCGCGCGGCTTCGCTCGAGGATGGCCCGTATTTCGAGGAGCAGGACGACATCCCGGCCGGAGAGGAGCGCGCGGCAATTGCCCGCGCCCGTGCTACCGCGGATGAGCTCGCGGACAAGGCAAGGGATCTGTCCGTGCGGGTCCGCGAAATCGAGGAAGCCGCCGACAGCAAAGATGAGAAAGCTGATAGACTTCTGTTGGAGAGTGACGAAATGCCGGATTGAACCGTATTCTTCGTTCGGGAATACCACGGAAATGGGTGCCGGAAGTCCAGCGCCCATTTCTTATTTTCTGGTACGTTTTTGCGTCCATGGCGGGGCCCATGGATACCATGTATTTCTCCGGCGATGCCGGACTAGGAAGTGAGCAGGTATGCTTGACACAATTGCCCGGCAGTTTAACGCCGGCGGACCGTTCATGTGGGTCATTCTGGTCGTGCTTGCCGTCGCGTGCGCCGTCGTGGTGGAACGGTTGATATTCTATTTCGTCATCTGTCGCAGCCAGGGCGTCCGGATGGCCGCCGAGCTGGCAAAAGCCATGAATGCGGGCAGCACCGATGAGGCGCGGCGGATCGTATGCTGCAGAAAAGCGCCGGTGGATGTGCTTCTCCGGACGGCTTTCGAGCGGTTCGATGCCGACATGCCGGTCGAAGATATCCGCGAGGGCGTGGAAGAGGCCGCGATACGGGAGATGCCCAAGATGTCGCAGCGGCTGAACTACCTCGCCCTGTTCGCCAATATTGCCACGCTTCTCGGGCTCCTCGGCACCATTTCCGGGCTTCAGGTTTCATTCAGCTCGCTGGCGGCCGTGGAAGCCACTCAGAAAGCCACCATGCTCGCGCGGGGCATTTCGCAGGCCATGAACACCACGGCATTCGGGCTCATCGTGGCCGTCCCCTGCATGATCATGTATACCATGCTGTCCAATCTCCGCGAGCGCAAGGTGAAAGACCTGGATGAAGCTGTCGTGCGGACCTTGAATTACTTCAAGAAGAAGCGCTCATGACCCCGCTCTCGTTCACGCGCGAACGGTCGCCCTCCGAAGCAGCCGAGGCGGCGGACATTGATGTCACGCCGGTGATGAACATGTTCATCATCCTGATACCGTTTCTCGTGTCAATGGCGGTATTCACCCACCTGGCCATAATCGAGTTCTCCCTTCCGCCCAATGTGGGCACCGGCCTGGATGCATCCTCGGGGAAACCCAAGCTGAAGCTGACGGTGGTGGTTGCGCCCGACTATCTGGCCATCACGCACGGCGAGCGCATGCTCGATTCGCTCGGGCTTGTTGCCGGGCGGTACGATGTCGATGGTATGGCGGCACGGCTGCGGGCGCATCGCGAGGACGTGGAAATCAAGGATGAGGTCATTCTGGCGGTACGCGACCGGATCACGTTCAAACATGTGGTGCGTATTATGGATGCCTGCCGTGCGCTCGGGTTTCCCAAGATCGGCCTGTCGAGCGCCACCGACGAGAGCCGGAGAGAACTCTAGGATGCGAATACCTGCTGTCAGCCACGCTCAGGAACCGGGAAGCAGCACGTTCCGTCCCCAGTTGACATCGCTGGTGGATGTCATGACTATTCTGCTGGTGTTCCTTATCAAGAGTTTTTCGGTCGAGGGCAACCTCGTTACGCCGTCGCCGGACCTGGAGCTGCCGGTCTCTACATCGGAGAAGCCGCCCCGGCCGACCTGCTCAATCGAAATCACGAGAAACGCGGTGGTTGCCGACGGCAACGTGCTGGCCGCGCTCGAGAGTTTCGCAGACGCGGATTCGCTTCTGATACCAACTCTGTACGACTGGATGCGGGTCGAGCGGGAAAAATGCGACGACACCGCCAAGGCCCCTGAGGTGATGATTCAGACCGACAAAGAAGTGGAGTTCAATATTGTGAAACGCGTGATGTATTCGTGCAGCAGAGCCGGTTTTGCGGATTTCACGGTGCTCACGTTTGAAGAGGAATAGCCCGTGCAGGACAAAGCACCATCCCTCAAGGCATACGAGCTGTATGTACCGACCCATGCCGGCCTGGTCGAAGGGCTTTTCAAGGCTGTGCTGGTGGTCACGGTGTCGGCCTTTCTCGGGATGGGAGCGTATTTCACGACCGTCGAGCCTGAGGAAATCGATATCAAGGAGCGCATGTCGCGCATACGGGCGCGGTTCGTCATCGAAGAGAAGAAACCGCCCGTTGTCAAGAAAGAGCCGAAGAAAGTCAAGAAAAAAGACAAACCGGTGGATTTGAGCGACAAGCCCCAGCTGAAGCAGAAAGAGGATGATATCCGGAAACGGTCTCCAAAACGCCAGACCCGGCGCATTTACGGCCTCAAAAAGGTCTACAGCACGGGTATTGGCGCGGGCGGAAAGCTTTCCGATGCGGTTATCGGCAAGCTGGGCAATACCATCAACAAGGAAATCGATGATGTTGAGGCTACCAGGAAGGACATTGTCGGGGAGCTGGTGTCAGTCACGACCGTCGAGACAAATCCGCGCTACCTCAGAAAACCGCGGCCGGAGTACACGGCCGAGATGCGCGAAAACCAGGTTGAGGGCGTGATCAAGGTGAAAGTGCTTATTGATGTGGACGGCAAAGTAAAGAAAGCAGTTGTACAGCAGGACCTCGGGTACGGGTCGGCCGAGGTTGCGCGCGCCGCGTGTTTCGATGCGCTTTTTGAGCCGGCAACCCGGGACGGACGGCCGGTGGCCGTATGGATTACCATCCCCATTCGGTTCGAGCTTCTCGGGACGTGATTTTGTTTCCTGCTGACAGGCGCTTTGGCTGGTTGATAATTTGAAATGTACGATCAGACCCGGGGAGGTATTCCGTGATTTCGTCCAAAACTGTTACTGCGGTTTTCCTGGCATCAGTGCTTTGCATGGCCCAGGCAATGAACATTAGCGGAGTTGTCAAGGACAGCGGCGGCGCTGGAATTTCCGGAGCAACGGTAACACTTGTGGTCGCGGGTATATCCACAACGTCGGGAGCTGATGGAAGCTTCACTCTTACCGACAACTCGTCGCAAATACGACAGAATGTACAAAGCGCCGCAATGACCGCGGGTTCTGTTCGGCTTCAAAGCGGGAAGATAACCCTACATGTATTCGAGAATACATCAGTCGAGATTAGCATCCATACGATTGGCGGCAGGCGGATCTTCCACACGAAGCAAGCCTACGGTTCAGGCACACATGCAATGAAACTACCTCTCCCGTCCGCAGGCATCTTCTTCGCCAGAGTGTCTGTCGGGAAAGAACACCATATAATCAAGTTGGCTCCTTATAGTGCTGTTTCAATAGAACGAAAACGTGTTTCAAATGGTAGTTCCGCTTTGGCCAAGCAGATGAAGGTATCTTCGGAAATCTCTGACGAAATGCTTGTCGTAAAAGAGGGGCAGATAGATTATCGAGATTCCATCAAAACGTCTGATACGAGTGGTATCGTGGTGAAGATGGTTCCCAATGCCGGGAACGTGACGGATGCGGACGGGAACGAGTATCAGACCGTGCGGATTGGAAATCAGGTATGGACAGTAGAGAACCTTCGCGCCACGAAGTACAATGACGGCAGCGCCATTCCCCTCGTAACAGATGCCACCGCGTGGTCGAATCTCACCACCCCCGGATATTGCTTCTACGACAACAGCTCCACGCCGGCCATTCAGGAGAAATGGGGCGCGTTGTATAACTGGTATGTACTGAATACGGGCAAGCTGACTCGCGCGACAGGGGGGTGGCGCATTCCCACTTACGACGATTGGACGCAACTGGAGGAGTACTTGATAGCCAACGGGTACAACTGGGACGGGAGCACCAGCGCTAACAAGATAGGCAAGTCACTGGCCGCGAAGACGGCATGGGATCTTGCGAGCCAGGCAGGCGATGTTGGCAACGGCCCGAGTGGCAACAACAGTTCCGGTTTTTCGGCTCTTCCGGCCGGTTCTCGTGACCACTATGGCAGTTTCGTCAACCAGAGTAGCTATGCATACTGGTGGAGCGCGACAACAAATCCGGAGTATGGTGGAGCACTCGCATTCCTGTTTTACCTGTACTACGACTATGAGACCCTGAACAGCTACAACTACCTTAAGCAGTTTGGGTTTTCTGTTCGGTTGGTTCGGGATCCGTAGCTGAAATTGTGTAATTGGGTCGGACCAGGGTTAACTTCTTTATTGGCAGTAAATTAGCTTTAAATGCACCCCTGTTTTGAACCGCTTAAGTCTTGACGATATGATAGAGGCCTACACATATGCCGAGACTGCGGGCACTCCAGCGCTTTCAACATTGCTTTCACGCATGGGAAGCCGGAAGAACTCCGGGGCAGGCACATCGACTTTGATTGTATTTTGCAGGCCCATGTTTATGGCGCAAGAGGAATCCTGAAACGTGTACAAACCATTTCTACCCATACTTTGCGCAACCTTCCTGATAGCTGCACCTTCAGGATCAGAGAACTCCCCCGGGGCGGTTCCGTCCGAGACACTTGGAGTGTCCGTCGGGGAGCCGAGAAGCACACAGTCAGAAGCGCGGCCGGGTCGCGTGTCATCGATTGTGCAGCAGAAGCGCTCGGCCGTGTTTGCGGGGAATGCGCTTTTTCTCTCAGGCGCGATCATTCAATACGGGCTGATACTTCCCCAAAGCCAGAAGCTTGGCCCGGAGGACCTGGAAGATCAGCTTGCCCTGCTCAGCCCTTCTCTTCTGGCCTCAGGCCTTCGCTATGCCGGCCCGCCGATGGCGTGCATGAGAACGTCTGAAGTGGCGGATGCATTTGAGCGGTTCATGCACGAGGATGCGCCGCGCAATCTCTCCTGGACGATCTACTTCTCGGGATGGGGGCTGACCGCGGCGGCGGGCGCGCTTTCCTTTGCACCGTTTCTCCTGCGCATGTATACAGATACCGCGAAGGAATACATAAGCGACGAGCTTCTTGCCGGCGCCGCGACAGGGGTCGGCATCGCCGCCGATGCTGCGTGGGCATTTGCCGGTATCTATTCGTATCTCTATCTCAAGCGGATTGGCGTTGTTGGCGAGGCACGGGAAGCAAAACGCATTACCATTGTGCCGATAGCGCGCGCCGACGGTACAGCCGGCGTATCACTCAGGGTAAGGTTCTGACAGGCAAAGGATTGTCAGTGGTACTCGAGGACATTTACAACTCTTCTGAGGCATTGCGGCGCGCGCGCGTCCTGGGCGTAATCGGGTGGTGTGCCTGCTGCGTGTTTGCGGCCGATTCGACCGATGCGGCCGTCAAGCTCCCTCCCGGTGATGGCGTAGAAGAAGAAGCGGCTGCTCATGTCGATGCGCCGGAAATTGAGCTCGAGGAAGTCCCGGCCACCGCCGCGCGGGCAGAGGATTCAGCATCGATTGCGCCGGCCGGCAGCATGGCTGCTATTGTTGCGGAAGACACTACCGTGGTTGTCGAAGACGAGCTGCCGCCTATCGAGCGCATGCCCGAAATCGTGAAGCGGGTCGATGCCCGATATCCGCCGGAGATCTACGGCCGGGGGATCCAGGGAGCAGTGCTTCTGGACGTGGTCGTGAGTGACAGCGGGACCGTGGACAGTGTCGCGGTAGTGCGCGGCGTGCACCCGGTGCTGGACAAAAGCGCCGCGGATGCGTTGAGACAATTCGAGTTTACCCCGGCCATCTCCGAGGGCGAGCCGATACCGGTGCTTATTCAGTATGAGTATGCGTTTACGCTTCAGGAGATCGTGGAGAGGGTCGAGAAGTATGTCAATTTCAGCGGCAGGCTGGTCGAGCGCGGCACCCGCTCTCCCATTGCCGATGCCATGGTGGTCGTTTCCTTTGTTGACACCGTGTCAGACACCTCGCTGCCGGTTCCGTTCAGCGCCTATCGAGAGCGCCTGGGCCAGTTCGAGGGGCAGGGCCTCGAAGAGGACCGGCTGGTGACGATTACCGATTCGCTTGGGGCGTTTCGGTTCTATTCGCTGCCTGCCTGCACGATCGAGGTCGCCGTGCCGGCCACGGGCTATGAGGAATTCCGCGAGCGTGAAGTCATCATGCCGTCCCAGGAGACCATGGTCACCTACCGCCTCAATCGCGTTTCGTATTCCGACTACGAAATTGTAGTATACGGCAAGAAAGAGAAGAAGGAAGTGAGCCGGCGCCAGTTGACCTTGCACGAGGTCAAGAAGGTCCCCGGGCTGGGCGGGGATGCGGTAAAGGTCGTGCAGGCCCTGCCGGGCGTGGCGCGCCCCACGTTTGGTTCGTCGCAGATAGTCGTGCGCGGCGCATCGACGGGCGATTCCCGGTTTTTCCTGGACGGGGTTGAGATTCCATTGCTTTTCCATTTCGGAGGTATCAAGTCGACCTACAACTCCGATGCGCTCGAGGCGGTCGATTTCTATCCCGGGGGCTGGGGCTCGCGGTACGGCGGGGCCGTGGCGGGTATCATCGAAGTAACCGGGCGCCGTCCCAAGACCGACCGGTGGCACGGATATGCGGATGCCAATTTCCTTGACGGCGCGCTGTTCGTGGAAGGCCCGGTGAGCAAAAACAAGAAAGTCTCCATGCTGGGGGAGGTCCGGCGAAGTTTCATCGGCGACCTCATCAAGTTCGGAGTCAGCCGGAACCCGCAGGTGTTTGTCTTGACCACCGCGCCCTACTACTGGGATTATATCCTGCGCACCGACATTGACATCACCGAAAACCAGCACGTGTATGTTACCGGATTTGGTGTCAAGGACGGGCTCGAGCTGATTACCAGCGAGATACGCGGCGGGAGCTCGGAGATATCCGATGCCAAAGATGCGTTCAATGTGGAGATTCTGTTCCATATGGGCCTTCTGGGGTGGGACTGGAAGGTCACCGACGCGGTCACCAATGCGCTTCGGCTGTCGACCACGCGCGCGCAGTCGGAAGTAGCGGGCGGCGGAGCGTTTCGATCGACCGAGAACCTGTGGATGCATTACCTGCGCGACCAGGTCAGCGTGAAACCGGGAGATCAGTTTCAGGTGAATGTCGGCGCCGATGCACAGGTCATGCCCTACAACATGGAACTGGTGTTGATCGATGCAACGAATGAAATCAACGCCGACACTACCGATAACTGGGTGTTCGGTGTGATAGGGGGCTATCTCAATCTGGAGTGGCGGCCTGTTGAACAACTGCTGATCATTCCGGGCATCCGGTACGATTTTTTTCCCGAGCTCGATTATCGGGGCGCCAACGTGCCGGAATTCTGGGACTATGGTTTCATGGAAAACGAGACGCGTTTCTCAGGGGAACCGTCATTCCGTCTGACCTGCCGGTACGAAGTTATTCCTGATCACACGCTCAAGCTGGCGACCGGCAACTACAGCCAGACCCCGGAGCCCATGGGCCAGTCCATTCACCCCGACTGGGGCGACCCCGCGCTCTCGGCCACGCGCGCATCGCATTACGTGCTCGGCCACGAGTGGCAGGCCACCGACCTGGTTCACACCGATGTCCAGGGATACTACAACATGCAGTGGAAGGTCGCGCGGTACGCGGACAGCACCGACCTTGCCGGCGGCTCGCGCCTGTTTCTTGACAATGGCAAGCGCCGCATGTACGGCCTGGAATTCATGCTCCGCCACGATCAGAGCGAGCGGTTCTTCGGGTGGCTGGCGTATTCGCTCTCCCGCAGCGAGTATTTCGATTACCAGGAAGACGACTGGGCGCTATACAGCAAAGATCAGACGCACAACGTGATCGCGGTGGGCAGCTGGCGGCTTCCCCGGAACTGGGAGGCCGGGTTCAAGCTCCAGTACACCACGGGCGACCCGCAGACACCGGTTATCGGCTCGGTCTACCGCGAACACCTGCATTTCTTCGATCGGGAAGAAGGAGAAGCGCGCTCGACACGCCTGCCGCCGACGTTCCAGCTTGATCTGCGAATTGACAAGAAATTCGTGTTCGAGAAGTGGATGTTCACGGCCTACGTCGATTTCTTCAATATCAACTACTTCCTGTACAAGAGCCCGCAGCTCGCAATATTCAACAGTGCCGAGCCGTACGATTATGAGACCGGCACGGAGAACAAGAGATACGCCTACCAGTATTCGATACCGTCTATCGGACTGAAAGCGGAGTTCTAATGCGTAACGGGGAAACAGAAATGCGTGTGCGCGGCCGCAGGAGCCTGCTCGCGGCAGCACTGTGCGGCGCTGTCGCGCTTGTCGCGGGATGCAGCAACTGGCCGACCCGGTTCGAGCGTATCGACCAGGGCGACCGTCCCCGCGTGCTGGATTTCGTGTATGTAAACCTTCAGGACAGCTCCCTGTGCGAGGCGGCGCCCGGCGACAGCATGATGCTTGTCGCCTACTTCTCCGGCGTGCCGATCGAATCAATCAAATGGGGCGTATCGTGGAACGTTATTCTGAGTCCCTATTTCGGCGATGCCGTGAAAAGCGTGGAGCAGCTCGAGTACGAAGAGGTCACGCCCGATGTTTCTGGGTTCGATACGTCGGTGACGCAAATCAGGGCAATCCGCTTCCGGGTGCCGGACGATGTCGTTGCCGAGAGTGATGGCGTGAGCGAAGACCTGCTGGCGCAGCAGGGGGTCGAGCGCGAGGAGATTGTCGAGCTGCTCGACCTGATGGCCACGTCGGACCCCGTACAGGTCTACCAGGACCCGCGGTTCCAGGAATTCATGGCTTCTTTCGGTGGTATGTCGTCGGACAGCGTTTCGGCCGACAGTGCGGCCCTGGACAGTGCGCTGGTGTTCATGAATTTCTTCCTGCAGGCGATGTCCGCGCCGGCCCGCATTTTCGCGACCATAAACGATGTATACAAAGTGGAAAGCGATTTCACCGTGCGCTATAACCGCCATTTGACATGGCTTCCGGGCGTATCGGTCAACCGGAATCCGGTGATTCATTTCATGGGCATTCACAAAGTGAAAAACCCGGCTCCGGTGCGCTTGAACGTCGCCGAGATGAGCATTCTCGACACGACATACGTGCTGTTTTCTGCCGGGTTCGAGATAGAACCGCGCGATACCCTTTTAATTGGTCCCGCATACTGCCGCATGGACACGGCCGGCGCGGATGCCGCCATACTTCTCGATACCGGATACACCTACTATGTCGCGGTCGACAGCGGCATCATTCGCGGGGAGGAAATGCGCGACGACGGTGTCACCAAGAACGGCACCATCGAACCTGAAACATACTTCACGCAATGGTTCTATCAGCACGATTCGACAGAAATGGACGGCGTGGATCCCAACGACCTCATGATTGTCGGCTCCGGCGGACGCCCGGTCCAGCAACTGCTTCCGCCGCTCGACACCGGCATCACGACCGCGACCCTGTGGGTGCAGGTGTATGATTTCTCGGCAGGGGAGATTGTTCGTCCCTACGGCTCGTCCCTCGCAGGAGCGGATATCAGGTTCGAGTATACGGATGCGTATGTAGAGAAGGTTGAGAAAGGTGAAGATATTTTACGGTTCTAGTACAACTATCAATCCTGCTTCCGGATTCCCATTAGTCCCCGAATGAGCACCCGCTCCCGTCTCGCCGGAGCCATCAGGAGCACAGTATGACTTTCGAAATCCGCCGCGGCGTGAATATGTGGGGCTGGAAAGACATGGGCGGCGACTATGTTCTTGACCAGGACCGGTGGTTTACCGAGAAGGATCTTGCCCGGTGCGCGGCAATCGGACTGGATCACGTGCGCCTGCCCCTGGTGGAAAGCATCCTCTGGGATGCGCGCGGGTGTCGTATCGCCGGGGCCTGGGACGTTGTCGGGAGCTTTCTTGACTGGGCGCGCAATGCCGGGTTGCGCGCCATCGTCGAGCTGCACGTCCTGCGAACGCATCATTTCAACATTCCCGGGCGCAGGACCCTGTTTACCGATCCTGGAGAACCGGACCGGTTCGCGGGTTTATGGCGCGAACTGTCCGCGGAATTCCGCGCCCGTCCGGCAGACACGGTCGCGTACGAGCTGATGAACGAACCAGTGGCCGACAATGATGATGATTGGAACAGGGTGTACAAACCGGCATACCACGCGCTCCGGGAGCGGGAACCGGACAGGACGCTTATCCTCGGGTCGAACCGGTGGAACCAGGTGCGGACCTATCCGAACCTTGACATACCAAAAAACGATCCGAACCTCATGCTCACGTTTCACTACTACGATCCCATGCAGGTGACGCATTATCGCGCGCCGTTCGTGACCGGATGCCGCGAGTATGAAGGGCCCATACGCTATCCGGGAGTTCCTATCGCCAAAGAAGATCTCGCGCGGCTTGATGCAAAGCCGGATGCCCGCGAGAAGGCGGTCGAGTACAACCGCTACGCCGATGCGTCGGTCATGGAGCAGGACATCCAGCCGGTAATAGCCGCCGGCGAGCGGGCGGGCTGCCCGGTCCACTGCGGCGAGTTCGGGGTCATAGAGTTCGCTCCCCCAGAGATTCGGCGGGCATGGATCCGGGATTTCAGGTCGGTGCTCGAGCGTCACAATATCCCCTGGACCGTCTGGTCATACCGCGGCGGATATTTCGGCATGTTTGATGCCAGCAGCGCACCGACGGCAGTGTATGAGGGCCTGCTGACATAGCCCTGCGGCTTGCCGGCGATCAGTTCCGCGGGCTTGCGAAGGTCCGAAGTCCGGTAGGTATATTGCAGGCACACAGCCAAGCACACAACGGAGGAATCCTCCATGAGACGTACTCTCTTCAGATTGACGCGCGCAGCGTTTTCGACCGCAGCGGCCGTAATCGTGCTGGGAACGGCGACATGCATTCTGGACAGCGGGGGAACAGAGCCCGACCCGGGGCCGCCCTCGAACCTGGACCCGTTTCCGTTTGCCGATGTCGATAACTGGTGGCAGTACACGGAGAGCGGAGGGAACCGGCTTACGATCGATGTGAACAGCACTATTTCGGATGACGACGATGTGTATTACAAGGTGACTTTTATGGAAGAGCAGGTCGATACCACGGATGACTGGTTCAAGCGCACGTCGACATCAGTCCTGTTCAGCGAATCGCTTACCGGCGGCTACCATCTGTTTCTCCCGTTGCGGCTGACCGAGCGCAGCGGGACGTTCGGGAGTGCCTCCGGGAGTGTCCATTACGAATACCGCGACTCGTCAGAGGTCGGTGATACCACGTATCGCCGGACGGTCACTTTGACATACGAAACGCCTGTGCTGCACGGTTTTACGCGGATAGTATTCGCCGACTCTGTCGGGATTGTCTCGATGATCGACGAGCGGAGCCGGTTCGCGGTGACCTATGTGCTCGACAGCGCGCGGGTGTACGGCGAGAAACTGGCATACTGATATGAAAGAGATGAGGGAACAGACGAGGCCACTCCATCCAATGCTTCTTATCCTGGTGTTCGTTGCCCGGGTGGTAACAGCACAAGGTCCCCAGCCAGGCATGGTCCAGCATCTGGGCGGTCATCGGTTCACATTTGACGGCGACACGTTGCGCGGGTATGAAAGCCTGCGGCGTGTGTATGCGGTCGCGCCCAATCCCGCACCCATGGGGCTGCTTCTTACGAGCAGAGAGAATTTCCTGTTCGGCGTAAGCCTGTCTATTCTGGGCGGCGTGGTTTCCTTTCTGATGGTACCCGTGGCGCTTGAACCGGATGCATACGACTATGCGCCGCCCGTGTTCGTGCTGCCAATCGGCGCGACCATAGCCGCGGGCGGGGGAGTGCTATGCCTGCTTTCCCAGGTGCGGTGGCGGCGGTCGATTGCAGGGTACAATGTGTCATTGGCGGGGGCGGAAGCAGGGGAACACCCGTAATCGATTTCGGGTTGTAGCGTGCCCGTTTGCCCATCCGTTGGGCCGTAAGCGGCCACCTAATCCAACTGAAAAAATTCCGGCCCGCCGTGGACCCCCATGTCGCTGCGGGAGTTATCGGGGTCCTTATATATGCGGCCTTTCTTTCCGGCATCGATGCATGGGGAATACGTGGACAGCACGTACCGGAGAGCCGCGGCGGCCGTAGGGCGGCGGAAGGGGATTGAGTCGGGAAGGGACTCGTACAGCACCTTGGCGAGCGTTGTATCGATTACCTGGGATTTGCGTTCCGGCAGCGAAACGTCATGTTCGACTGCCAGCGATTCGGCCGCGGTGCCGGCAAACACCGGATCGGCCACCAGGTTGTGCTTGTAGTCGACCGAGTCTTTGTTCTTGTTAATATCCGAAAGAATACCGAGCCGGGGATCGCATCCCACAAGGTCGCCGTCGATATTGCCGTATATGCAGTTGTATTCCAGTGTGAAATGCGAAACACCGTCGGACCACACGCCGTTGTTTCTGTTGAACACGATAAGGTTGTTCAGCAGGATCGGATTGGCTTTTTCTATCCGCACGCCGGTGGCAAAGTTATGGGCGACCACGCAATTGAGGATTTTCGCCCCGGAGCCTTCTTTGAAAGTCAACCCTACATTATTGTATTCGAATACCGAATGATGCACCAGGGGCGATCCTCTACGGACCATCAGGCCGTGGCATGCACCCGCGATATCGGTGAAACCAATTTCGGTTTCGTCGGACAAGGCCCCGTCGAGGACAAGCCCGTACCAGTCGCACTGCGCCGAATCCGTATACTGGCCCACGATCGTGATGCGGTTTTCGCGCCGGCCGGCGCACGTCAGGGTGCCTTCGACCCGAATCGATACGGTAAAGGAGTCGAGATGATCGATTTGGCGGATGCGCTTGTCGTAGGAATGGGGCTTTCCCACATAGACGGTGACCCCGGGGGCGATATACAGACGGGCATTTTGAGTGACCAGGATATCATCACTCACGATATACGGGCTCTGCTCGACCGTCCACCGCTCGGCCTGGTCGATAACGCCGCGCTTCTCGGTTGCGCCATGCACGCAAACCGCCCACAGACAACAGGCGGCAAGGAAACAGCGACTGAACGAGGTAACTTTACTCATGCATTGGGCACCATTGATGAGAATTTCCGGGCGAGGGCGTACTCTTTAAGTACCGGTATGGTAATATACAAAGCGGTCCCTGCAAGCGCGTTCTCCCCGGACGGCGCAGTGTCACCTTTCTTTACAGTCAGTATTCCCCGGTTTTTGAGGAGATCGACGACGGCCGCGGGATCATCCCGCGCGCCCGCTTCAGCAAGCACCGCCTGGAATTCCTCGCCGGTCATCGCGTGCTGTTCTTGAGCGGACACAGCCACGGCGCGCTCGAGCGACAGGAGCACGTTGCCGAGGTCTCCGTCAACCGGTTGAATCTTGTCAAAGGACTTCCGGACCAGCTTGCGAAGAAACGCACAGTATTCGTCCAGCTCGGCGATATCGACGCACCGGAGGCGGTCGTCGGCAACGGTTACCAGATTGTGCAGCTGGAGAAAGTCGAGGATATAGGCAATCCGATGCTGGCTTACCGAGAGTAGCTGGGAAAGCCGGCTTTTCGCGGCGGCGAGGTCGAGCTCATACTCCGTTTCACCGGACGCGCCCGCGCTCTGGTAGAAGAAGTACTGAAGGGCGAGGATGACATTGATACCGCGCCGGTCGAACTGCATGCGCTCGAGATGCCGGTTCGCGCCGCGGATTTTCTGCGAGACCATACGGATGATAGTCATGAACCACGGCGGGACGCCGCGGACCTTGGTGTGAAACGTGTCGGCATCGATAATCACGACAGAGCAGTCGACGATGGCCTTGGCCGACGCGCTGCGCGGCTTGCCGTCAATGAGCGACATCTCGCCGAGCACGGCCCCCTTGGAAAGGACCGCAATTTCCACTTCACGTTTGCCGATAGTGCGGAAAATCTTGACCTTGCCGCTCTGTATAATGTAGAGCTCCCGTGAGCGGTCATTTTCGCGGAAAAGATACGTGTCGGCCTTGATCGTTTTGGTCATCGGATGCATACAGGCAAAGAGTGATTGGGGATTGGCTTGTTCCAGACCAACTAGCATAATATTTTACCTATACAGCAAGTGCAAAGGCAAGAAGAAAGCGCGGCCATGACGATATCCGCGAGACATTTCGCCTGCCTGACCGCTATCGGGCTCCTGAGCGCCTGTGCCCAGCGGGAGCGCGTTTCGTTGAGCGTGGATTTTACCGCGCGCGACGAGTGGCACTATGATTTCGCCTTGACCGTCGGCGGCCGCGTGTCACTCGGCGATTCCGTATCATCATTCGGGAACACCATGCGGTGCCGTCTCGTGGGGCGCGGGGACACCACGGATCCCACGCTGGTGCATGCGACTACCCGCGATGTCTCGCTGGAGTCAGCGCTTCTTCGGGAAGACGAGGCCGCGGATGTGCGCCGTCGGCTCGAGGTGTTCGATATCAGTTATTCTCTTCGCGACGGATTTGCGGGACTTCCGGACAGCACGCCGGTGCCCGTGGTCGGCGCGGGGCACGGCGAACTCTACCGGCATTTTTTCAAAATGATGCCGCTGCTTCCCGACGGCCGCGTACGGCCCGGGTTTTCATGGGAACGCGAAAAGAAGCTGCCCATTCCGACAAAGCATGGTGATGCGATAGGGCATGTATACCGGTCTTTTACATTTGACAGCTTGCGGCGTGCGGAAAACGGGCATCGGCTGGCGTATCTGAGTTGGTCGCTCAGCTACGCCCTGGATCCGCAGGACGTGGACACAAGCGGGTTCCTCGACGATATGCCGCGCAAAGGAAAGGGCGCGGGATCGGCGGTACTCGATGTCGACGATAAGGCGCTGCTTCGCGCGCGGGTCGAGTTCACCGTGCCGCAGGGCGGGCAGGAGGGCGTGTTCTCTATCGACTGGCAAGAGCACGCCTCCATTGTGCTGGTAGACGCCGAACAGGAAAGGGCCGCCGGTGATGTGGAGTGATGTGCATGCGCGAACGCGATGCAGGCCCCGGAGGCGGCTCCGGGCCCTGGTCGCGGCGATCCCGGTGGTTCTGTGCGCGGGGGCCACGGCATCCCGCGCGGGAATGCCCTCGCTCGTATTCGAGCGCGACACTACGCTCAATGCATCGCTTGCCATTCTCGAAGATGGGGTGTGCACGGTGAAACCGGGCGTGAAAATCGAGTTTGTCGGGTACCAACGGGTGCTCGTGCGGGGCGTGTTTATCGCGGAGGGCACGCGCGAGAAGCCTATCGAGTTTACGTGCGCAAATCGCGCGCGCGGCTCGACCGACAAGGCCTGCTGGCAGGGGTTCGAAATTGTCGGCAGCAAGGCCAACGCGATATTCCGCCACTGCCGGTTCGAGGGCGCATACCGGAACCTCGTGTGGAAAGCAAAACCGATATTTGACTCATGCGAATTCGTGGGCAACCACTATGCCCTGTACTGCACCAACAAGTCCCAGGCCCATATAACCGACTGCTCGATATATCGCAATCGCTACGGTATTGTGGCGGATTTTGCCTCGCCGTTCGTGCTCGATAACACGATTACCGAGAACATCGTAGGAGTATGCCTCCAGCTCAGCTCTCGCCTGGTCGCCGGCCGAAATATCATTTCGGGAAACAAGACCAACATCCGCTCAGAGGAATCATTCGGCGACAACGAAGATGCGCTTTCCGCGAAATACCTCTGGGACCTTATGCGGCAGTTGTACTAGCCGGATTCTTCTGTAAACGACGAAACACGAAATGCCGAGAACAGCTTCGTGTGCGAGGCGAGCGTCGCAGTGGACGGCACAGAACACTACGAGCGCAGAGTAAGCTTTGCGGCCCTCTCGGTCCTTGTCCCGCGCACCTTCACGAGATATGTCCCGGCACCGGCCCATCCACCCCGCCGATCGCGGCCGTCCCAAGTGAGACGAACGATATCGCCGCTGTTTTGCGCCCCGGCATTCAGGCGGGCAATGAGGCGCCCGCGCGTGTCGAAGATTGATGCATTAGTGATGCGCTCCCCCGGGGGCATTGAAAGCCGCGCGGTTCGCACCTGCAAGCCGGGAGTGCTGATCGTCACGCTGATTTGCGATTCGCCGCGGAGTGCCGGGCTTTTCCCCCTGGCCGTCGCGGCAGCCGGAGACACTTCGACAAACCCGCGCGGAGCGG
>WJMI01000163.1 GCA_014728015.1 Chitinivibrionales bacterium | reverse complement strand
GGACATTGTTACCGAATTGACTTTTTTTGCGGCGGGCGCCACAGCAATCGAGATTTTCTGGACGACGCCCGAATCCGATTCTCCCGATGCGGACACCATATGGGCATACTACAGCGCGGGTAGCATACCCACGCCTACCTCGACCGACAAGGTATCGGCCGGAAAATGGCCGGTCGAGACCGAGGACGGCATTCGTTCGGTAATTCCCTCGGGCCTGACACCCGAGACCAAATACTACGCCGCCCTGTGGGTGACCGATACCGCCGGGAACGCTTCGCCCGCGCTCGTTGACAGCACTACTACCCCTGAGCTGGCTTCACCCGCGAATCCGGTAATGGTCCGCGGACAGGCGCTCGGGCCGGGGCATGTGGAGCTTTCCATAAGCAATTTCTCGGGAATTCCTTCAACCGAGAGCGAGTACTCCAACTATGCAGACACCGTGGGTATATGGTACAGCCCCACGGGGTATCCTTCCACACCGGACTTGTCAGCCGATGAACTCATCACATTTCCGCTTGCCCTCATGAAATCGGCCGGCGATCCATTTGTGGTTGAGATAGACTCCACCCGGCTGCATCCTGATTCGTCGGTGTACTTTTTCCTGGCAGCGCCGTTCTGGCGTCTGATGGACGGCGGCGACTCTATCCCGCCCTTTATCCAGGCCAATGGAGACAGCGTGGACATGTCCGACACCACCAGGATAGAGGCCGAGATTGAGCTGGCGGGCGCATCATACCAGCCGGCTGATACGTCGCTCAGAGTGCGCATTGCGCAGACCCGTGCCCTGGATGCGGACTCATCCGAAGTGGGCGTGTGGTACGGCTTTACCGATACCGTAGATTTCGCATCCGACTCGAATGTCGTGTGGAAACCCGCGGACAGCGTGCGGCAGATAGAGCCTTATGTGTTCCGCATCGCGGATCCGGCTTTCGCCGGAACCGAGCAGATGGTGTACTATGCCATGACGGTAAAAGATGCGGGCGGAGCCACAGGGCGGATTTTCAAGGACTCCATTCTCATCAACAACTCTTCTTTCGGCGACACCCTGGATCACGTGGTGATCCACAACGGCTCCGATTCGATATTTATGCTTCTTGACGGTGCGGTCATACTCATTTCCAGCGGGGCCTTCTACGACGAAATCGATGATACGGTACGGCCGTACGATCAGACCGGGAAGGTGCCGGACGGACTCCTGCAGGTGGGTACATCGTTCACCTTTGCCAACGAAACACGCAGCTCACCGATCACCATCGGGCTCCGCATCGACTCGCTTCCCGCGGGTGCCGACTCGAGTGATGTCCGCATTTACCGCATCGATGATTTCGGAACATATCACCTGGAGTCCGCCTCTTCCGTCGACAGCGGGTACGTGTGGCTGCACACGGGCGACCTCGCATTTCCCTTCATCGCGCTGGTCGATCTTGCAGCGCCGTCGAAGATACTCACCCTGATTACCGACACGAGCGGTGTGGATTCCTTCGAGGTGCGCACATCGATCCAGGACACATTCATTATCAATAACACCATCGGCAACCTCGAGTGGAGTTTCCTGGTGTCGCGCGGCGGCGCGGGAGACAGTCTCAGCCTGGTGAGCGGGGGATTCCTGTCCACGGGCGTGGAGACCCTCTATACCGAGATAAGCTACACCGACATGCAGGTGGGGCGGGGCATGATGGCCATGCTTGTTCTCAATGACGGTGCGCATATCGACACGATCAACTTGTCGCGGCGGCTATACGGGAGCCAGTTCGACAACGTAACACTGCAGAAGAAGCAGAAGTGGTATCCTATTTATCCGACCGCCGACCTCGATGAAACCAATCCGCTGTACGCGCTGAACGATTTGAGCAGCAAGGCAGGCTATGCCCGCGAGGACTTCCGGATCATGCGATGGGTGGACGGTGAATGGACGGAATACTCCAGCTCGCTTGCCGACAGCTTTGCGCTTGCGCCCGGCCGCCTTCTCTGGGTGGCCGTCAAAAAGGCCGCAGGTTTCAATCTCGGCTCCGGGGCCACCGTTTCTTTCAGGGAGCCGTACCGGATGTCTGTTCCCGCCGACGGGTGGCTTGATTTCGGATTGCCGTTTAAATTCGATATACGTATCTCCGATGTGGTCGCGCATTCGGGCGACGGCGCCGATTCCCTGCGGTTCTACCGGTGGACCGACGGCACTGTATACTCTGCGGTTGAGCTTCATATTCCGGGTTCAGGAGCATACTCGTTTCCGGATACGCTACTCGACTCATCGCGCCTCGCCGGTTTCACGGTCTTCAATCCTCTCGATACGCCTGTAGTGCTGAATATTCCGCCTTACCCGGCGCCTATGTCGCATCAGGCGAACGGAGCCGCGAAACGTCCGCGATTGAAACAGGGGGAGTGGTCGGTAGCAGGGACAGCCGCTGCTGGTGACGGGTTCGCTGCCAATCGGGTGATCTGCGGGTGCATTCCCGGGCATACCGGCGCGCCCTACTATCCCGCGGCCCCTACGTTCTCGCCGCTTCGCCAGCGCGTATTCGATATAAAAACGGGCAGTCAGCACGGCTATGCAACGATCGCGGGCATGGAAAACGACGGGGCCGATTTCGGACTGGTCCTGACAAATGCATCCGAGCAGCCCCGCAGCGCGATCTGGGAATTCTCGCCGCGGGGAAGCATTCCCGCCGGCATGTACATGCGCGTACTCAACCCGCTCTCCGGTGAGTGGGAAAGCGGCACATCAATGGAGGTTTCTCTCGGGGCTTTCGAGAGCAAGTACCGGTTCGTAGCGGTCGGCACCGAGGAGTATCTTGCGCGGTATAAAGAAAACTTTGTGCTGTACCGAGCAGCGCTTCTGGGCGCGTACCCGAACCCGTTCGGCCGCCGGCTCCAGGTTCGGTATTCGCTTCCGTGGGGGAATGTCCGCGAGTGTTCGTTTGCCCTGTATTCCCTGGCCGGACGTCGCGTGTGGGAGCATGCGGTCACGGACCTCACCCCAGGCTTGCATCTGGCGACTTTTGATGCCAAGATCGCGGCCGGACGTCCGCTGGCATCGGGAATGTACCTGCTGCGCATGAACATCACTCACAAGAGCGGAAAGAAAAGCGTTTTCGACGCACGGGTAACGTACCTCCACTAAGGGGATAATACCGGTATGAGGGAAAAAACTATGGTTCGATCATGCAGTATGGTCCTGATGGTTGTGGCATGGGCTGCCGCCCAGGAGGCGCGCGTGGTTGTGCTCAGCCCCAAGAAAGCCGACATGTTGAGCAAAGGGGAAATCGGGGTCATGCTCGATGCCATAGCCGGCGAGCTGGACAAAAACAACCGGCTCAAGGCGATCGAGCTGAAGGACATGCAAGACGTACTGCGCGAAAAAGATGTTGAACGGGTACACGCGTGTCCGGACAAGACCTGTATTCGGGGGATCGGCGAGGCGCTCAATGCCCACTATGCTGTAACACTGGCCATCGACCAGAAAGGACAGCCGTTTGAAGTGGAGCTGCACATGTACGATATCGAAACCGGCGATGCAATTGCCAGGATGTCGGGGGAATACAATGGTCCAAAATCGCAATTGGTGATCAAGTTCCTGCCTCGTCAGACCAAAGAGCTTGTGAAGAACGCATTGTCCGCGGTGGAGGCGAAGCTCGCCGGCGTAACCGCTCCACCCGGGGGTGAAACGAAGGGACCGCTCGAAGCAGAACAGGTTTCCGAGGCGCAGCCCGCTCAAGGAGCCGCGCGCCCAAAGAAGCACGTGCTCCGGAGCCCGGCATTCTGGATTCCAACGGCCATAGCGCTTGCGGCCCCCGTAGCGATCATCCTGTATGTGCGATCCAACCAGGAGCCTGACAAAGACGACGATGCGTCGTGGTCCAACCCGGACACGCCTGAGAGACCTTCAACCTCGATGCGTCAGTAATAACAGGTTGATAAAGTTGGTGATATCGGCACTTGTGTCACAAAATGCATTAAGGAATTCTACCGGATTGTCCGGGCGCTTTCTGCCGGGATTACGGCCGGCGATGGGTGTTGCAGGCGCGATTTGCTTTTTCTGGGCATTCGCGACGAATGCCTGTACGACATTCTGTCTCGCTGACACCGGCCATGTGCTTGTCGGGAAGAATTACGACTGGGACATCGGCGACGGGTATGTTGTTGTGAACAAGCGGAATGTCGCCAAGACCGCGGTCGCTGATACCAATCCGGTTTCCTGGATTTCGCGTTTTGGCAGCGTGACCTTCAATCAGTTCGGACGCGAGATGCCGCTGGGCGGCATGAATGAGGCCGGCCTGGTAGTCGAAACCATGTGGCTCGAGGATACCGAGTATCCCGGCATTGATTCACGCCGCGCAATAGGGAACCTTCAATGGATACAATACCACCTCGATTGCCACGCATCCGTGGAACAAGTGCTGGAAAGTGACAGCGATATCCGGATCCGGCCGCGGGCAAAAGCGCCCGTTCACTACCTTGTGTGTGACGAGTCGGGCGCCTGTGCCGGCGTGGAGTTTCTCGAGGGCAGTCTGGTCGCGCATACGGGGAAAGACTTTCCGCTTCGCGCTCTGACCAACAGCACATATGACCAGTCGATGCGGTTTGTCAGGCAGCTCCGCGGTTACGGCGGTGTTCTTGCCATACCCGACGATCGGTCGTCGCTGGCGCGATTTGCCCGCGCGGCAGATCGAACGAAAGAATTCGCCGCAGGCGACCGGGACGACAATGTGAAGTACGCATTTGACATTCTCAAAGATGTTTCCGCCGGCTACTATACAAAATGGAGCATTGTCTATGATGTCGGCGCGCGGGCAGCCCATTTCAGGACGTGCGAGAACCGGAAAATACGGACTATCGTGTTTGCGGGCCTGGATTTCTCCTGTGCCAAGCCGGTCAAGGCGGCCGACATCAACGCCCGCCTTTCAGGCGACATCACCGGCGATCTCATCACCTACACCCCCCGGCGCAACCGCGATCTTGTAGAAAGCGTGTTCGCGCGTATCGATTTCCTGGCGGACCTGCCGAGAGGGAAATGGCGGGAGAACTGGGAATACCCGCAGACGACCGAATGCCGGGAGTGATTGGTTCGTCCGCCCCGCCCACGATCGCCCCGGATCAACTATATTTAGCTCCCCGCGCGGCCCGCGGGCATGTTTTCTTCAGTCAACAACCCTAACGGGAGAGGGGCTACTGCCATGCAGGAACCATTCGACCCTAACGACCTGATTCGCCGCGTGCAGGGGCGATTCCGGGGGCATCGACGATTTACTCTGGGTGTCCTTGCCCTTATTGTAGTCGGCGGCTGGATATTCTTCACCGGCCTGTACACGGTGTCGGCAGACGAGATCGCTGTGATACAACGGTTCGGAAAGTACCACCGCCAGCGTGGCCCCGGCCTTCGCTTTAAGTGGCCCGACGGCATCGAGAAGCGCACCAACGTGAAGGTCAAAGAGGTCAAGAAAGAGGAGTTCGGTTTCCGGACGCTCAAGTCCGGAGTGCAAACCCAGTACGATCGCGGTGATAAATACGTCGGCGAGTCGCTCGTTCTGACCGGGGATCTCAACTGTGCCGTGGTCGAGTGGCTGGTGCAGTACCAGATAAACGATCCGGTCAAGTACCTGTTCAAGGTGCGCGATGTCGAGGGAACGCTTCGGGACCTGTCGGAGGCCTCCATGCGCGAAATTATCGGTGATCGCAGCATTAACGAAGTCATCACCGAGCGGCTCGAAATCGCCGACAAGGCCAAGGTAGACCTTCAGGAGCTTCTGGCAGCGGCGAATACCGGGCTCCGGGTGGTGAACGTGGAGCTGAAAAACACCAACGTTCCTCCGCCCGTGCAGCCGTCATTCAACGAGGTGAATCAGGCGCTGCAGGAGAAGGAGCGGATGATATACGAGGCGCGTGAAGACTACAACAAGGCTATCCCGGCGGCGCGGGGCGAGGCCCAGCGAACAATCCGGGCCGCCGAGGGATATGCGGTGGACAGAACCAACAAGGCAAAGGGTGATTCGGCGCGTTTTGTTTCATTGCACAATTCATATAGAACAGCGAAAGATGTCACGAGGAGGAGAATGTACCTGGAAGCACTGTCAGAGGTTCTCCCCAGGCTTGGAAATAAGTACATCGTCGACAGCGACCAGAAAAACCTGGTTCCGCTGCTGAATATGCAAAAGACGGGAGGCGGCCAATGAACAAACTGTTTCTGGCAATACTCACGGTGGCCGCTGCAATCACGCTGTTTTCATCGGTGTATATCATTGACGAGACAGAGCAGGTGGTGGTGACCCAGTTTCGGGCGGTTGTCGATGTGGTGACAAGACCCGGCCTGCACGTGAAAGTGCCTGTCATTCAGCAGGTGAAACGCTTCCCCAAGAACCTTCTTGAATGGGACGGTCAGCCCGGGCAGGTGCCGACCAAGGACAAGACCTTTATCGAGATTGATACTTTCGGCCGGTGGCGCATTGTAGATGCGCGCAAGTTCTTTGAAAAAGTCAATAATATCGCATCGGCCCAGGCGAAACTCGATGACATTATCGATGCGGCCGTGCGCAACCTGGTAACCTCGCACGTTCTCATTGAGACCGTACGCAATTCCAACCGGCCCCTGGGGGCTTTCGACGACGACAGCGCGGCCACCGAGCCGCGGGCGGTACAGAAAGTGGAATTCGGACGTGCCAGAATGACGCAGGCCGTGCTCGATCAGGCGAAAAGCAAGCTCGCCGAGTTCGGCATCGAGCTGATGGACGTGCGGTTCAAGCGGATTATGTACAACGAGCGGGTGTTGCGCGACGTTTTCAACCGGATGATCGCCGAACGAAAGCAGATCGCGGAGAAGTACCGGTCAGAGGGCAGGGGAGAGAGCGCCAAGATCAAGGGCGAGAAAGAGAAAGAGCTCAAGCGGATTTCCTCCGCCGCCTACAAGGAGGCCGAGAGTATTAAAGGGAAAGCCGACGGGGAGGCCACCAGCATTTACTCGCGTGCGTACAGCCGTGACCCCGAGTTTTACTCGTTTATCAAAACGCTCGAGATGTACAAGTCATCGCTGGACAGCACGACCTGGGCGGTGTTGTCAACAAAGGCCGACTTCTTGAAATACCTCAAGAAGTACACGCCCATGCGCTGAACGGGTCTGACATGAGCGCGACAAGCACGCCGCCGCCATACGGCCAGACTATTGCCTGCGAATGCGGGAAAACCCATAACATCGACCCCCGCATCGTGGTCTATTCCGCCGATGCAATCGGCCGCATTCCCGCGCTTGCCGGAAGGTTCGGGCGCGGCATGCGGGTGGCCGTGCTGATGGACGCCCGCACCGAGAAGGTCGCCGGGCGCGAGATATGCGCCACGCTCGCCGGGTCCGGCCGGGAAATCGTTGAGGTCCGTGTGGCTGACCCCGCGCCGGGCGAATCACCCGTGTGCGACAGTGAAACCTTCGCGGGAGTCAAAGAGCAATGCGCCGACGCGGGATTGATTCTGCCGGTGGGAAGCGGCGTGCTGAGTGATTTGGGCAAGTGGTGCGCCTGCGAGCTTGATATTCCGTATATCTGTTTTGCCACGGCCGCGAGCATGAACGGGTATTCATCGGCGAATGTGGCCGCCGCGGTGAAAGGTGTCAAGACCGTGGTTCGCGCCATGCCTCCCAAGGCGGTCCTCTCGTCACCATCGGTGATATGCAATGCCCCTTCCGAAATGACCGTTTCGGGGCTTGGTGATGTGCTCGCCAAGTCGGTCAGCTCCGCCGACTGGCGTATCAACCACGTCATGTTCGGCGACTATTACTGCGCGCGGGCCAACTCGCTCATTGCCGCAATCGAACCGCTGGTCATGGACCATCCCGGGAGACTGCGCGATCACCAGTCCGATGCAATGGAGGCCCTGTTCGAGGCCCTGCTCTTGACCGGCGCCGCCATGACAATGGCCGAGACGTCTGCGCCGGCATCCGGCGGCGAGCATCTCATCTCGCACGCGCTGGACATGATGTCCATGGTTGACGGTTCCGCGCACGGGATGCATGGCGCGCAGGTGGGTGTAGGCACCATCCTCGCATCGGAACTGTACCGCCGGATCATGGCACTCGAACATCCCGTGCTGCGAAAGACCCTCCTGAACGTGGACCGCGCTTTCTGGGGAGAACTGGGCGGTGAGGTCGAAAACCAGTATGTACAAAAGACCGCCCGTCTCGAGCAGGCGCGAGAGCTGATTGGAAGGCAGGACATGTGGAACAGGATCCGGGAAGAGGCCCGGGTGTTCCTGCGCGCGCCGGAGGTAATCCAGAGATGCCTTCGCGAAGCCGGAGGGGCGTATCGCGCAGAGCACATCGGATGCACCCGTGACAGGCTCAGGCGGGCGCTGCTGCATGCTCACGAGATCCGCTCGCGTTTCACCGTTCTCGATCTCGCGTATCTCACCGGAGTCCTTCCGGATGCCGCCGGTGAGGTGGTTGAGGAATGGGCATGACCCGAACAATCAACCGCTGGAGGAAACGCGCATTCCCCCGATTCCGTGGTTTCGCTGTTTCATGAATCAATCAGCCCGGCCACGCGCCTGCGGACAACGCCGGGAATCGTTCACGAAACCGCTTTCTTCGATTGTATATTTGAAGGTCCACTTTTTTTCAGAGGAGGCATGATCCCGTGGAGCATACGTATCACGGCCTGAAAGGCAAGACTGTCGCCGAGCTGCGCGAAATCGCCAAGGGAATCGAGCATGAGGCGGTCGAGGGCGCCACGCAGATGAACAAGGAGCATTTGCTCGATGCCATATGCAAAGCATTGAATATCGACACCCGGGAGCATCATGTTGCCACCGGGATAGACAAAAAAGGCATCAAATCCAAGATAGCCGACCTGAAAACCCAGCGCGACGGCATGCTTGAGAAGAAAGACTACGCGAAGCTCAAGACGGTCCGCCGGCGCATCCACCGTCTTAAGCACAAGCTTCGCAGGGCAGCCGCCTGATCCGGGCCTCGTGCGTACCACGACGCAGCCCGGCTTCGTACTGGCGTTTGTTGTCTGTGCCTGCCGGCTGCATGCCGCTTTTGAAGCCCCCGCATTGCAGTCTGCCCGGCTCGATACAGCCGCCGGGGAAGTGCGCATTTTTTTTGCCGACCGGAGCACGTCCGAGGACGGGCATCATGTGATGCGCTTCGACGGGTGCATGTGGGACACGGTCGCGACCGTGCTCTCACCGCAGCCCGCAGATACCGGCAGCCTGACATGGGCTGATCGCGGGGCCCGCGCGCATTGCCGCTACTGCTACAAGATCGCCGCGTTCAAGGCGCAGACCCTGGTTTTCTCGGATACGGTCTGCATCTTTCTCGGGTTCCCGCCGCGTTCCGCATCGGTGCAGCTTACCCGGGCGGGAAGCCTGCCTGCCAGCCTGCCTTCAGGCGCGGTGTTCGTGGGAGATACGCTGGTTGTCAAGGAGAACGAAGGCGGCATAAACCGCGTATCACTGATCGCAACGGCCGATCCGGACTCGCTGGTGTCTCTTGGCACTGCCAGTGACAGCATCCTTCTTGAGCTGAGCACGCGATCGAATGTGGCGCTGCTCGATCCCGCGCCGGTATCCAACTACATGTTTTCGGGCAGCAAGCCCAACCTCCGCGATGCAATCGGCGACTTTCCGGACCTGTGGCTCAAAGACGGTGTTTCGCTTCTCACGTGGTACCGCCACGACAGCCTCAAGTTCCGGAAACAATCTTCGGTGAATGTGCGCACATGCGCAGAGTGCAGCGAGTCGCCCACGGACCTTGGGAGAGCGGGAGGAAGGCTTGCCTATGCCTTTCTTTCCGGCCCGTCCTCGTCACTCGAGCGGACGCTGATGCTGCACCGGGAGTTCGCCCTCGATTCGGTGGACTCGGTTGATTTCACCCCGGATATCGCCTGGACCGGATTCGAGCTGGCCGCGGATTCCAATCTCGTACTGATCATGCATAACGATTCTGCCCTGGTGCTTCAGGTGGCGTGCCCCGGGTGGCCGCTGTATGCGCGCCCGCTGCCGGACACCGTGGTCGCATTTGTCTACCCCTATGTGTTCTCAAAACCGTCCGCAACGGAAATCGAGATATACGATATTCGCGAAACCTCGTCGGCGTTTGTGATCGGGAATGTCGATGCAGGATTTGCTGTCAGGCATGTGGTGTTTGACTACACCCGTAGCATTCTCGCTCTGCTCGGAGACAGCAGGGTAGCCCTTTATCGTTCGAATGTACCATTCGACGCGGGCATTCGGCAGGGTTCGCATCCGCAGTCCACCCGACAGGCCCCCTGGATTTCCGCGGCATTCGAAAAGGAAACCGAGGTTATTACCATAACCGTGCCCGGCAGTACCTTTCGGGAACGTTTGCTTCTGCACGACTGTCGCGGCAGGCTCGTGCGCTCAGCCTTTTCGAATCAAGGCCGCATACGCTGGCGGGCGGGAACGCTTGGCAACGGAGTATTTCTTGTCCGATCCGGACGCATGCCGGCAAGG
>WJMI01000162.1 GCA_014728015.1 Chitinivibrionales bacterium | reverse complement strand
CGGCCTGTCTGCCCATGACCCTGATAATGGTCCCGTCCTGAACAGCCCGGACGGTGCCCGTTCGCTTTTCGCCCGTGAAAATGGCGAGTTCTCCCACGATCTCGTCCTTGCCCATGGTGGCAATCACCTTTTGTCTCCCCTCGATTTCGCGCAAAACCTCCACGGAGCCCTCCACGACGCACAGAGCGAAATCACCGGCATCCCCTTCTCGAAAAACAACATCACCCTTGTTGTATCGCACCAATTGAAAAGCTTCACCGGAGTTGTGGAACCTGTCAAGGTCCTGTAGCACCTGGTGAAAGTTGTGGTAGCGCTCGAACGGATCTTTCTTGAGCATCCTGGCGCAAATATGGGAAAGGCGGACCGGTATATCAGGGCTTGCTTCGTGGAGCAACGGCGGGTCGTAGGTCCGTATCTGCTCGAACAGGGCCTCACGGTCGCTTCCCGAGAACGGAAGCGTTCCAGTCATGGTGAGGTAAAGGATAACACCCAGAGAGAAAATGTCCGACGATGGAGTCAGGGCCTCGCGTTCTCCCCGGGTCTGCTCGGGCGACATGTACTGCGGTGTCCCCATTTTCGGATGCGCATCCTCATCCAGCGGCGGGGGAGGCGCATCGCGTACCAGTTTGAGGTACTCGTGATACGCTTTGGGTTCATACAGCCGGGCATTGCCCCAGTCGGTTATCATCACCTGGCCGTGACTTCCCAGAAGAACATTGTTAGGATTGAGATCAAGATGTACCACGCCCTTGTCATGCACGTACGCCAGGGTCTCGCACAGCTTGGTGCAAATATGCAGCAATTGGCCCCTGGTTTTACTTTTCAGGTCCCAGGCAAGGTTGTGCCCTTCGATAAGCCGCATGGTATAGCACGGCTCATCGTTTTCGCCGATAAACGCATCGTATATCGACACCACCCCCGGATGGTCCAGGTAGCTGATGAGCTTCGCCTCGTTGAGAAACGAACGAACATTTTCCGGCTTGTCGAGATTCTCTTTTCTGAGGTACTTCGCCGCAACCATACGGCCGAGGCGGCCGTCAAATGCAGTGGATACGTCGGCGAGTCGTCCTTTGCCGAGGAAACCGAGTATGCGATATCGGTCGCTGTCGGCCCGAAGCGGCTCGAGAGGATCATCCCTGCGAGAACCCTTAAATAAGGCCATGAGAAGCTCCTGTGATGCTGACAATGGTCCGGGTGGTGTTCCTTAGTGAATTGTACCATGGTAGGTCCCGGATGACAACCGGATCGCGCGGCACTCTCCGGACCTTTCATCCGGCTGCCAACTGCTTCGCCACAGGATGCAGCACTGCCGGCCCTCGCGGATTGTATACTTGCAGGTTAAAGACAGAGCAGAAAGACCTACCGTGCCCGTAAGCAGTCTGAGACTTGAACCCTGTGGCGGGACCGTTCTCGGCGCGCCGATTGGCCAGCTCCGGGCCAGACCGGTCCGGATGGGACGCGCCCATCCGGAAGCAATTCTCATTGCCTGGTCGTCGGATTTCGATATCGATCCGTACGTGGAAATGTTCTATTTCCCGAAAGACACTCTCAAGCTCGCCCTTCTCGATCTCAACGGCAGCATCCTCTGGCAGAAAGACCTGGGCCCGGGGGTCGTTCCGGGCATGTATTTCGTGCCGATCCACGCGTGCGACCTTGACGGCGACGGGTACGATGAAATCTGGTTCGTGAACAACGTCAACACCGCTCACCCGCTCAGTCTGAACGGATACCGTCTCGAGCGGCTGAGCGCGCAGACCGGCGAGACAACCGGGCAGTGGGAATGGCCGGCATCGCACCGTTCCCAGGCCCTGAGCTATACGTTCCGCAACTTCATATTCCACGGGATAGTTCGTGGCGAACCTGTGCTGGTAACCGCCCAGGGTACGTATGAGAATATGCACTTGCAGGGCTGGGACCGGGACATGACCCGCCGCTGGACACACGACATTGCACCTGATTCGCCCGGCGCCCGCGGAAGTCATATGGTACCGGTGGCGGATATCAACAATGACGGCATTGATGAAGTCATGTGGGGCGAACGATGCATCGAGCTCGATACCGGCCGGGAGCTGTGGTGTGCCGACCGTGACACTTATCGCGGGCATTCGGATATTATCGCCCCGACGCTTGACCTGGAAACAGGGAAGTGGTTCGTATATACGTGCCGCGAAAGCGATCCAGGAGCTGCGCCGCGCGTCGCCTTCTATGATGCCGCGGGCGCTCGGGTGTGGGGCGCCCTGGATGCCGGGCACATCGATATGGGATGGGTCGCGCGGCTTGGAGATACGGGGAAAACCGCGATGGCAATTTGTATCGGCGCGAAAACGTGCGGCCCCGACGGACGTCACCATCAGGCCATGGAGTCTTTTGCGTTCGATGCATATACCGGAGAACCGGCCGGCATCGCCTTCGACCCCTACGGCACGCTTCCAGTCGATCTCAACGGTGATGGGCGGCACGAAATCGTACGCGGGCTTGCCGTGGGCGATAATCCCGGCGATGTGCTCGACCGATACGGCGCTCCCGCCGGACAGGTTAACGGGCGGGTAGCGCTCGCGCGAAAGATGGGCGACTATCCCGGCGAGCAGATTCTCGTGTATTCACCGGACGGTGAAGTCTCTCTGACCAGGGATGCGGCCGCAAAAGACAGCGATGAGGCTCTGGCCAGATATGCAAACCCCTATTACCGTACATGCCGTGACGGCGGCGTGCTCCTGGGCGGGCTCTAGCCAGACCCCCGCCGGGCCGCGCATGGCATTCGCCCGGTTCATGGCATTCCCGCGTTTCCGGCAAGAGCGCGGAGTTCCTCTTCGAGCGCCTGATACCGCGGCCGGGCCATGTCTATGGCCTTGATCTTGTCCGGCTTGTCCGCCCGTCTTTGGGCGGCCTCTGCCAGGCGCTCCTGCATCGTGATGCCTGACAGCCTGAACCGCGTGTCGGCGTAGGCGACAATCTTGTTCTCCGTGGAGTCGGGAAGCAGTGACGGGTCGTCAATGCCGCGAAGCAGCGCTTCTTCATAGGCGGAACCATGCATGACGATTTCCGCAAGATCGTCGAGCCCTTCCTCCCTGAGGATGGCAATCGAATTCAGCACATGGTCGCCGGCCTTGCGCGAGCGTCCGATGTCATGAAGGAGCGCCGCGATTCTCACTTTCTCCGGATTGACGTTGATACCGGGATTGCGGGAAGCGATTTCGACGGCCAGCCCGTGCGCGATTTCAGCCACACCGAGAGAATGCCGGATTCGCCTTTCGGATATGCCGTGTTTTTCGAGAAGTTCGACGCCCTGCTCAGGAGAAATCATGAAATGAAAATACCTGCTGTGGCAGTCTGCGGCGTCTGATCAGGGATCAGGTGACCAACCTATATCATGGAGGATGGCTTTGAAACGCCGTCCGTATTCCACGTAGTTGTCAAACATAACCCGGGCATCGGATTGCACGCCGGCATCATGGTGCACTACAGCCAGGTGGGGCTCCATGGATATGCCGCCGTCATAGCCGGACTTATGGAGATCAGCGACGATCTCGCGCACGTGCCCGTCCCCCTCACCGGGGAACGAGAATACCATTGTACCCTCAACAAGGCGCCCATCCTTAATGTGAACATAGGCGATATGGTCTCTGACCTTGTGGTAGAATTCCAGGGCATCCTGCATGGCATGCGGCGGCTCGCCGCGCACGTCGGGCTCGAATACCGGGTTGCCGGTGTCGAACACGAGCTTGAGAGCAGGGGAGTCGACACGCTCGAGAAGCTTTAGGGTATGTTCATATGACCTTCCGCCCCAGCTGTTGCAGTTCTCGTGCACCAGAGTCACGCCGCCGTCTTCAGCCATCCGGGCGAGATGCCCAACCCGCTTGATCACCTCGGTGGCCACGGCCTCGTTGCCCAGTGCGGAATCCTCGACAGGCACGACAAAACTCATTATCCGGACAAGCTTCGTACCGAGACGATGCATGCGCGGGATCGCGGCTTCGAGCTCTTTGTAGCTGGAATCCGGAGGGTCGGTGAGTTTGCACGCCCAGTTTGCGATGCCGCTGCCGAAACAGTTGACCGTGATGCCGGCCTGTTCGAGTTTCCCGAACACTTCGTCGAATTTTGCATCGCTTACGCGCGTGAGATTCGTGCCGTCGACATTGCGCGACTCGATATGCTTCCACCCGAGGGCCTGTGTCGCCCGAATCTGCCCGTCAATGCCTTTCGCCGCTTCGTCAGCGAATCCTGAAAGGTACATGGTAGTCCCCGTTTGGGTGTGGTTATCAATGAAGGCACCGACACAACAGACACCGGTATCTGCTTGGTGGTGATAACTCGCGGAATCAACAATCAGAACGATTTCGCTATGTCATCGGCAGAAGCCTTTCTCACCGTTTTTTTCTCGAATGTGGACTCCCGGATGAGCCGCTGAAGTAACCTCCTGAAGTTTGCGGCGTTTAGCGGCAGCCGAACCGGTGCGCCGATCATCGAAGAATACAGCATGGCATTTGCGAGCTCCACGGAGTGGATCCCCTCCGCGGCGGGCGCAATGAGCGGCGTCCGGTCGAGAATGGCATCCACGAAGTTCCGGATGATCTCCAAATGCTGGCCCCCGGTTCCTTCCACGGATATCGTATCGCTGTGGACTCCGGGTCTGGCAAACCGTTCCGTCGATGTCTTGCAGAATTCCTTCTGGCCGATTTCGTTTCTGTCAAACGTAAGCTTTCCGTGTTCCAGTACGATTTTGCCCATTTCCCCGCAGATTTCGAGCCGGTTAGTTCCGGGGGCTTCGCCCGTCGAAGTTACCAATACACCGGTAGCGCCGTTTGGATATTCGAGATATGCCGTGACTTCGTCTTCAACCTCAATCGCATGGTGTTTCCCGATTCCGCAGAATGCGCGCACGCTTCCCGGCATTCCGCAGATCCATTGCAGAAGGTCCAGGTTGTGCGGGCACTGGTTGAGCAGCACGCCGCCGCCTTCACCCTTCCACGTGGCGCGCCACCCGCCGCTGGCATAGTACGCTTCGGTGCGAAACCAGTCGCTGATTATCCAGCTTACCCTTGTGAGTTCGCCCAGTTCCCCTGAGTCTACGAGTTGCTTGATTTTCTTGTAGTGCGGATCGGTGCGCTGGTTGAACATGGCGGCGAACACGAGCCGCTTGTTTGCATGCGCGGCGATCAGCCGCTTGCAGTCGGCCTTGTGGGCCGATATGGGCTTCTCAACCAGTACGTGCATCCCGGCCTTCAGCGCCTGGATGCCAATCGTGGTGTGCGCATAGTGCGGTGTGGCTATCAGGACCGCGTTCGCAACACGTGAGGCCAGAAGGTCTTTCGCGGAATAGAACCCCTTGCACCCGTGTTCTCTTGCCCGCGTATCAGCCGTGCGAGGGTCGATATCACAGACCGCCGTCAAATCCGCTCGCTCGATTTCGGCCATGCTTCGCGCATGCGTGTTGCCCATGCCGCCGACACCGATGATTGCGATTCGGACCTTCTTCATACTCGTCGCTTCCGCCTAGAGGACAGGATTCTCTCCGGCAGTGACGCAGAGGGCGCCTACCGGACTGGTTGAGCTCTCGGCGCCGCTGCGGGAGGACTCTGCTTGCCGCGGTTCAGCCGCACAGGTTCGCCTTGATATAGTCATAGCTCACTTTCAGAGACTCAAACGCGTCGCCGTTGATCCAGTTGCGATCCTGCTCGACAATAAACCACTCGCACCCGCTCTGCTCGGCGACAGGAACCAGTTTCTTCCAGTCGATATTGCCGCTGCCTATTTCCGTCATCACGCCTTCATTTTTCTCATTGACCCCGAAATCCTTCAGGTGAAGCAGCGGCGCGCGGTCCTTCATGCGGGCGCACCAGTCGAGCGGGCTTGCTCCTCCCGCCTGTACCCAATAGGTGTCGAGCTCGCTAACCAGGTTCTCCGGTTCGGTGTTTTCGTAAATGATTTCGAGCGCTGGCCTGCCGCCGATATGCCGGAATTCGATATTATGATTGTGGTAGGCGAGCACCTTTCCGGCTTCCCGCAACACGCTTCCGGATTCGTTGAGCCTGCGCGCTAGGTCCTCGACTGCCGCCGGCGACGCGAAATCGATGCCGGCGGGGTAGGGATAGGCGGTGTAGGTGCAGTTGAGCCGGTCGAGATGCGCAACAACTTCATGGGGCTCATCCAGGATATCGTCGGCGCCTTCATGGGTGGCACAGCACACCAGACCCTCGCCGTCGAGGATTCTCGCAAGTTCCGAATCGTCAATAGGTCCCATGCCGGATATTTGTACGGCGTGATAACCGGCCGCGCGCACCTTGCGCATCGATGCCGCTATGTCCGATGGGGTCTTTAGATGGTCCCGTACAGTGTAAAGTTGTGCGGCAATCTGGCTCGCTTTCACCGATGCCTCCCGGCGAATATGAGAACGAGATGGAATAGGATGCTGTGCATGCGGACTTTCAAACTAGTTTGTGCCGCCGGGCGGTGTCCGCGAAGCGCGCCGGCGCGATGCGGCCCGCCGGAGCATCAGCCGAACAGGAGCTGCTCCGTACATTGCAGGTAGGCCGCAACGGCCTGATCGCCCCACAGCACGGAAGCCCACACGCCGGCGGCGAGGCACGGCCCGAAAGGAATGCGGCGGTCCTTTGGCAGAAGGTGGGTCGCTATCAAAACGATGCTGGCAAGCACGCCAAGGATAGAACCGAACGCGATGCCCAGAAGGGCCGCTTTCCATCCCCATATCGAGCCGAGAAACGCCATGAGCTTGATGTCCCCTCCGCCCATCGCGTCCTGCTTCTTAAAGGCAAACTCACCCAGAGCGCCCAGAGCAAAGAGCGCTCCGCCGCCCGCCGCGACACCCAGAAACGACATTTGCGGGGTGATACCTCCGGGCATAAACGACATGCAGAATCCGAGGGCCAGTCCGGGAAGGGTGATCGCATCCGGGATGATGTAATGCTCGAGAT
>WJMI01000011.1 GCA_014728015.1 Chitinivibrionales bacterium | reverse complement strand
GAATGCGCGCTTCCGGTCTCTCGAATTCTTCTTTTGCGGCCAGTTGCTCATCGCTGCCCCGGAGCCTGCCGACAATCCTCACCGAATGGAACGATGCGGGGAACCACCCGCTGCCTCCCTCGCGGTTGACAACTACAAATTGACGGTCGTGCAGCATGACCACCGTGCAGGTGTCCACCACGATGCCGCCGTATTTTTCTTTCACTTCGACAATGAGCCCTTCGCTGTCCTGCGCTATCACCTGTTGTCCATAGATAGGCAGGGCCGCCACAGCCAGTACCATCAGCATCCGTTTCATTGTGGCCCTCCTCTGTTTGTTTTCATCCGGTCTGTTGCCTCATGAGTAAACATGCAATACCGGTGCCAAGTGTGCTGCGGCATATGCGGGCGATTGGCCGGGAGCGTGCGGGCGGCATCGGATGGTACAGAGAACCCCTGTTACCCGGCGCATCCGTCTTTTACTTTTAAGGGGTTAAGTCGGGTAATTGCCCATGCACACTCAAACACTCTGCAGCAGGTTTGTTCTTTTCGGGGCCTGCCTTCTCATGCTGGCGACCGGTGGTTGCCGCACCAGCGTTCCGGGTGAAGGCCCGCAGGGCCGGCGCCGCAATGCCTTTCGAGACACTATTGTCTGTATGGCCTATAACGTCGAAAACCTGTTCGACCTGGTCGATGACGGGACCGAGTATCCTGAGTATCAAGGCGGGGGCCATAACTGGGGTCCCGAGACATTCATGCGCAAGCTTGAAAACATCTCCAGTGTCATTGCCGCCGCCGACCCGGATGTGATTGCGCTGTGCGAGATTGAAAACGCGAACGCCCTGAAATCACTCCGCGCGGCGCTGAAGCGGAAGGGACGACGGTACCCATATGCCGCTGTGGGTGACGGCCCGCATCCGACGTCCGTGTGCCCGGCAATCCTGTCGCGCCTGCCCGTGATCGCGAAACGGGCCCACGGCGTGGCAAAAACGGATGAGCATTTCACGCGCAATATCCTCGAGGCGGACGTTGCATTCGGGCCGTGCACCCTGAAGGTCTTTGTGAATCACTGGCCGTCCAAGCGCAATCCCGAGGCGCACAGAATTGCCGCCGCAAACGTGCTTGCGAACCGTGTTGCCGAATTGCCGGCAGGTGCCGAGTATCTCCTGGCAGGTGATTTCAACACGAATCTCGATGAATGCGGGGGCCGCAATCCCGCCGTGAAAACCGGGCTGCATCACGTGCTGCAGACGGTGGAGTCATTGCCCGGAGAAAAGATCGATCATGTCACCCGGCAAGATCTGGGCGCCCGCGCGGGAACCCGCCAGCACTATAACCTCTGGTTCGAGCTTCCCGCCCAATATCGATTCAGCTATATCTATCGCACATCGCGAGAGACCCCGGACCATATCCTGATCCCGGCCGGGCTGTGCGACGGCCGCCGTGTCGAATACGTGCACAGCTCCTTTCGCGTGTTCCGTCATCACGGGCGGCTTCTCTATAACGGGAAACCATATCGCTGGCAGATGCAGTGGACGCCGCGCGGGCGGCGGCATGTCGGCGCGGGGTACAGCGATCATCTGCCGCTCATGGTGAAGCTTGCCGTCTTGAAGCCGGATACTAGTAGCGGCTGATGAAATCGAGACTTGACATGATATCGAGGTAGACCGACTCGAACCGCTCGAAGATCGCCGGCCGGGTCCAGAACGCGATGCGCACGTTATACGTATCGAGCACGAAAAAGAACTCAACAAAACGGAACCCGCTGACCGTATAGTCCCACCGTACCATCGGGATGCCGTCGATGATGGTTTCGGTGATGCCGAGGTCCTCGTGTACGTCCTCCCGGTTGATCTCCCGAATCCTGTCAGCGTATTCGTTATAGGGGATATTGAGGTTCGCGGCAATACCGCGAACCCCCTGATTGCCTTCGACCGTGGTCCCGGCAAAGAGAAGCTCGGCATGTCGTTCCTGCAGTTCGCGGGCGAAGTTCCGTGACGCCCCGCGCATGTCGCGCGGGTCGGTTGTGAGGCGCCACCCGCCGCGAAATGTCAGGGAAAAGCGGAGCGACTTGTTCTGATACACACCGTCGGCGGGGAAGTACGTATCGGGGTAGAAGTGCTCGAGCGGCGCGGCGCACTGCAGCGCGAGAATCGCGAGCGCGGGGGCCGCGAACCGGGGACGCATGAAATGTCTCACCGGCCTGATGCCCCAGGGTTTCGGCGGCGGTCCGGGGAGCGGGAAATGCGCGCGCCGATGGCCCGGAGGCGCTCGTCGATGCGCTCGTACCCGCGATCGATCTGCACGATATTCTGGATGGTGCTCTTTCCGCCGGCCGCCAGCGCCGCGATGAGCAGGGCCATGCCCGCGCGAATATCCGGCGAGGTAATGGTGGCGCCGCCAAGCGGTGACGGCCCGACCACCACCGCCCGATGCGGGTCGCAGAGCACAATCTGCGCGCCCATGCTGATAAGTGTGTCAACGAAGAAAAGGCGCGATTCGAACATCTTTTCGTGAATCAGGCAGGTCCCCCTGGCCTGGGTTGCGGCCACGAGCATGATCGAAGTCAGGTCGGCGGGCATGCCCGGCCACGGGCTGTCTTCGAGACGGGGGATTGCGCCGCCCAGGTCTTTACGTACGCGTAGGGACTGGCGGGCGGGCACGCGCACGGTCCGCTTCTTGCGGTCGACACGGGTCGTGACGCCCAGCCGGGAGAACTGGAAGAGAATCATGCGGAGCGTGTCCGGATCGACATTTGCAATGGTCAAGTCCGAGCCGGTGGCGGCGGCAAGGCCGATAAACGAGCCGGCTTCGATGTAGTCGCACCCCAGTGCGTGGGTCACGCGGGCGCGGGATCGTTTGCCCGGCGTGACCTTCAAGACATTCGAACCGATACCGTCGATTGAGACACCCAGCGACTGCAGGAAGCGGCAGAGGCCCTGCACGTGCGGTTCTGATGCGGCATTCGCGACGATGGTTTGCCTGCGCGCGCCGGATGCGGCGATGAGCGCGTTTTCGGTGGCGGTAACCGAAGCTTCATCCAGGTAGATTGTCCCGCCCCTGAGGCCATTAGGCGCTTCGAGTATGTGGGTGACTGTGTGACCGCCTTTTCCTTTGGAGCGCTGCGTGCTGAACTTCGCACCGAGCGCTTTGAATACCATAAAGTGGGTGTCCAGGCGGCGCCTGCCGATGGTATCACCGCCCGGCTGGGGGAGTATCGCTTTTCCCGTGCGCACGAGAAGCGCGGATGCGAACAGGACCGACCCGCGAATGGTGCTGGAAAGCTGAAGCGGCAGCGTGGAGGAAAGGCGTGACGAAGCATCGAGGGTGACCCGGCCGTCTTTGGACGGGACGATCTTGGCCCCGAGCTTTCGGGCGATAGCAAGCATGCTGCGCACGTCGCCGATGTCGGGCACGTTTGTCAGCGTGACCGGATCCTTGCACAGAAGCGATGCGGCGATACAGGGAAGCGCTTCGTTCTTATTGCCTGAAATCCGGACAGTTCCCGAGAGCTTTTTTCCTCCCTCGACCTCAAATGCGCTCATTGCCAGTTTCTCCGCGGTTCGTGATTCATACCTTGGAAAATATGTCCCTACGGAAGAAAGGTCGCGATAACACTGTCCACGCGGGTGCTGAGCTTGCGCGCGCCGGACTCGCTGAGATGATCGAAATCCGATGCATCGTCTTCGCCATAGTCGTGCTGAAAATCGTTATTGGCATCATAGATATGAAAATGGTCGTTGGCCGCGGCGTTGTCTTTGAGGAGCGTGACGAATTCCCGGCCGTGTTTCAGGGTCGGGCCCCATTTCCCATAGTACCCGGCATCAGGGTAGTGGGGGCTTTCCGGCGGCATCACGATGAGCAGGTGAATGCCCTTGCGCGAAAGCTTCGCGGCAAGGCTGTCCAGCAAGGCAAGGGATGCCTGCACGTTCGTGTCGCTGACCGTCCAGTCGTATTCGCCCGTATTGAGCGCGGGCGTCCCGCCCCAGCCCTGGCTCGGGCAGGGAGAGAAACCGCGCAGGCTGTCCAGCGACGGAAACGGGCGCTCGTTGGCATAGGCGGCGTTGACCGATCGCACGAAGAACGGCGGGAGCCCGGAGCTCCAGAAGTCGTGCGCCTTGTCGTAGCGATATCCCTTACTTTCAGAGAACGAGATAAACACGAGCCAGCTCATGTTTTCCCGATGCATGCACGCGAGAATCAGGTCGATACCGACCACCTTGAGACGGGCGGCGTGCGGCAGGAGGTAGTCTTCAATGACCCGGAGGGAGCCCCAGGGATCGCCGCCGCCGTAGCCCATGTTGATGGTGTGACGGCGAAACAGGTCAGGCACTATGCCGTCCTGCATGCGGGAGCTGCCGATAAACACGTATTCGCACTGGTCGTGGTTGTTCCAGAACAACTTCATCTTCTGGGAAAGCTCCCACTGGTATTCGGTTATCGGCGGATCGTTGTACCTGCCGATACTGTCGGGAGCGAATGCCGAGTCCGGGGAAGGGCCGTCGCCGGATGCAATCCAGAGCGCGGGGAACCCGAGGTCCTCCCCGCTGAGCACCGGCGTGTACAGGCTGTCGATAATGTCCACCACGAAGATCGTGGCATCGCGGGCGGCCGGATCGGCAACGCATGCGACAGCATACCGGTAGACATTGGACCACTCCGGATGCCGCCACGCGTCTCCCGGCGCTCCGAGCCATTTCCGCACGGTACCGTCAAACGCGCAAGTGAAGAGATACTGGTGAACGCCGTACGGTCCGCCCGTGAGCGTGCTGGAATCCTTTGACCCGAAGTCCATGCACAGGACCTCGTCCTCGACAGCCGTGTCCGGCGAGATGGAAACATTGCATACCTGCGATGTGTCGCCCGCGGCCTTGCCGTTACGCGGGCCGGTGAAAAGGGTTTTCACCCTGCCGCCGGTTCGGTCTTTCATGATCAGGCGGTCGAAGCCGGTGGCAATGTATTGTCCCGAGCGCGACAGCCCGCCATGGAACGAACCGGCGTTTTCAACCAGTTCCGGCGATGATGTGAACTGTCCGCCGGCGAATGCAATCCGCCTGGTGCGGGCGCTGCTCCAGTCGGGCGAGGTGTTGATGACCGCCGAGGTCACATATACGATACAGGTATCGCTGCTTCCCGGGTCGACCCACCAGCGCGGGACAAACGCGGGCTCGTCCGGCAGAACAACGGGATCGTTTTCGTGGCTGCGAAGCGGCCGGACAAAAACCCGGGAATCCCCGGTGCCGCCTTCGTTGCCCGTGCTGTACGCCACCCACGCCCCGTTGGGAGAAATGGCCGGAACATACACTTTCCGGCAGGTATCGGGAAACATCGTGACGCGGGGCGATGACTCCCGGTAGTCCACGTAACAGAGTGCGTTCGAGCCGGATGCGCTGTTCGAGAGCACGAATGCGATTTTCGCATTACGCGTGCCGGCCACCTGGCTCATGTCAAGGATGTGCAGCGAAATTGGCGCTGCGTAGGTGATATTGCCCGCATGCGAGAGATAGCGGGCACTCGGGACACCGCCCCGGGCACAGCGGAACCCGGTGTACCGGTTGGCCGTGGCCGACGTTGTCTCGTAGACATCGGAGCGGGAGGAGGGACGCAGCCGTTGATGTTCGTGCACGAACGCGCCGCCCTTGACAGGGTGTACATCGGTCTCGGACTGCGGCGCGCCGCAGAAATTGTCGATGGCGATGTCCCGGTATACTGCCTTGAAGTCGTTCACCCATTCCGCCGCGTTTCCGGCGATATCGTACAGCCCCCAGTCGTTTGGAAGAAGCTGCGCAACCTTGCGGGGACCGTCCGAGGTGTTTTCGCTGTACCAGGCATACTGCGCAGCTGTCTCGTGGTCGGTGTCATTGCCCCAGAAAAACTCCTTCGTGCCGCCCGCCCGGGCCGCGTATTCCCATTCCGCTTCGGTGGGAAGGCGATAGCCGTTCCGGTCGAGGTGTATGGCAAGACCCGGCAGGCGAAACGCGTTGCGGCCCTGGCCCGATTCCGCCGCGGCATATTCGTAGACGGTGTCAAGCCCCTCGCTTCTGCTTCGGGCGTTGCAGTAGAGCAGGGCATCGTACCAGGTGACAAAGCAGATCGGCTTGCGTTCGGCAACGCCGGAAAGCGAATCATAGCTGGCCGGTAGATATCCGAGCGCATCGCGAAACATACCGACCGTTACCTCGGTGGTGTCGATCTGGAAATCATAGGAGAACCCGACAGTCATGGGCGGTGATTCTTCCGGCGCTGCTGCCTGTGCATCCGAGCCCATGGTGAATCGCCGGTCCTGTGAGCGCACTTCGATCATGCCCTCGGCCGGGCCGCCGTAATCATCCGGGCCGACCTGGCGATTCACGCATGCAAAAGATAGTACCGCAAGCGCTGCGACGACCCCCCCAAGCGCACCCGCGGGCAGGTGACATCTAGATTTCAGTGACAAATGAACTGGATTGGGCTGAATCATTGTCGTTGAGTGTGGTCGCGGTGGCGTTGCGGCGCGGGGCAGATGGCTGACCCAAGAGAGGTGAATCATGCGGGCGGTAATGGCCCGACGCTGTGTATCCCGGCTCGTAGGAATATACCTGCCACGGGGAGTCGCGGGCAACAACGCATGACCTGCTGGAATGGGGGAAAGGCCGATAATCCGGATTTCATGTAAAGGGCTCCCGGAGAAATGAATGTGACATGGGCGTCCGCACCACTCTCAGATGTGGTTTGTAGACCATTCAATACAATATATTGGGGCAGGAACGCGTGATTCGCACAAAATGTAGAAAAAAGGCCCCACTCGGGGGCCTTTTGAATATATTAGCTCGTAGCCCTGTTCTACCCGGCAGTCATAGTGTTTTTGAACCGAACACT
>WJMI01000161.1 GCA_014728015.1 Chitinivibrionales bacterium | reverse complement strand
ACCGGTAGCGCATTGATCAGCAACTAACCTGGCGGTATGCATGACGAGTACGGGGCCCCAAACCTCCCGGCCTCCTTCGCCAAGGCTACGGAGCCCAGGGTGGTCGGTTTGCCCCGCACTCGCGTACAACCGCTGTCGTTATGAAAGAAGTATGCTTTGAGTTTCCCCTTGCAATTATGTCAGATATGACATATACTTAGTATATGAGTCCAAATGACAAGCCGCTGGTGTGGCTTCACGGAGAGGTGAAAACGCCGCCGTTCTCGGAGGAGGCCCGAATAGAGGCGGGGTTCCTTCTCCGATTGCTCCAACGTGGGCAGAAGCTATCTCTGCCCTGGTCACGGCCCATGCCGGGCATCGGCAGGCGGTGCCATGAGTTAAGGATCAAGGACAGAAACGCGGAATGGCGGCTGATCTATCGTTTGGATTCTGATGCCATCGTGATAGCAGAGGTCTTTGCCAAGAAAACACGTACGACGCAGAAGAATATTATAGACGTTTGCAGAAGGCGTCTGAAGGAGTATGATGCTCTATGAATAAGAAGAAGATCGCGAAGCTCGAAAAGAGTGGCTGGAAGGTTGGAACAGCGGCGGATTTCCTGAATCTGACGCCGGAGGAAGCGGCATACGTCGAAATGAAGCTTGCCTTGGCAGAACAACTCCAGAAGCAGCGGAAGAGGAAGCATCTGACGCAGCACCAGCTTGCCAGACTGATTCACTCCAGTCAGTCTCGCGTGGCTAAAATGGAGAGGAACGACCCGACGGTATCAATTGATCTGCTCGTCAAGACATTGCTGGCGCTGGGTTCTTCGCCCAAGGACGTGGCCAAGGCATTCTCGTTCCGAGAAGCTGCCTGACTGCCGTGCGCTCCAATCGGAGCTGCCCACCATAACAAGGCGCTGCCCCAGTGACGAGCATGGGCCCCGCCACTTCGTGGCCCCCATGCTCGCAGGAGAGCGCTGTCGTTATGCACCGGAAGACTTGCATTCCTTGTCGTTATGGTGTATAATATATGCATAATAACTATTATTTATGCATATTGGAGGTGCAATGAGAACTACAATTGACCTTCCTGCCCCCCTGGTGAAGGAAGCGATGAAGCTGTCTCATCAGAGGACGAAGACGGCGTTGATTGTTACTGCGCTTGAGGACTTTGTCAGGAAGAACAGGATACAGAGCCTAAAGAACTTTAAGGGACAGGTTGACATTTCGATCGACCTCGACAAGCTTCGGAAACGCAAATGAGCGTTCTGGTTGATTCCTCCGTCTGGATTGACTACCTCCGTACGGCGTCCTATGCCGATACGCTCGATCTACTCATAGAAGAGAATTTGGTGGTTACCAATGACCTCATTCTCGGGGAGTTGATCCCCCCACTTGAAGTCCAGAAGAAGAAGACCCTTGTTTCCCTTTTGCGGGAAGTGAAACGGCAGCCCATGGCGATTGACTGGGAAGAGCTGATCAAGATGCAGACTACCTGTCTGAGCCAAGGAATAAACGGCGTTGGTGTACCGGACTTATTGATAGTCCAGAACGCGATTCAGGGAGATCTCAAGCTTCTGTCCAGAGACAAGCATTTTAGCCTGATTGCGAAGCATATACCGGTCGCCATCTATTCATAGGCGCATATAGCACGGCAATGCCCCTCGACGCCAAAGGGCCCCCAACACTCGCGCTTGCTCGCGTTGCCCTTTGTCGCAGGGCCACGTTACTAAACCGACCATAACTGCTTCACGCAGCACCTTCTGCTTGCAAAATTGTACAATATGGCGTATATTAAAAAGTACGTAATATTGTACACACCCATACCCGAGGAGTGGCCAACATGGGCCGAATCAATCTTGACCAAGACATCAAGACTTTGTCGGATTTCCGGTCGAATGTATCCCAGTTCATTGACCAAGTTCACAATACGAAAAGACCCATTGTGATTACGCAACACGGAAAGAGTGCCGCTGTCTTGCTGAATGTTGCTGCATACGAGAAGATGCTTGACACGCTTGAAATGATTCAGGACATCGAGACCGCCTCCGGTCAGATTGCCGAAGGCAGAGGGATTTCCCATAAGGAAGCGCAGGCAAGACTGCGGAGGCGATACCAGAAATGAAGATCGTCTGGTCCCGCCTCTCGTTGGAGCGAATTGAGGAGATCGCAGACTATATCGCCTACGATAGCGTTTCTGCTGCAAACTCGTGGATAGAGGCTGTTTTCGAAAAGATTGAGCTTCTCAAGACGCAGCCGGAGATGGGGCGGATTGTCCCTGAACTGGAGATCGCCAGCATCCGAGAGATGGTCTTCGGCAACTACCGGATAATCCATCGCCTTACTCCCAAAGCCATTCACGTTCTGACCGTGAGAAGCTTCAGGCAGCTATTGCCGCTGGACGACGTGGAGCAATAACAAAGCGCTGCCTAACGACGAGAATGTGATCCCGTCGCTTGCGCGCCGCCCCGTTTTCGCGTAGTGGCGCCATCGTTATGACGATGGAAGCGCCGAAAATAGTAGCCACAGGCCAGCGATATGGTATATTATGTGTAGAACCTACACATTGGAGGGGATCGTGGCCACAAATCTCGCACTGGACGACAACTTGCTCAATCAAGCCATGAAGATTGGGCGTGGGCGCACCAAACGGGAAACCGTGACGATCGCTCTGAAGGAATTCATCGAGCGCCGCCGCCAGAAGAGGATTCTGGATTTGCAGGGCAAGATCGGCTTCAGAGAGGATTGGGATCACAAGAAGGATCGGAGAGAGCGTGAATCTGCTCGTTGATACTTCGGTCTGGTCTCTCTTCTTGAGGCGCAGGAAGAGAAACGAGGACGATCCCTATGTTGTGCGGCTTCGCTCCTGTCTCGAAGGAGAAGACGGTATTCACCTGATTGGCCCAATCCTGCAGGAACTGCTCGACGGTGTCCGAGACCACAAGCAATTCGAACTTCTGAAAGAATACCTGGAGCCTTTCCCGCTCATTGCGCTCGATCGTCAGGATTTTGTCGAAGCTTCGCGCTTGAGGAATCATTGCAGAGGGCGGGGAATACAGGCGAGCCCGGTGGATTTCCTTATATCTACAGCTTGTACACGAAGGAACTACCCACTGCTGACAGCTGACGAGGATTTTCGGCATATCGCTGCGCACTCCAAGCTGATGCTGATACCTGTTGGCCTGTGAGTGAACAGCCACATAACAAGGCGCTGCCCCATGACAAAAATGGGACCCCGCGCTGACGCGCGCCCCATTTTTGCCGGAGAGCCATGTCGTTAGCATGAAGAATACGGATTCAAACAGTTTGCTTGTTATCTTGAAGCAACGCTCTCTTCTTGGGGTCGTATCGCGAGTAGCCATCTGCCTTGTGGCCCAGAGCATTCCGCCACAATAGTAATGGGGCGGTGGTCGGACCTTCCGAACCACCGCCCCGCGGTGCCAGGGAATTCTTCGGACCTATTGCTGCCAGCTGATAACCTTGGCTACGGTCTTTCCTGCGAAGTGCAGACGGACTACGTATCGTCCTGGGCGGAGCCTCATACCGGTCTGCATGATACCGTCCCACCTGAACAGCTTCGCGCACAGCATCGCCGCGAAACTCATCCGGTACAGAAGCCGCCCGCGAAGATCGTACAGTTCGAATTTCTCCATGAGAAGTCCATCCGGCATTATGACCGAAAGGCCATACATGTCTGTTCGGATGCTGAGTTGTCGCCACAGATTTTCCTCAAGAGCAAGCGTTGGCGTTGCCCCCATGAGATCCCCGGCTTCCTCGATCGGCTGAGGGTTGATCGCCAGGAACGCCGTGTACTTGCTCAAGACTTGATAAGCAGTCGATATTTCGATGATCTTGTCCTTGTTCGACCCCGTGGTCCATTCTTCCATGGTCAGCCTGTCGATCACCTGCTTGGCCCAAATCTTGGGAATCATCGCATTTGTGTTCTCTTCGCTTGCCAATGCGACCGACCGCGTAATCTCGACAGGTGCCCCCTTGTAGTCGCCCCGCACGGTCACGGTATACGTGCCGCCCGTGGTGTAGCGCCCGTACACTTCGATCGGACATCCCTTGTACAGGTTCGTACTGACCGGAAGGACAAGGTCGCCCGTGGGCAGTCCGCCGAAGTCGACAGTTACGTTCGCAATCTGCGGGAACTGAATCTTCTCCCACGCCTGGCCGACCTTGTCGTCGACATCAGCATCTGAGGTTATTATTGTCGAGAAGCCGTTGCCAATTTCGGCCGAGCGATCGAGGAAGTATCGGTTGAGATTGCCTCCGGCGCCGAACGTGAAGATTGTCGGGTTGCTCGGGTGAGCCTCAATCTCGGCAAAGATTGCCTCTTCGTTGCCAATCTGTCCGTCGGTAAGGATAATGAAATACCGTTGGTGTTCTCCTCCCTTGGGAACAGCAAGGATATTCCTCACCGCGTTGAGCAACTCAGTTCCACCTCCTGCCGACAGCCCGTCGACGAAGCTTTCCGCCAATGCGACGTTCTCGGGTGTGGCATCCACTATGGCATGCGTGCCAAACGCCCAGCGCACGCTGGTGTTGAATGCGCACAGCGAGATGCGGTCCCCCGTGTTGAGGCGGTTGAGGATATTGTTGGCGATCTCTTTTTCCTTCACTATGGGCCAGCCGCTCTGCGATCCGGAGATATCGATGAGGAAGATGAGTTCGAGCGGTTGGCGGTCGGCTTCAGGAAACTTTTCATCAGGGTACAGCTGAAGCGCAAAGCATCCTTCGTTCAGTTCGGTGTCGAAATAGCTCGCAAGAGAGAAATCCTGTGTTGCCGCAGCCCGTTCGAATCGAAGCACGTAGTCCTTGTTCGGATATGTCACTTCGTCCTTGAGATACACTGCCACGTTGTTCGGCATTTCGGTTCGGGAATCGGGGCCGAGGAGTCCTTGCTTGACAAGCACCGAGTGAGCGTCTTCCATCTTCCGCACGACAAGCGGATGCGTGGGGGAGTAGACGTTGGTCATCGGATAGCCGGTCTGGATGAGGGTGGTGATAAACAGCTCCTGTCCGTTGACATCCGCCGGCGGGTTCCACAAATCGGTCGAGTCAACACCGGGCTGGGGCATCCCCTGCGCACCGCCATAGCGTGGTGCGACCATCGTGGGTATGGCAAGCTCCAACTCACCGTTGTTGTATTTGAGAGGCATGCTCACCTCAATACGCACGTACGCCGAGTCGTTGTAGGCGATGTTGGCCAGTCGTTGCTGGAACACATTGGGCTTGTGCTGGACAAGAAGTGCTGCGTTTGCGCCGTCTGCCTTTGCCGAGTCGTAGAGGTGCTGTGCCTGCTGCTTCTCGTATATCTCTGCCTTGTATACCGTGCCGTCGTATTCCATCGACATGGCGTGCACGCTTCCCTCGTGCGGAAGCGGAAACACGTATACGATATCGTTTACGTTTTCAAACCGGTTGACATAGAGTTGGGTGAGCCGGATGTGCGCAAACCCGTCGGTGATAAGCACGTTGTACTGGGAGATCTCGGGAGACAAGGGTAGAGACATGCCGGTAACGGAATCGCGAACGACACACGTGGGTCCCTCGACTTCGTCGACGGGTATGATGCTCATTGCCTGAGCCGCGAGGGTCAGGGCGAACACAATGAGCAGGACGAGCCATGCCGGGCGGGTTCCTTTGGATGTGGGTGCGTGCATCGGTTCCTCCTTCTGTGAAATGATGAGCTGCGTTCTCGGCCTCATCACAAAGATACCGTCACATCCGAAGGAGCACACCGGGGTGGGTCACATATGTGTTTTCTGCAAGAAAACGCCCCAAATCGCATGGGAAAGGGGAAAGAGGTGAGCGGCAGTCAGGCGAGAAGGATTTGACGGTGCGGAGGTTCCGCAGCAATACCCCATTTACTTACCCGGCTAAAACGGGAGTCTTCCCCTGAAATTGCATCCTGAATTTCTCCGGTGTCTTACCCTTCAGTTTCACCATTCTCGGCCCGATTCGCTGCGCAATGGACCTCGTTGCGGGTATCTAATTATTCAAGTGGGGAGCGTGTGGGGTAAGGTGTTCCGGTGCGTCGCCCCGAAATGTCTAAGTTATAGTAATAAAAGAGTATAAAGAGCGCAGTTCGCGGTCATTCGAAGATATATTGAATCAGACCAAAATAGAAGGAGGTAGCCGTGTCACACCATACAGTATCTCCGCGCACTGGCCTGTTCCTCTGTGCCGTTGCGCTCGCAATCCTGAGCCCTTCCGGGTCATCGCATGCCGAGAAAATCTGGACAGAGGTCGACGGTGTGGTTATCATCGAAGCCGAGCATACCGAGTCGGACCTCGGCGATTGGGTCAAGAAGACTTCGGTCGCGAATTACTGCGGCACGGGTCATGTCGAGTACACCGGCAACTCACCAAGCGGAGGCAGTGCCGGGACCCGGCTGAGGTATACGTTCAAGATCATCGACGGCGGAAGCTACGGGATGGCCCTTCGGGCGCACAAGCGACTCGAGGGCTCCCCTGGTGACCACTGCAACGATGCCTACGTGAAAGCGACTGGCGACTACACGTCAGCCGGCAGCGGTTCGACGGACGGTCTGATGTCGGACACCAAGATGTATGTGCATGGTGAGTCTGCCACAACATGGGACTGGGCAACAAACCTCGACGGAAACGGGTATCACCACAAGCAGCCGGAGTACTCGTTCAAAGCCAACACGACATACGAGTTCAACCTGTCGGGACGCTCACAGAGATTCAACTGCGACAGGATTGTGATCTTCGCGAGTCTGCAGAAGTCGAAGGCAATGGATCCGGCAACTGCCGAGACACTGGAGGGCAGTACCGATACCCGCCGGAATCCCGGAAGAGGCGTTGTGGCAAGATCAGCTTTCGTTTCGCAGAAGGTCGAGGTCTTTTCCCTGAGCGGCAGAAACCTTGGAACATTCACCACCGGTACAAACGGCTCTGTCATGGAAAATGACGGGCTGATGGTGGGGACATATCTGATGCAGCTGGGGGATGGAGCAGTAAGACGGCTGGTCATAGCAAAACGATAGCCACGTCTGGTCAGCATCAGCAGAATTGGAGGGAACACGAAGAAGCGGGCGTACATCCTTGTGCTATGTGTACTCATTCTGGGTTGTTTGCAGGTCCATTCAAGGGATTGTGCTGTTGAATCAGGAACACTCGTCCTCATCGGTGGCCATTTGGCCGATAGATATTTCAATAGGCTTATTCGTGAAGGGATACATCATGCGCCAAGCCGCCCACGATACTGGTACGTTTGCCTCAATTCCTGCCTTGGTGACTCTTCTTTTTCTCGTCAGCGCTTTCGCCTTCAACGGCGAGGGGAGAGCCGGTGGGGGCCACAAGGCCAAACCAGTATCACTACCCAAGGGCGCGACCAAGGCGCCGGCCGGCTACTCGCCGACACCGGCTCCGGCGGGTGGACACACGGCGAAGCAAACATATGAAGCCGCTGGCTCTACAAGGTCGGACCAGAAATCGCCTTCAGCGTCTACAGATACAGAACACGCGGCAGAGCCACTGCCTGGCTCAGGAACCAAGACCAGCGCCGGGGTTGGTGGATCGCCACCCGCATATCCGCCTCCGCCGGCAACTCAGTCCCCGGCCAAGGCCAATCCGGGCAATCGGGCCGCGGGAGGATCCAGCGTCGGCCATTCGTACAAGAATGACGGTCACAAGCGCCCAGGCTTAAAGGGAAAAGGTTCCAGGTTGGACGGTGGCAAACCTCCAGCTTCTTCTACAGGATCCGTGGCTGGAGTTCCCGAGGGAGCTCCGATGCCGGGCGTTTCGCGAGCGGCGGTGAGAAGTTGGAAAACCAAGGATAGAGTCATCGACGGGAGTCATCGTGGAGCGAACAGAGACGTCTCGTGGGCAGACAGAGGGGAGATCCCTGAGGGGCAGCCAGCGCCAGCCGTTTCGCGGGCGGCCCAGGCGAGATGGAATTCGAGGGGCTCGAGAGCTGGTGGTTCGTACACTGGAGGAAACAAACAGGCAGACTGGTCCGACAGGGGAGAGGTACCCGAAGGCCGAGCATCGGTGGCAGTATCCGAAGCGGCTGCGAAAAGCCGGGTCGCGCCGCAAACACCGGCAAGAGTCCCAAAGGCAGGACGAACCGGGGATGCGAGCTGGGCCGACGGTGAGATTCCCGTAGGTGCGAGTTCCAGCGCGGTTTCGCGCGCTGCCCAGGAGAGTTGGCGAACCGGTGGCCGTTCGCGGAGGGAACCGAGGCGAGCGGGGCACTCCGACTATGGATGGAAGAACCGTGGCGAAGAGCCGGAGGCAAAAGCAGGAAAGGGCGTTGTTGCGAAGGCATCGGTCTTTACCAAACGATGGCGTCGGTCAGACAAGCGTGCCAAGAAGGGGACCGATATGATCCCAGACAGACACAAGCTGCGCAGGGGGCCGCTGCTACAGCAATTTGAGGACGCGGATCCTTGGAGCCTTTATGTGGCAGCTGGCGATCCGGGAGGCGTTAACCTCCGTGCAACGCCGGGACTTGATGGCGACATCATCGAAACGCGCCTGCCCGGGTTTACCGTGCACGAGATAGATCCGGCTCAGCGGGTGGAAAGCGACGGCCTGCTGTGGCTCCACGTCATGGACGAAGACGGCAACGACTTCTGGATGGCGAACACAGTCCTGCTCCAACGCGTTCCCGCGAACGTGGCCCCTCTAGGCACGGGCGAAACCCCGACGATCATTGGTAGTGCGTCGCCAACCGGATACACGTT
>WJMI01000010.1 GCA_014728015.1 Chitinivibrionales bacterium | reverse complement strand
AGCTGGGGTAGAACGTATTAATCGTATCAAGCGTCTCGCTTCCGGGCGTATACCGGCGGTTCAGTCGGGCGCCCGTGCAACCGGTGCCGTTTCCCACCACCATGGCAAACCGGGGATCCATGGCTCCGGCCCATAGCGCGGTCTTTCCGCATCGCGAATGCCCGATGACCGCTACCCGCGACTCATCAATGTCGGGATCCGTCTGGAAATAGTCCATCACCCGCATGGCACCCCATGCCCAGGCACTCACTGCCCGGCCGGCGTTTTGCGGGAGCGTGTCGCCGGGCGCGTAAAACAGGTTTATCATGGGGGTCCGGAAATGGCCTGCCGTGTCTTTCCATTCGTCCCGGGCAACGTCCCGGTGGTGAAAGGCGGCCATGGCGTACCCGCGCGCAATGCCCTGTTCCACCGGAAAGAAATCCGGATCATCCGGCGTGGACGGGTCATCCGAGCTTGCCCCCCTGTTGTCGATAAGCAGAAACGCCGGCACCGGCTCGGAGATGCCGTGCGGAACAAACACACGGACCAGAAACGATGCCGTCCCATGCTCGCCGGTCAGGCTGATCTCCACTTTCTTGAGCGTGCACGTCTCATGGTAGATTTCCGAAGTCGTGTACGATATATCGAGCGGTTCCGGAAGCAGATACCCGTAGACCTGGTCCTGAAAGAGCTCCAACAGCTCGGAACGCCGCGCATCAAGCCACTGTGATGTCGTGCTCACCGGCGTACCGTCAGACAGTACCAGCGGATCAGGATATGTCCGTCCATCAAGGACCACCATGTTGTCGCTGATTCGTCTGGTTTGCTCGAACGTCCCGGCATTCGCCGATGCGCTGGTTTCGCCCCATGCGGCACACGCCACTGCGGCCGGCATGATCAGCCACCCGACACTTCTCATGAACATTGAGCCCCCCTTTTTTCGCACCACTGCAACGAGTGCCTGTTTGTCGTTTGAACACAAATTAAGGGATTCTCTTGCACGCATCGCCGGTAGATTGTATTTTACCCTTACCGCATTACCAAACATGAGACTCTCATGTCAAAGAAACCAGAGCAAGACCGCGCCGTACAACGCGCAATCGGCGCATTGCGCGAGGAAATACGCGAATCGCTTTCCGGGCGGCTCCCGCCCCGCTCAGAGCTTGCATCCCGGCTTCATACATCACTGCGGACCGTTGACTCTGCGATGAAGGCACTTGAGCGCGAAGGGCTCCTGGATATAGTCAACGGCAAGGGAACGTTTGTACGAAAGCATCACGCCCACGCCCCTTCCTGCGACACCTCGGCGCGCGCGCTTGCCCGCACCATTCGCCTGGCAATTGAACAGGGCACCTATGCGCCGGGCAGTCCTCTTCCCAAAGTGGAGTATTTCGTTCTCACGAATTCCTGTGCGCGCAACACCGTAACCCAGGCCCTCCGCCTCCTTGCCCGCCAAGGGTATGCGCACAAGAAAAGGAACCGCTGGTACTCCGGCCGCGCGCACAGGCCTTCACGTCGTGGAACAAACCATCCGGCGCGGGCCGCGCACCGTCCCGTGGTCCTGATAGTCGTCGAGAGCTATCCCGCATGGCGCGAGCTTTTCAGCTCGCACAATTACCCGTTCATGCTGTCTTTCTGCGCGGAGCTGACCGCCCACGGCATCCACTACGACATCGTGCAAAAAGGCGGTGCATCATCGAGCGCCCACGCGTTTCCCACCGGTTTCCGCGAGATTGCCGCGCATATCAGAAAGCTGGATGCGCGCCTGCGCGGCATCCTGATAGTCCGGTTCACGAAAAGCGCGGACATCGGCTCTCTCCAGGAATGGATTACCTGGCTCGGCCGTTTCGGGAAAAAGCTGGTATGGCACGACTGGGAAGACAACACGCCTTCACGCATGCAACTCGACCTGCCCCGCAAGAATTTCTATCGGTGCGCCCCCGACGAGCGCGCCCTGGTGCGGGCGGCGCTTGAACAGCTTGTCGCCAACGGCCATCAGCACATCGGCATCATGCGCTGCGGCCGGCTGGAGGGCCAGAACTGGTATGTTCGACGCATGCAGGTCCTCGAAGAAGCCGTCCGGGAGTCGTTCCCTGTTCTGCGCATCCATCATGTTCGCCAGGATGAAAACATCTGGCACCAGGGCGATATGTACTATCGCAATCCCCTCGAACAGGAAGATCTCATGCTGGCCCACGCGGATGCGGTCGCCGCCGATCTGGGCGGGGCGTTGCGGAGTGCCCCCGGAAAGACGGCACGCAGGCGTTTCCGCGAGGAAATGGCCCGGCGCATGCCCTCTCTGACCGCCCTGCTGTCGTCACCGGACATCACCGCCGTTATCGCGCCGAACCAGTGGCACGCGGTCAACTACTACCATTGGTGCGTTCTCATGGGCCTGCGGGTGCCGCGTGACATTTCCATTCTGTCGTTCGACAACTGGCTGCCTTTCAGCCGGCATCCGCTGTCCACGATCGACCAGAAACTTGACAGCCTGGGGTTCCGCGCCGCGCACCTCTTCATCGAAGATATCCCGGTAAAGGCGGATGCGCGGGGCAATGTCCACTGCGATCCGGTGTGTATCGACAGAGGGTCTATCGGCCCGCCCCGGCCCGCTGGTCCCGCTCTCACGAACTTCTCGTCAGCGCGTTGACCGCCCAGTACCCCTGGTGGTACCATGATACCGGCATCCAGCCTGTGTCCATCAGGGACTGCCGTATCAGCGCGTTGATGCAACCGTGGGCCACCAGTACGGCACGGCCATGCCCGGCTGCCGCATCGTGAAGGATTGCCGCGCACCTCCGCGCCCGCGCCCGCGTCCCGCTGATCCCCTCGAACCCGGGAGAGCGATCCAGGAGCCACAGGAGCCGCGCAAGGGCGGCCCATACACCGACAGGGAGCTTGAGCCCGGTAAGATATCCATACGGAATAGGCGCCTCATCGAAAACAGGATCCACGGTCAGCCTGCCGCCCAGACCGAGCAGCTCGGCCGACTGTACTGCCCGGCGAAGCGCGCTCGAATATGCGATGCCAGCTTTGCCCGCGCGCCGAACGAGCCATGCAGGGGGATGCGACTCCGGATGTATTTCCGAACCCGCGTACCCGCGCGCGAGCCGCTCGCATTCGGCGCCCGATACTATCATGCCAGGACGGGCGGTCCGGGCCGCAACCGGTTCACCGTGCCGTATCAGAAGTATCTGCATGATGCTTGTGCCCGCGGGAGGGCCGGCCGGCGGACGCAATCGTGTCCCGGATGCGCTCGACCCCGTTGTCGGTATATACCCGGAAAAAGTATTCGCGGTCTATCTCGAGCGCGCCCGGCGCAATCTCCATGCGTTCCAGGATCGGTACGTCCGGCGTGTCGTGTACGTATCGAAGCACGAGGAAGCCGTCAGTATCGTATGCATATATGCTGTCGAGATACGCGCCGGGCTTTGACGGCTCCACCCACAGCGCCCGCGCGCCGGCCCCGGGAGAACCTTCCAGCAAGAACACGAATGCCGTGCCGAGTCCCGCGCACGACTGCCAGAGGCATGCCGCGCAGAAGGACAGGGCGATCACGCGCGTGCGGCCGCGGCCGTCCCGTGTGCCGGTTCTTGACACAAGGCACATATCAGCGAAGGTTCAGGCGAAAGCCCAGGCTGATATTGAGAATATGCGCGAACTCCTTTGTGTCGCGCGCGGGAAGAAACAGATAGTCGATGCGCATGAGGACCCACTCGTAGCCGAAATCCGCGGTCGCGCTGACCGCGCCGTAATACCGCATGTCTTCGGTGCTGCCGATGGTGTACCCCACGAGATCGTTGCTGTAGCTTGTCAGTATCGGCACGCTTTCACCGTATTCGCTTCGAAGCAGCCCGGCGCAGACCCCGGGATAGAGACGTACAATGTCGGCGAGATTGAGCGCCTCGAACCGGTAGCGCACGAAAGGGCCCCGTATCTCAAGCTCGTCCCGCACCTTGGGCGTGTAGGCATCGTGAACATAGAGGATACTGAACACGTGGCGGGCCACGGCCGTGCCCAGCTCGAATGCAACACCGTGCGCGCTGATGCCCTTGAGACGGACAATGGAAAACGACGGCACCACCAGGAGGTGAATCGGAGCGGCGCTTCCGGCGGTGTCAACCGAATCCGCCGCGCGAATCGAATCCCTCCTCGCGCCCGGCGGCCCGAACGCTTCGTCCATGTCGGCCGGCCCGGCCCCATACGCGGCCACACACGCCGCAGCGATAAAACAACATACCCTTGTCAGCACATTCACTCCAAAACGAAAACAGCACGGACCCGCTCATGCAAAAAATACACGTTTGAGCGCGGCCTTCCTAGGAAGAGGGCCGTGACCCGAAAGAAACGTCAATCAAAGGACCGGGCTACCGCAGATGAATGCGTCGGGAGTCGAACCGGGCGTGGAAGTCTGACCAGGAGCGCCAGTGGCGGAAAGCGAACACGAGGACCGTGGCGAATACGAGGACATAGCACGCAATGAGCAATTCCATGGTACCCCCCCCTGCGGTTCCCCATGATTGGCGGAATATATAGATTAAGATATGCCCCGCCCCGCAAAAAGGCGGAAACGGCATCTCCGGTTCCGCCGTATACACAACTTTAATCTATGTTTTGTAACTTCCTGAAAAGCAATGCGTTATGGATAACTATCGGAAAGATTTGCGGCTGCTCCTCGCCCCGCTTCGCGGGGTCACGCCGGCCACATTCAGAAATGTATTCGCCGCCCATTTCAAGGGTTTCAGCGCGGCGCTCGCGCCGTTTATCACCACCGCCCGGACCCGGAGAAGCAGGCGGCATCATTTCCGTGACATTCTTCCGGAGAACAACCGCTCCTGGCCTGTTGTTCCTCAGCTTATTGGAAATGATCCTTCCGCGTTTGTCGAATGCGCGCGCGTGGTGCGCGACCTGGGATACTCTCAGGTCAACTGGAACCTGGGCTGTCCGGCGCCGACCGTCACCCGCAAGCATCGCGGCAGCGCGCTTCTCTCGCAACCGCTGCGTATCAGGTCGTTTCTCGAAACGGTCGTGCCGCAACTCCCCTGCCGTCTTTCGATCAAGACACGCCTCGGGTTCGAGGGCCCTGATCAGCTTGCCGCGCTCATGCCGCTGCTCAATGAATTTCCTCTCGAAGAGATCATCATTCATCCGCGGACCGGCGCGCAGAGATACGGCGGCGCTATCGATTACGATCGCTTCGGCGCATGCCTCGCCGCCAGCCGGTGCCCGGTGGTATACAACGGCGACATTGCCGCGCCGGGCGATTGTCTGGCCCTTTGCCGCCGGTTCCCCCGGGCGGCGGGGTGGATGATTGGCAGGGGCGCGCTCGCAAACCCGTTTCTTCCCTCCCTCATACGCGGCGAGCCTCTTCCGGCCGACCCGCTTGCCGCGGTCAAGGCGTTCCACGACGATTTATACGGACGGTACCGGGACGAACTCTCCGGACCCGCGCATGTCCTGGGAAGGATGAAAGAGCTGTGGAGCTATCTGGGCCTGTCCCTGGCCAACGGCGATGCGCTTCTGAAGAAAATCCGCAAAGCCAATCGCTTTGCGGAATACGAAACCGCGGTCGAGGGCCATTTCGCGTCTATTGGAGTGGGCCGCATTCTGGAATGACAGCTTTTTGGCGTCGAAGAGAGCTAATCTCGTCAAGCTGAAAGCGGGTAATAAATGAACAATACACTGCAAGCAGACCTTCGTCTTGAATCCTCGGGTTCGGCAATCGTTTCCGGTGATGACACCGTGACCTGCAATGTCGTCCGACCTGAGAGTCGTGAACTGCCAATTGTCCGAACAAGAGGACAAAGGCTTTGCAGTCTTTTCCGTGCAACCCGCAAATCCTTCTTTGGCGTCTTCTTCGAGTTCTTCAGAAATCCGTGCAGGAGTATCATCGTATCTGTCGACGTTGTGAAAAGCACCCGCGCCATGCCGTCTTTCACAGCGGTACGGACCCCCCAAATCCCCTTTTCCAGCTTGCGTACAACCGGCATACCGTTAGGCCACCCATACTGCACGGTTTTAATATCCCACCAATGGCCTTCTTGTACGCTCTTCTGAGCGACCTGAGCCAGTCTCGAACAGGTTCCGTACCCGCGGACGTCCGGTAGAAACGAACTTCGAGGATAAACTCAGGGACGTCAGCTTTGGCCAGTGTCCACAATGCACCATTTTTGGTACGCCGTGTCAATACCTATTTCAGATTCCTGTTGCTCTAGCGGGGCAATCTCCCGAGCCGATGGCCTCAATATCCGTAGTCTGTGGACTACACCCCGCCCGGCCGCGGCGGCTGGTGAGATATCGAAGAAGGTGTTCGGCAGGGGCCTTTACCCGCGGTACAGGCCGGTCTCGGACCGTATCATGTGAATCGACTGGATTTCATCGAATGACAGGTCGAAAATCGTGGCAGTCACCTCCCGGTTGCCGACATCCAGGAGGCCAAACGATGCAGGGGTGGTCTTGTCAACCGTCCCTTTCAGGTGACCGGGATTCATGTACAGGAGGCCGTCTTCGAGCCGCAGCTCGGGCTTGTGCGTGTGGCCGTACAGGATGATGTCCGTGACCGCGCGGTCTTCATCGGTAACGTCTTTTTCGAGACTGTGGGCCAGAAGTACGCGGACGCCCATCACGTTTTCCCATGCCGTTGGCTTGAGCGTGCCGTCGCGGTATTTGGCGTGGTAGATGCCGGGCACCTGCACGACCTCGATTCCCTGGCCGGCAAGCCCGACCACGTCTTCGTAGTCATCACCCAGGTGATACAGCGAAGCAATCCGCTGGTTTTCCGTGAGCCACCCGGCCACTGTTTCCAGGAGGTCCTTGTTGCGATGCGTATCGCTTACGACACCGACTCTCATATATCAACTCCGCATTGAGCGCCCGGCGCCCTGTTGACCGGCGGGCTCCCCGCGGTCCTATGCGCCGACCGCCGTCACACGCTCCATCATCTGCGAGAATTCCTTGAGGTAGGCATCCACGTGTGCCGCCACGTTTTCGGCGGTATATCCGAATTTCTCGTCAAGGACCTTGTACGGGCCTGATGCGCCGAAACGGGTCATGCCCACGGCCTTGCCGAACGGCCCGACAAGCCCGGCAAGCGCATCCGAAAGCCCCGCGGTCAGCCCGAACGCGGGCACGCCGAACGGAAGCACTGATTCGCGATATGCATCGGACTGTTCCAGAAACAGCGCCTCCGAAATCGCCGAAACGACCCGCACCTTGAGGTTTTTCTGTGATTCCAGCAGCTTCGCGCCTTCTATTAGCGTTGCCACTTCGGAGCCGTTCCCCACCAGCACCACGTCGGGCGCGCCGTCGCAGTCATGCAGGACATAGGCGCCTTTGCGCGCCCGGGTCGCCTGATCGTATCCGGTACAGACACGGGGAATGGTCTGGCGGGAAAGTATCAGCGCGGTGGGCGAATGCGTGTTCTGAAGCGCCAGCTCCCATGCCACGGTTGTTTCGGATGCATCGGCCGGGCGAAGCACGAGCATGCTTCGTTTCCCCTCGAGGTTGGCCATCTTCTCCAGCAGGCGGATCTGCGCTTCCTGTTCCACCGGCTGATGCGTGGGCCCGTCTTCGCCGACCCGAAACGCATCGTGGGTCCACACGTATTTGACTCCCAGCCCCATCAGCGCGGCCAGCCGCACGGCGGGCTTCATGAAATCGGAGAACACGAAGAACGTGCCGCACACGGGAATCACGCCGCCGTGCAACGCCATGCCGCTGGCAATCGCGGCCATGGTGAGCTCCGACACGCCGACCTGCAGGAACTTGCCGGCAAAATCGCCTTTCTGTATGACGCTGGTCTGCTTCAGGTACCCGTTGGTGTTGTCGCTGTTGGACAGGTCCGCCGACATCACGATCATGTTGTCGATCTTCGCGCCGAATTCGGCGAGCACCGTGCCGGATGCGGACCGCGTGGCCACGCCATCCTTCTGCTTGATTGATGCGAAATCGATTGCCGGAACGGCCCCGTCAAGGTAGGATGCAAGCGTGGCGGCAAGGTCCGCATGGTCCCGCCCCCACGCATCCTGCTGTTTTTTCAGCGCGGATGCCTCGCTCCGTTTCGACTCGACGACCTTCCGGTAGTGCGCGGCCACATCGTCGAAAACCGCGAAGGGGTCGTCGGGGTTGCCGCCCAAAGCCTTCACCGTGTTCTCAAACGATGCCCCGGCCTTGGAGAGCGGCATGCCGTGCGTGGACACCTGTCCCTCGAAACTCTCCCCGTTGGGTCCCCGCGCGCCCTTGCCCATGATTGTCTTGCCGATTATCAGCGACGGCTTACCGGTTTCGGCAAGCGCCGCCTTGAGCGCGGCCCGGATCCGGCCCGCATCGTTTCCCGCGATGGTCTGCACGTGCCATCCCCACGCTTCGTACTTTTTTGCCGTGTCCTCGCTGGTGGTGACTTCGGTGCGATGCGAAAGCTGGATATCGTTGGAATCGTAGAACATGATCATGCGCCCGAGACCGAGATGCCCCGCGAGCCGGCCGACCGACTGCGATATCTCCTCCTGAATGCCGCCGTCCGAGATATACACATACGTGTAATGCGCCATCCACTCGCCGAACCGCGCCGCGAGAAAGCGCTCGGCAATTGCCGCGCCCAGCGCCATGCCGTGGCCCTGCCCCAGGGGGCCCGATGTGTTTTCCACGCCCCGCCTGACATCAAGCTCCGGATGCCCGGGCGTGGGACTTCCCCACTGACGGAACTGTTTGAGGTCATCGAGACTGTACGCGCCCACCAGGGAAAGCGCCGAATACAGCATGGGTGACATGTGGCCCGCGTCAAGGAAAAACCTGTCGCGAAACGGCCAGGAGAAATCATCAGGGTCAAACCGGAGGAATTCACTGTACAGCACATTGATAAAATCGGCGCCGCCCATCGGCCCGCCGGGATGGCCCGACTTGGCCTTCTCGACCATTGCCGCGGAAAGGACCCGTATATTGTCTGCCGCTCTGTCCATAACACTCGAACCCATCCGTCGCTCTCCTTGTGGTCTGATGGTGTGAAATACCGTATTGAGTGGAGGGGTAAAATAAATACCCGCAGGCACCACGGCCATATTGTCCATGCTAGCTGTCGGCGGTCAGGCTTTGGCGGCGGATTTCCCCGGCTTTCACGAAAAAGAAGCACTGGCGGGCGGGGGCATGGATAACATGCGTATAAGAGGCGATTTCGATCATGACATTGGGGAACACGGTCCCCAGCACGCGCACCTGGGCATCGAGGGTGTGCTGGCGCTTGCGCAGCTCTGCCTGTTCGCGCTTCAGCATTTCAATCCGTTTGAACCCCTCGTCGCACTGGCTCTCGATAGCGGCCCGGCGGCGGACACGCGCCTCCCGCTGCGCGGCCGTTCCCGTGCGCGTGCGGCGTATCCGGTTCAGCTCGGCCGCCAGGGCCTGTGCCGTTGACTCGAGATCGGCAATCTCGCGGCGCGTCCGCGCCAGATGCACGTTGGCCACGAAATCTATCCCCGCGCACACGCTGGTCGACTGCTCCGAGGCGCCGCCGAGATTGTTGACCGCAATCAGGTCGCGCGCCACGGCCCGTCCCCCGATAATCCCGGTTTTTTTCGACTCCATGAGAATCCGGGAGCCGGCGCACAGGTTGGCATCGATTGACTCTCCCGAAATCATGATGTTGCGCCGCGCGATCACAGTCTGGTTCCGCACATATGCCAGCACGACGTCCAGCCGCGCCTCCATTCTCCCCTTGCCCTGTCCGACAAACCCGCCGAACACCACGATGTTCTCTTGTGACTTGACCACGGCATCCTCGATCACGCCACGCACGCAAATGCTCCCGCCCGCCTGCACGCAGAACCCCGAACGAATATCGCCGGAGACAACGATGTCGCCGGTGAAATCGATATCGCCCGTATGGTAGTCGACATCGGAGTCAATGCGCAGGACCTGATCGACGCAGAGCGCGGGGCCCCGCCGGTGCACGTGCCCCTCGCGGGTCGACACGTACACGCTGTCATCATCGGGCAGCACGGCAACTCCCTCGCCCGCCTCCAGTGTGACCGGCACGCCGTCGGCGGCGGACACTTTCTGCCCGAAAACATCGGTACCGTCGGTGCCACTGGTCGGCGGGTGGAGCCTGGCGAGTTTCTGGCCCTCCCGGACGTTCTCGAAAACGTGAACGCTGTGATAATCCGCGCGCCCGTCTTCGCGAATGGCGGGCCGCAGGGAGAAATCAAGGTTCACGAGATTTTCGATATACCCGTCACGGCCGTTCCGGCAGGGAATTCCCGAAGCGACACACACGCCTTTCACGGGCAGGCCGTGGGCCCGCACCCGGTTGATTGCTTCCCGGATGTCGGGTTCATGGATTTTTCCGGTCACCTGCATGTCGCGAAGTCTGTCGAGCAGGCGATCCGGTTCGACCTGGGCCCCTTCGGGACCGGCGGGCCAGATGTCCGCGGAAATGCGCATTTTGTCCTGGGATACCGCCAGATGAAAAGACCCGTCGAGGCTGACTTTCAGCAGGTAGCATGATTCGGGCGCCCGGATCACGATGCCCGCCGCCGCGGCGGTGATCCCGGATCCCTGGCGCTCGCGCGAAAGGCCGTCGCCGAGTTCCTTGACACGCGGCGACGGTTTCCGCAGGGAGGATGCCGTAATCACCTCTCCCTTGACAGTCGTGCCGCTGTGCGCGTTGAGTCCCTCTTCATAGCTGCCCACGGTTTCGCCCGGCTGCACGATATGCGGCTCTGCGACATACTCGAGGAGTTCATAGTACGAAAGCGTGGACGAGCCGAATCCGCCGAACCCGTAGGGGAAGTCGGCCTGGGCGTACGACGGGACCTGCAGGTAGACACCCTCCGCGATCTCAGGCTGGGCCTCCTCCCCCCGCGCGACAACCACCGGCGCGACCGGCTCGCCCCCGGCGATCTGCAAAGCGGCATCGCAAACCACCTTGTCGATAATGCCGGACGTGATGCCCGCGTTCTGCAGTCTTCCCCTTACGATTTTCTCGGCGGTTTCGGCATCCAGAGGGCCGTCGACCCTGCCCTCGAGCGTGGCCCGCATGCCGTTGCGTGATATTGTTACGCGAAGGTTTTGCATAGCGGAAGTTCCGGATTTGATCTCAGGATTTCAGTCCTGTCAAATGCTCCTCAGTCCTCTCGGCTCGCCGCCCAGGGTAAGGATCAGGTCTGACTTTTTCACCTGGTCCTGGGCAAACTCGAACAAGCCCTGCGCCCCGTCGGGAGACACGCGCGCGTTGGCCCACATGGTCTTGTCGGGTCCGGCAAAGCTCCCCTCGAACGACCCCAGGGAGCTGTTGCACAGGATATATTCCGCGAGCGCGGCCGCCGCGCATATGTCCTGATGCTTTTCCGGGCCCCGCGCGGGGGCGTGGTGGTAGCGCACGGCATCGATCACCGGAAGCTCCAGGCGCCACATCTCGAGGAGCGCCCCGCCGATCATCGGGTGGGTCTCCTTGCCGAGAATCTCGGCCTCGGAAACCAGATACGAGGTCTCGTGGGACCGCGAGTGTTCTGATATCCGTTCGAACTCCGGGGCAAAGAACTGGTCCAGGACAAGGATGCCGATATCATGAAGCAGCCCCGCGAGAAAGAAGCGCTGCATGGCCGCTTCGTCGGATGCGAGGTTTCCCTTTTTCGCAATCTCCCGCGACAGGAACGCGGCGGTGAGGCTGTGACGCCAGAACGTCTTGTAGCCCAGCACGCTGCGCCGGCCGGAAAGATGCTTTACAATGCTGACCGCCACGGTGATATTGCGGATCTCGTCGAATCCCAGCCGCGCGACGGCCAGCGCCACCGATGACAGCCGCCGTCCGGCCGACCCGTAGAACGACGAGTTCGCCACGCGCAGGACGCGGGCGGCCAGCGCGGGGTCCTCTTCGATTATCGATGCGAGAATCGACGCATCGGAATTCTCCGCGTTCACGAGCTTCAGTACTTCGAGAAGCACCTCGGGAAGGGTGGGCAGTTTGTCTACATTGCGTAGTTCTGCGAGCAGGCTCACGGTATCTCCGATCGGGTTGTACTGTCAGGGTTGCGCAAGGAAACGATACGCGTTACCGGAATAATCGCAGCACCTTGAGCATCATGAGCGGGTGCCGCGCGAATGTTCTGAGAAATATGCTTTTATAGTTGAGCCGTTTCGGGTCCGAGCGCGCGAACGCCCGGGCTATCCGGTCGAAAAATGCATCATTGTTCTTGGTAAGCAGCATGGATTTCAGTGCGTAGGAGCGGTCCTGCTGAATCCCGAGCCCTGATGCCCACTCTTTCTGGTACTGCTGCAGGGCGCCCTGGTCGCACCCCTCCCCGCTGCATGCGCGCGCGGCAACGTCCCCCGCGAGCCGCCCCGCGTAAAGACCGTACCCGATGCCCGCCCCGCTGAGGCTGTTGACCTGACGGGCCGCATCGCCGGCCAGCATGATGCCGCCGCGCACCAACGGACGCGTCCACCGGCCGACCGGCACCCCGCCGCAATGCTCGTCATCCGCCGACGCGCCGGGAAACCGGCTCTCTACGAACCGGTGCAGGCAGCGGCGCGCTTTTCCCGGCTCGCAGAACGTCCCCAGGACACCGAGGCCGACGTTCGCGCGGCCCTTCCCGCGCGGAAAGACCCATGCGAACCCGCCGGGCGCCTGCCCGCTGCCGACATGGAAACAGACGGTGTCATCCGCGATGCCGGGATGCGTGACATGGCAGAACGCGCAGCTCTCAAGATCTTCGAGCTTCAGCGAAGTATCCCACCCCGCATCGCGCGCGAGGTTCGATTCAATGCCGTCGGCAAGTATCACGCACGGGGCATCGAACGCGCCCCGGGGAGTCACGCACCGATACCGCCCGTCCTCCCGGCGCGCGATACCCGTGACCGGCGTATGGGGAAAGTACTCCGCTCCGGCGTCCCGGGCCCGCTCGACAAGGTCCGCATCGAACACGGTCCGGTCGATCACATAGCTTTCGTCGATGTCGGCAAGGGTCACGCGAAGCCCGGCGGGCGAGACGAAGCAGGCCTTGCTGACGGTGGCGAGTATCCATCGTTTGTCAATATCCAGGCTCGCGGTCATGCCCTTCAGCCCAATGCCCTCGCCGCATCGGACCGGCGTGCCGACGCGTGACTTACGCTCCAGAAGGCACACGCGCCTTCCCCCGGCGGCCGCCCGCCATGCGGCCATGGCGCCGGCCGGCCCGGCCCCAACCACCGTGATTTGATATGTCCTTGTTTCAGGCACGCGCTACCCCGCACTGGCCCATTACGATATTCTGTTTGTTTCTTCCATGCGAATCGCGGCAATCGGGCATACCTTGACGCACCGGCCGCACGCGATACATGTCCCTTCATCGACAACCGGCACCTCAGGCGCACATCGTATCGCCCGGGTCGGGCACACCGACACGCAGGTACCGCAGGCATCACATGCCGCGCTATCGACCTTCGCCGCCACACTTCCCCCGTTTGAGCATCTTTCGTATCTCCGCGCATTCCTCGTGGTCGCGCCACTGTTTTTTCCGGCAGGCGCCCGACAATGTCTTTTTTGCCAGCCGCCCGGCGCCCGGCGCGTTCCCGGCCGCGCACATCGTTTCAATCTGCCGGCGCCGGGTTGCCAGCGCGTTGTATTCGCCGCGGCGGGAGGCGGCATAGGAGGCTGAGAGGGCGCCGTACACATCGGCCGCCGCATCGAACCGCTCGATGGCCATCAGGTACTTCGCGTGCGTCCACAAGATAAACCTGCTTTTCGGATATGCAGCGAGGAGTTCGTCTATGACCGCGCGCGCCTTGCCGTAGTCTTTTTCCTGGATATAAATATCGGCGAGAGAGAGCTTGGCCGCGGGACCGGCCATCCGGGCCCCGGCGATGCACTGCTTGAGCCGTTCGATTCCCTCGGCCTTGCTGCCGCCATACCAGAAAAGTATCATCCACAAATGCCTTCGCAGCTCGGCCTTTGCATAATCATACAGGCCGAGAAAGAAATCGACATCATAGTTGGTGCTGTCGGCCTTCTTTGCCTCGTGCAGCAGCTCAACGGCATCGAGTCCGGTGCCGATTGCCGCGAAATACCGTTTCTGCCGCAGATAGTATGCCGCGTGTGTCGCATTTGCAAACGCGGCGAGTGTCATGGTATAAGAGGTCTTTCCATGCGCGTTCTCATACTCGCGGATACGCTTCACCGAAACACGATGCGCTTCGAGAAAACCCGCCGTGTCAATCTGGCGGTCGTAATCGAGGTCGCGCATCCCGTGGGCCAGAAGCCGGAGAAGCGGTCCCAGCGGCTCGCGCGCATCGGCCCGCTTGAGTGAATCGGCAATATGAAAAGCCGAGTCGAAATCGCATTCTATGACGTGGCGCACGAACCGGTCGGTGCATTGTTTCATGCCCGCGGGCAGCTCGAACGCGCCGGCCGACACGGCGCCGGCCAGCAGGACCGCGACAATGCTGCGCGCATCAGCCTTCATGGGCAGCGGGAACCAGTGAAGGATACACCACACCGTGGCGCAGCCGGAAATACAGCCATGTGGCCGCCAGGACGCACAGGGAGAAGGGCACAATCACGGGATACAGGACCGCAACGATAAGCATGAGAAAGGCGCCCGTCACTTTGTATGTCGCCTCCATGAGCGCGCGCGTTCGACGCATCGCATACAATACCCATACCGGCAAGGCTCCGGCGCCGGCCGCAACAGCAACCCAGTCGCCGGTCGCCGCCCCCGCCGCTGTACCCGCGAGCAGAAGCGCGAGCGCAAGAGCGTACGCCGCGGAGGGACCCAATACCACGACCGTTGTGCGTTTTCCCCCGGCCTTGTCCCCCTCGTAGTCGGGCAATGTCGAGCAGATTGATCCGCCGGCCATGAGCAGCATGTAGGGCAAGGAGGCACGAACGAACGCCGGATCCACAACAGAGCCCCCTGCCAGGACCCAGCCCGCGCCGAACGCAATCCCGCCGTACCCGACCGCGTTGGAAAGGAAATCGGCGAACGGGCGGCCGGTGAAATAGGCCGGCGGCAAACTGTAGACCGCGCCGGCCAGAAGCGAGGCCGCGGAGAACAACGCCACGACCGGATGACCGGCAAGCGGTATGCCAATCGATGCGCCCGCCAGCACCAGGGCCGACACGATCGCCGCGCGTTTTCCCACCCGCCCTTTGGCAAGAAGGGGAAATCCGGTGTTTATCTTGTCGACATTGCGGTCGGCGATCTGGTTGACCGCGCAGACCGCGCCGAAGGACAGCGAAAAAACGAACATCCACCCGAATTCTCCCGCACGATCGAATCCCCACGCGGCATTCAGGCGAACGGTATCGGCACACAGGGCACGCCAGTAGCCGAGCGCCGAGAACCCCCAGACCGGTATCCAGAGAACCGGCCTGGCCACGAAAACAGCATCGAAAAGCGCGCCGGGAGACTTCATCAGGCCTTTCACCCCGTACTGTCATGAGTGCCGGGCGTATTCAATATGGTTTTGCCGTAGCAATATACAAATTCCCTTATCACCCGACAACGCTCGCGGAGTTAACGCAATGTATTTAGGAGAATTGCAGCGAATCCCCCACGCCGGGCTCTCCGTGTCCGGCAGGAGCTTAAAAGACCGCACGGGGACGGGCGGTTCTTGGGTCAAACTGCTACAACGGATAGCGGCCGACCGGGAACGGGTTTGAGTAGACCCATGCCCGTGCCCGCCTGAAAACCTCAACACGATACACGCCGGGAGAATCGACGGCAAATTCCGTGCGCTCCCCCTTGGCGCAATCGAGAAGCTCGCCGTTGCACACCAGACGGATTTCGGCCGGCTGTGGAACGCGCACATGGATCCTGGCCGGCGGAAGGACAACGGACCCCGCGCGGCCGGGAAGCACCGCGCTGCCGTCCTGTGTCTCGAGAAATATGCTTGTCCCGGATGCATCCCCGCGGCGGTAGTTGCTCACGTAGCCGCGCCCGTCACGCAGGGCATCGAGAAACTGCCGTTCGGCGGCGGGCCAGTTGTCCCGCGGCAGCGGCGTCGTAAGATACAGATGCGTGCGGACGCCTTTCAGCTCGACTTTGATTGGAAAAATGCGTATGCGAAACGGGCCCGCCTTGAACTTGAACGTATGCGCATCCACCCCGCCCAAACCGGCCACGAACCGCTCCCGGTTCAGTTCGTCCCACTTGGCGCACAGTTCGGGACGGATACTTGAAAGAAACCGCCGGGGGTAGAGAACGCGCACATAGCTGGTCCAGCGGCGAAGGTTTTCGACCCATTCGGACATCTGGTTCCAGATCTCGATACCGTCATAGCCGGTGACGTCCCATTCAGTCCAGGGAAAGGGCGGATACTTCTTGAAATAGTGACGCCGCTCCATGGGGTGGGCGATGAACCCGATGCCGCCGCGCTCCCGCACGCCGTCGACATACTCCTGGGGTTGTGCCTGTTCCTGCAGGACAGCATCGGTCCCGAGCACGAGGTAGTGATTGAGGCCCTGGTAATCGTGATGCTCGTATCCCACGACAACCATTACGTTCCCGGCAAAGCCCTCGCAACCGGCGTGCTTTCCCTGGAGGGTCATGTGATCGTTGACAACGACATAATCGAGGCCGGTGTTTTTCGCCGCGTTCACCAGCTCGGGATAGGTCACGCCGCCGTCGGAGAAGGTCGTGTGGATATGGACTACGCCGCAGTACTCATTGACCCGGAGCTGGTTCATGGCTATCGTTTTCATTGGTAAACTCTACATTCCTTGAGTGTAAAAAATACATGCATGCCGCGCGCCGGCGCGGCGGCGCGGGAAGATGCGGGCCGCGGGGGATTTGACATATCTCCACAGAAGCGATTATTTTTAGCAGCGCTTCATGAAAAAAAGCAGTGTGTCAATTCTGAAAGGGAAATGAATGCCAAGTCACAAGTCGTGCAGAAAACGGATCGCGACATCAAAGAAGCAGAACGTCCGTAATCGCACCGCCAAGTCGCGGATGAACACCGCGATCAAGCGGGTCCTTTCCGCGAAAGACAGCACCAGCGCCCAGACCGAACTGAAGAACGCCTACTCGGTCATTGACAAGACCGCACAGGCCGGCATTATCCACAGGAATATGGCCGCGAACCGCAAGGCCAGCCTGGCAAAAGCGGTCCGGAAGATCGGCGCGTAGCCTTTTTTCCGGCGTTGTATCGGGAACTACTGCCGGCTGCATCTCACATCCGCCTACCTCGTGGAATCTCTCACGCGGCTTTCGGAGCCAAAAGGCGCACAACTATTTTGAGTCCGTGTGTATTTCGTGGTTACGACAACGCGCATACGTATCGTTCCCCGCGGGTGTGTCTGGTGAGACGCCGCCCGGGGGCGTATGGCCGTGCCATATGAAACACGGCACGGCGTTTGTTGCGCTGTTCTTCCTTTTCTCCGCCTTCGTTTCATACGCGGATTTCTCCGCTCCGCAGTTCTGGGAGCCGAGCATCGAGCGCGCGCTGATTTCCCGCGATGATTTCTACCGCGACGTGGATCTGGAGCGCCGGCCGCTCCAGTTCGATTTCCTCTGGGACAGGCAAAGCGCGCGCCTTCTCGAGGAACGCGTGCGGCGCACCGCGGCCGCCGACAATCCCTGGTACCATTTCCTCCTCGGCGTCACGGTCCCGGCATCCTCATCCAGCGAGCGCACCCCGTATTTCACCAAGGCCCTTGAACTGACGAATGAAAGCCCGGGCATGACCTGGCTTCTGTTCATGGAATGCCGCCGCGTCGACAAGTACTCGTGGGCCCAAAGCTGCCTGCGCCAGCTCGAACGCGTGCTCATGCTCGAAGGCGCCGAGGCATCGGCGATGATTTCCCAGCAGCTTCTCGCGGTCGCGCGGGAAGAACGGCGCAACAAGAACCTTGAGCGCGCGGTCCGCTACCTCGAATGGTCGGCGCGGTTCGACCGCACAGGGCTGTGGCAGGCATTTCTCAGGGCCAGGTGGTACTTCCCCATGCGCCCGCGGCTGTTCATCCGGGCGGCCGCAGACTGTGCCGCAATCGCGGGCGGTTCGTGGCGCGTGCAGCTTTCCGCCGCCTACCACGCGTATCAATGGATGCGCGCGGCAATCGTGATACTCGTAGTGGTCCTGTTCACGGCTATCGCCGCCAAGACCGTGCCGGCGCTGTTCGTGTCGTTTGGCGCCCTGTTTCCCCGCGGGGTCCCGCGCTGGTTGCAGTTCGCCCTGTGCGGGCTGGTGTTCGCATCGCTTGCGCTCCTGGGGCTTGTTCCCTTTGTCATTGTCTCGAGTATCCTTTTCTGGCGCCACACGGACGGCCAGGACCGGGCATTCCTTGCCGTGTGTATTGCCGCCACGCTGCTGGTCGCGCCCGGCACGCGCCTTACCGCCGCGTTTGTCGACACGCTTTCTCCGTACGGCTCGCTGGGGATGTTTGATCAGGCCGCCGGCGAAGGCTATACGCAGGAGCTGGAGGAACGAATTCGCGCGCGCATCGCGAAACAACCTGATGATTACCTTGCCCGGGTTTCGCTGGCCGGCATTCTGCGGAAAGTGTCCGATTACCGCCCGATGAAAGCCCACGTGCTCGCCGCACGGCGCTCCCGCGAAGACGACCCCGTCGTGCTGGTCGCGTCGGGAAACGCGTATTTCTCCGCCGGAGAATACGAGCGGGCCGCGCATTTCTACCGGTTGTGCATAAATGGTTTTCCGTCCTACGGGGCGGCGTACTACAATCTGGCGCGCTGCATTGAGCATCTCGACGGGCCGGTGGACAGCGCCTTTCTCTACAAGCTCCCAAAACTGAAGACGCGCCGCATCCGGGAGTTCGAGGACAGAAACAAGGCCGCGTTCGGCGCTGATGTCCCGGCCCTGCGCGCGGTGATCCAGCCCGACTACCGGCCGGCGTATTTCTGGCTGCACGTTTTCCCTCTCGCCTCCGGACTCGGCAGCGACATCAAGAGCATCCACCGTCTCCTGCTTCGCAAGCTGCCGTCTCTTCTGGCCACCGTCGCGGCCGTCGGGATCTTCGCCCTGGCGTTCGCGTTCGCGCGGCGGCTGCTTCAGAAGCGTCAGAAGCGGGGTGACGAGGCCCCCATGCGGATTGTCATGAAGGACGGCCAGTACCTGCGCCGGCGGAATCGGCACCTGATTTACATTCCCGGTATCATGGATGCCGTTTTCCCCGGTGCCGGCTCGCTGTTTCGCACGAGCCGCGATGTTCGCGCGGCAACGCTCATGCTCATGCTTTCATCGATGGTTTATGCCACGTATTGGGTCCTGTTTCACTTCACGTTCTCGTGCCCGTTCTGGGTCGTGCGCGCGGGCTTCATCGCGATCGGATGCCTGTGCGCCGCGTACAGCATCGCGATCGCGTTCGTGGTTCTTCGAAAGATGCTGCACGATCTCAACGTTTAGGAGGCGGTATGGCCCTGACCGGCAGCCTGCACGATTTCGATCTTTCCTACATCTTCCAGATAGTGGCACAGGAAGGCAAGACCGGCAAACTGGTGCTCGATGCCGGCGACGATCAGGGGGAAGTTGTATTTGACCGGGGACGGATCGTTTCGGCGGGGACCAGGACCAAGGACCTCAAGAAAGCGCTCCTGGTGTATGTTGTCGACGTGAAGAACGCGCCGTACAGCGCCGTGCGCCGTCTCGCCGACCGTCTGAAAGAAAACATTCGCTCGCTCGGCGACCATTTTGTCAACGGCACGTATGTCACTTCGGCCGAGCTGACACGGTTTGTCGAGATGACCCTCGAGGACCTCACGTGCGAGCTGTTTCTGTGGAAAGAGGGGACCTACCGGTTTGATGCGCTGGACAAAGTCGACCACTATCGCGTCAACGAAGTGGCGCTTCCCGCGGAAGGCATTACCATGGAAGCGGCCCGGCGCACCGATGAATGGGAGCGTCTCAAGCCCCGCATAAGCCCGCACACGGTGTTCGTTCTGTCGGAGCGCGCGCGCAGCGAGACCCACGCGGCGCCCGCGGCCGGGCCCCTCGACGATCCCGCCGACTACCTGTGTTCGTTTCTCGACGGCGCGACTTCGGTGGAATTCCTCTGCAGGCGTGCCTGGCTGACCGAATTCCGCGTGTATGAGACGCTGAACGCGCTTCTGGACGAAGAATGGATCTTTCCGCTCGGCGACAAGCTCTCATCGTCAATCCACGAAGCGCTTCGACGCGAGGTGAAGCCCCGCCGGTATCGCGCCGGCGATATCGCCGTTGCATCGGTAGTCGCGCTCCTGCTGGTAAGTCTCGTGCTGGTGGTCGCCGCCATGGTCCCGGGAAGCGTTGTCAGACGCGAACGGCAGGCCCTGCAGCAGACACGCGCGGCATCCCTTGGCGCATCGGTCGCGGAGAAGAAATACACGGCCGCCACTTCCTACTACCATGCCGCCATCGGGCATCCTCCCGCGGAGCCCGCGCTCCTGATCGACCGCGACCTTCTTTCACCGCGCGACATCGCCGCCCGTGACAGCCGCCACCCGCCCCCCTGAAAGCGCGCATTT
>WJMI01000160.1 GCA_014728015.1 Chitinivibrionales bacterium | reverse complement strand
GGATTCTTCGCGCATTCTCTTGCGCCGGGATGCGTTCAGCTTGCGCTTCTTCTCTTCGCTGGGCTTTTCGTAGTGGCGGCATTTTTTTACATCGGAGAGGACACCGGCCCGCTCGCACGACTTTGTGAATCGCCGCAGCGCTTTTTCAAATGCTTCATCTTCGCGTACGATTATGCCGTTCATTCAGTTGCTCACCTTCTTTCCTTGATCTGGAGGAACCTACAATTTATATAAGATAGTTCATTTCCCCGGACTCTGACAAGCGCTGTCGCACTACTACCGGCCCGACAAGGGCCTGCGGAGGCTGCAACAAATGACAACCCGGTTCGGCCTGGACATTTTCCTGAGCAGTATTCCCGGGAAGCTGCGCCGCAAGAAGGCGGGAGTGCTGTGCCATGCCGCCAGCATCACGTCGTCGTATGTGCATGTCGTGGATGCGCTGCTGCAAACCGGCGATTGCACGGTGGGCGCGATATTCGGTCCCCAGCACGGTCTCTACGGTCAGACCCAGGACAATATGATTGAGTGGGAGGGATATCGTCATCCCCAGCTCGACATCCCCGTTTACAGCCTTTACGGCGAGGTCCGCAGGCCGCGGCCGGAGATGCTTTTGGGGCTGGATGCTCTTATCATCGACCTTCAGGATGTTGGCGCGCGGCCGTACACATATGTCTGGACCATGAAACTGTGCATGGAGGCGTGCGCCGAGGCCGGCATTCCGGTCTGGGTGCTCGATCGGCCGAACCCCGTTGCCGCCATGGGCTTTGACGGGCCAATGCTGGACAAAGGATTCTTTTCGTTCGTAGGCGGCGCGCGCATCCCGTTGTGCCACCGGATGACCATGGGCGAACTCGCGGTGCTTTTCAAGAACGCGGGCTTGCCCGGGCTGGACCTGCAGGTCGTCTGGATGGACGGATGGCATCGGAGCATGTTCTGGCCCGACACCGGCCTGCCGTGGGTGCTCCCGTCACCGAACATGCCCACGGTCGAAACCGCACTCGTATATCCGGGCATGGTACTTCTGGAGGCCACGAACCTCTCCGAGGGGCGTGGAACCACGCGGCCCTTCGAGCTGTGTGGCGCGCCGTATCTGGAATCCCGGACCTTCCTGGCAACCCTGACCGCGCAGGGGCCGCGCGGATGTGTCCTGCGAAAGCACGATTTCATACCTTCGTTCCAGAAATGGGCGGGGCAGTATTGCCAGGGGACTCAGATTCACGTGACCGATCCCCGTGCATACAAACCGGTTGTGGCGGGGACTGATATTCTTGCGGCAGCGATTGAATCTTCAGGCGGCAAATTCGCGTTCAACGATCCGCCCTACGAATACGAAGAGCTCAAGATGCCTGTCGACATACTTTCCGGCGATTCGCGTCTGCGGGGATGCCTTGCGCGCGGCGGCGACTTGCGTGCCTTGCAGGAGTCGTGGCAAGACGACCATGCCGAATTCCAGGACGTGTTCGATCAGGTCGCACACTATACAGAGAGTTCCACGTGACAGGTTTCATCCTCGCGGCAGGGCTGGGTACGCGGCTCAAGCCGCTGACCGATCACATTCCCAAAGCGCTCGTCCCAGTGTGTGGCGTTCCCCTGCTTGGTCACGCACACAGGTTTCTGTCGGGTTCGGGCATTCATAAGATCGGCGCGAATACGCATCATCTGGCACCGCTGGTGCATGCTTTGTGCGAAAGCCTTGAGTTTCCGGTCGAGCTGTTTCATGAAACCGGGCGTATCCGCGGGACCGGCGGAGCGCTGCATTTCGCGCGCGACTATCTGTCGCAGGACAGCCTGTTTTGCATTGTAAACGTCGATATCATCAGTACGGCCGACCTGCAGCGGCTGGCCGATGCGTTTGACAGCTCGGGTTGTGCATGCGGGCTGGTGGCCGCGGCGGCCCTTGGCAAAGGCACGCTTGCATACGATCCTTCATCGGGCGACTACCTGGGAACAGTGTCGAACGGTGCCCTGCCGCAAGGGGCGGAGAGCGCGGATTTCATAGGGATTAGCCTGTACCGAAGGGAAATCCTGGATCTGGTTACCGCCGATGATTTCTCCGTGCTGCCGATCTGGGACCGGGCGCGGGACAGGGGCGCAGGTGTAAAGGTTTTTGTCCAGGAAAGCATGTATTGGAGCGATATCGGAACACCGCGCAGCCTCGCGCAGGTGCACTTCGATGTGTTCGACGGTGCATGCGAGCTGGATATCGGCAATACAACGTACGTTGATTGGCAGAACAAAAGGGCCTACCCTTCGGCGCTGCAAGCCGGGGCACGCGATGCGCTTGGCCCGTACACGTGGTGCAATTCGCTCGATATTGAAACGGGCGCGCGGCTGCATCATGCGGTGGTCCTTGAGGGCGCGCGTGTCGGCAGGGATGCCGAAGTCTCCAATACTATCGTGACACCGTGGGGAGACCTGCACATTGGCTGAGCGATACGCACTGTCGTCCGGGCACGCATCGTTTCTTTGCCGCGCCATCACCGGCTTTGAACCGGAAAAATGGAATGCTGAAATGGCCGGTTCCGCCGGTTCCGACCGGACATTTGTGCGCCTGCGCGAGAATGACGGCGAGCGGACCTTTGTGCTGATTGTCTGGGACAGCGCCGACAACGACTGGCGGCGCTTTATCAGGATATCCGAAGAGGTCGCGGGAGCGGCAACAGTGCTTCCATCGATTATTGCGACCGATGCGGAGCACGGGCTTATCCTGGAAGAGGACCTTGGCAGTGTTCAGCTGCGGGACATGGCCAGTGCCGCGCGGACCAGAGACGAGATGGCGGGCGTTTACGAGCCGGTGATCGATGCGCTGGCCGGCTGGCACGCCATTGAAGTACCGCAACATTCCGTCATTGCCGAGCGTTCGATGGACGTGGACATGTTCCTGTGGGAGAGCCGGTACTTTGCCGAGCATTGCGCGCGGGAGTTTCTCGGGCGCGCGGACGTGCTCGATGCGCGCTGGGAAGACGATCGTTTTCGCCTTGCATCAGAGGCGGCAAAGCTTCCGCACGTGTGCATGCATCGCGATTTCCAGTCGGAAAATGTCATGCTGACCGGTTCGCAAATACGGTTTGTCGACTTCCAGGGCGCCCGCCTTGGTCCCGCCGAATACGACCTGGCATCGCTTCTCTACGACCCGTACGTCGCATCTCTGGATACCGGCCTGGTCGATCATCTGCATGCCTGCTATGTTCGGCGCAGCGAACGCGCCATCTCACGGCGCGGGCTTCATATCGCCGCGGTCCAGCGCCTTCTCCAGGCGCTGGGCGCCTTCTGCAACCTGTCTCTGCATAAGGGCAAAGACAGGTACCGCCGGTTCGTGCCGATAGCTCTTGAACGGCTGCAAGGTGTTCTTGGTTGCATGGAGGATTTCGCGGCGATCCGTTCCGTGACGGACCAGTGCAGATGCGCACTTTTCGGCTAGGGCAGGGGAGGCCCAACGGTGCCCGAATTAGGTTGCCAATTCCGGCGCATCGTGGTACTATTGTGTGAGAAATGATGCATTGGACATGATGAACGGGGAGGGGCTGTGAGGATAGAAGCTTCCAGCAAAGGAATGTACCGGCTGATTCGCATCCATTCTCCGCTGAAGGTCATCTCCGATTTGACAGAGCTCAAGTCCCTGATCGAGGGATATGTTGACGAAGACGATGTGTATATCGCGGTGAATTTTACTGATGCATCCTACCTGTACAGCGGCGCCATATCTGTGCTGGTAAACTGCTACAAGATGATCCGCTCGAAACAGGGGGATTT
>WJMI01000159.1 GCA_014728015.1 Chitinivibrionales bacterium | reverse complement strand
TATAGGCCGTGTTGTAGTTGTGCCCGTCCCACGGCACTTCCCACCCCGCGACCTTCCCGTGCCGCAAAAACGATTTTGCCGCCAGCGCCGTGGAGCCTTCATCACCCCAGAACAGGTTGTTGCCGAGCCCCTGGAATGCGAAGTAGGCGGTCGCGAGGAACACGAGCCCGGCCAGCTTGATCTCGCGATTGCCCGGCCCGGCACTCGTGATGCGGTTGGCAAGCCGCTGGACTATAACGGGGAGTTTCATATGGTTTGAAGCTTCATGCCTTCGCCCGAGGCACCAGCACGTTTTTGCCGGCTCTACTCGAATACGATGCTTCTGCAAGAGACGCTTGTGTGTAAACTATGTCTTTGGGCTCGACTCTAACAAGACGGACTCCCGGCACATAAGGTTGCAATTCATGCAGCCTGCGTAGTATCATACATATCGGAGACTGCACGACACGAGAGAAGGACCGGGCGAAAATGCCGAACTATCTCAGCTATGCGACAAGCGTATGGCGCGGACGTCGCGGTGGGCCGGTAGTGCGTGCCGCGGTCAGCGTGGCGCTGGTCGTGCTTGTCCTGGCACGCGTGGATATCCGGCAGAGCCTTGAAAAGCTCGGGGAGATACACTGGACATTCATTGCCGCTGCGGTTGCGCTTCAATGCCTGGCCTGGCTTATCAGCGCCTTCCGGTGGCAGGTGTTGCTCAGGCATTACGGGTTCGCGTACCGTATTCCCTTTCTCACCGTACTCTATGCCGCTACTGCTTTCTTCAGCAATTTCCTTCCCTCGACAGTGGGGGGCGACCTCTATCGTTTCACGGTCGTGACCCGCGGGCGGCCCGGGACGGGCGCGAAGGCGTTGGCCAGCATAGTCCTGGATCGCGGTGTCGGTCTTGTCTCGCTCATGGCGATGAATGCCGTTGTATCGCTGGTTCTTTTCAGCACCGTGGTGCGATCGAATCTGTTGACCGTGTTGGCGGGAGCCATGACCCTCGGCCTCCTGCTTCTTGTATTCGGCTATGCGCAGCGCGCGCGGCTGTCCAGGCTGCTTGACGGCTGGCGCGGGCGTCCGGTCGTAGGCAGGATCCACACATTCGCAAACGCGGTCGGCGATCTTGACAATAACCTGGTTGCTGCATCCGCCTTTGTCTACTCGGTCGTGTTTGTCCTGCTTTGTTCTCTCCTGGTGTGGATATTTCTGATTGCGCTGGGCACTCCCGCGACGTTTGGCCAGGCCGTGCTGGTGTATACGACGGCAACATTTGCCGCCATGGCCCCGCTCACGATCAATGGTATCGGCCTGCTCGAAGCCGCCTATGTCGCGCTGGTCTATGGTACGGGGGGGACGGCGGAGGTCGGACTGTCCCTGGCGCTGCTCATGCGGCTGACCGCCCTGGGGGTTTCGATCCCCGCGGGCGTGTTTCATCTGACGGCAGGCCGTCGGGGTACAGAGGAGCGAAGCTGAACGAGGCGCGCCCGGGGACACACCGGATGGTCAGCGAGGGGCTTTCACGAGCTCTTTCTTGCCGAACGAAAACGACATGCCGATATAGAAATATCGAATCATTGAGACAAGACGGCCGATGAAACCTTTGTAATACGGCTCCACCGCGGTGAGCCGATGCCGGGGAGCGGCATCACCGATCAGGCCCATCTTCGCGCACATCAGAGTGGCAAATCCGGCAAAACGAATCCCTTCAGCCTCGGGAATCGCGGCATCACTTGCCAGCATGACCGCAATCTCGGCGACCGAATAGTCCCCCGTGCACAGCGCATAGTACCGCTTGAGCAGTGATACATACGACCATGCGCGCAGCGCATTTCCCATAAGCGATGCCTTTTTGGGAAACAGATCCACGCGGTACGTTACATATGTTCCGACCGCGACAAAGATCTCGTTGAAATGCAATCGCCGCTGCGCTCGCGTTGGCATACCTTCCAGCAGCGAATGCGGGACAAAGGGGATGAGCTTGTGGTCAAACTCCTCCCATTGTTTTGCCAGAACCACGCCAAGCTGATCTTTCTCGTCCCAGAATCTTGTGCCCAGATACGGCGTGGCGGTCTGTCCCGGATGGATGATGTCATATCGAAGCACTTTTCTGAAGACGGTGCGTTGCTGCTGGTAGTAGCCTGAGATGGTTTCATTGGGGTTGAATCCCATAAGGGTAAACAGCGGAGACAGGCCGGCTTCCCTCTGGCGCGTGAGAGCTGTCAGGGTCTCGCCGGGCGTTTGGTTCTTGTTCATGGCCTCGAGCGCATCCGGTTCCGCGCTGTCAATTCCTACTTCGACGCCGATACATCCGGCGCGTTTCATCAGTCCCAGGAGCTCTTTATGCCGGTTGATGTGCTCGGCCCGGGTAAGGGCACACCATTCG
>WJMI01000158.1 GCA_014728015.1 Chitinivibrionales bacterium | reverse complement strand
TGACAACTAGTTGATAGGGTGTGGACAAACCGTTGAAGACAAGCTGCCGCAAATCTCAAGGGGGTTTATCTTAACAATGTAATACTCCCAAATTCAATATGTTATGCGTTTGAGTCCGCCACTGCTTCCTTCTGGTAAAGATTTTTTGCTCACTGTGTCAAGAGCTTGCGCAAAGTAAAGAAACAGGTCTGTTGACAACATGTTGATAAGCCCCCTATCTTCTCACGATTCAGACACTTCATTATGGAGCCAATGCCTCGAGATAATCGAGCAGATCGTAGGCCCATCAAGCTTCGAAACCTGGTTCAGAACCACACATCTCGCCTTCACCAGCCAGAAGACCCCGTGCATCGAAGTTCCCAATCAGTTCTTTGCGGACTTCATTGAAGAACATTTCGCGGAGCTCGTCAGTAAGGTCTTGAAAGAAAACGGGATCAACCCGGCGGGCTTGGCATTCATCCCTTCGCAAAGAAATTGGAAAGCCCTCGAGCCCATCACCGAATCCCTTGCCGAATCCCGCGACAGAATTGTCCCACGAAAAATCGAAAAGCAGTCCCAGTTCCACCCGAACTACCGGTTCGAGACATTCGTGGTGGGTGACAGCAACCGAATGGCCCATGCCGCAAGCCTTGCGGTCGCCGAGGCCCCGGGAAAAACCTCATTCAATCCCCTGACTATCTACGGCGGCACCGGCCTGGGCAAAACACACCTCCTGCAGGCTATCGGCCACTACGCACTCACCGAAACCACTGTCGAAAACGTCCTCTACATGACCTGCCAGGAATTCACCAACGAGTATATCAACTATGTCACTCACAAGGGCGATTCCACATCCTTCTACCGGAAATTCGCCAGCGTGGAGCTCCTGCTCATCGACGATATTCATTTTCTCAGCGGCAAACCGGGCACGCAAAAGGAATTCTATCGCATATTCAACAACCTTATGCTCCAGAACAAGCAAATCGTGCTCTCCTCAGACCGCGCGCCGGAAACCATCCCCGACATGATGGACCACATCATCAACCGATTCATGGGAGGCCTCACCACCGATATCCAGCCGCCGAATTTCGAGACCCGCATGGCGATCATCAGCAAAAAGGCCGAAATCGACGGGATTGCGCTGCCCGACGAGGTGGCGCATTTCATCGCTGGCTATATCACCTCGAATGTCCGCGAGCTCGAAGGCACGCTAATCAAGCTGATAGCTTCAGCATCATTCACCGGGAAAGATATCACCATGGACGTCGCCCGTGAGGTGTTCGGCGACGTGCTGTCGCGCCGCGACCGGCGCCTGACCAACGAATTCATCCAGAAAGAAGTCGCAAGCTATTTCGGTATCAGCGCCAACCAGCTCAGCGCCCATACCCGCAAGCGCGACGTCACGGTACCCCGAAGTATTGCCATGTATCTCTGCAAGAAGTGGACCAAACAGTCGCTGCGCACGATCGGGCTGGATTTCGGCGGCCGCGATTACTCGACGGTCATCCATGCATGCAAAAAGATCGAGGCCGAAATAGAAACCGACAGGCAACTCAGGCAGGATATCGCGCAACTCGAAAAGACAATCGAGCCCCTGGTATAAACCGCCGCAATCCCGGCCGGCCCGCTTATTCTTCCCGTTCCCGGGCCTCCTTCTTGACCGCCTCAATCGCCTCGTCCACGGTCGAGAAGATATCCATTTTGCGCGTCACGTTCGTGATATCCAGGAGGCTCCTGATAAGCTGGTTCACGCAGGCAAGCTTTACGTCACCGTTGGCCTTGTTGGCCTTGAGCTTCACGTCAACGATAACCGCCACGCCCATGCTGCTCAGGTAATTCGCCTTGGACAGATCGATAACTATCCATCGACGGTTTTCCTCCAGGAGCTGACTCAGGCGCGCGCGAAGCATGGGAACATTCTCCTGAAGAATACTGCTGTCGACAGCCGCGACAGCCACGGCATCACGCTCGCTAATGGTCACTCTCATGTACGCCCCCTGAACCGTCACGGTTCTCTTCTTCGGACAGTTGTTCACGAACAACGGAAACAAACGCTTTCACGACTTTCGGCGCGAATTGTGTCCCGCTTCCCTTTTCAAGTTCCCTGACCGCTTCCGCATAACTCAGCTTTCGTTTGAACTCACGGTCGGTGGTCATGGCATCGAACGCATCGGCAACCGCCATGATACGGGCGCCGGCCGGAATCTCCCTGCCGCGCAGCCCCTGCGGGTAGCCGTTCCCGTCAAACCGCTCGTGGTGATGCAAAATAATCGGTGCTTCTTTCTCGAGAAACTGCACGTCTTTCAGTATGTTTACCCCGATCACCGGGTGCTTCTTCAATATTTCGAACTCGTCGTAGGTCAGCGGGCCCTTCTTGACAAGAATCCGCTCATCCACTCCCACCTTCCCGATATCGTGCAGGAGCCCGGCATACCGGACCACCTCGATATCCTCCTCGGGAAGGCCCATGGCCTTCGCGCACGCCACGCTGTACCGTGACACATTCTGGCTGTGCTGGTACGTGTAGTGGTCCTTGGCATCCACCGCCCGAAGCAGCGCGTAGGTCGACTCCATGTACGTCTCGCGCATCTGGTTGGACAGGCTCACGAACCGTTCTTTCAGATCGGCAATGCCTCCCTTGTCCAGCGTTGACTCGTCTTCCGTCTCCTGCGGCTTCCAAACCCGGATAAGGTTGCGCCCGTCCTCCTTGGCGCGGTACATCGCCGTGTCGGCGCGCTCGATCAACTCCTGCTTCGACAGCACGTCACGGGTATACGAGGCCACGCCGATACTCACGGTCACGCGCACCACCTGTCCCTCGTGACGGAATTCGTGGCCCTCGACCCGTCCGTGGAGCTTGGATGCGAACTGCATGGCCCCGTTTTCGTCCTGGTTCGAGATGATCATGAACTCCTCGCCGCCGTACCGGCCGCAGATGTCAACGTCACGGGAATTCGCCTTGATAATGCCTGCTATCTCCCGAAGCACGAAATCACCGAACTGGTGGCCGTACGTATCATTCACTTTCTTGAAATGGTCAATATCCAGGAGCATGCACGAGAGGAGCACGTCGTACCGCTTCGCGCGCTTGAATTCGAAATCAAACCGCTCCTGGATAAACCGGTGGTTGAACAACCCGGTCAAGCCGTCGGTAATGGAAAGCTCCACCAGCTCGCGGTTCTTTTTGTCCAGCTCGTCAAGAAGCACCTTTTCGGAGGCCAGCGCGTATTTCAGATCCCCCAGCGCCTGGCGCAGGTTCTTCTCCGCCTCCTTGCGCTCCGTAATATTGCTTTGCGATCCCGCGATGCGGATCGCCTTGCCGCGGGCATCCCGTATCGCCGTCCCGCGGGAAAGCACCCACCGGTATGTGCCGTCCTGGTGACGAAGACGGTGTTCGCTTTCGAAATGCGGGGTTGCACCGCCCAGATGCGCCGCGATGTCCGCGCGAAGACGCTCCAGGTCCTCCTTGTGGACACGCTTGAACCACTCGTTCGGGCTCGTGCCCATCTCGTGCGGCTCGCACCCGACCATCTCCTTCCACGTGCTCGAATAATACACCTCGTCGGTCTTGAGGTTCCAGTCCCACAACCCGTCCTTCGAACCTCTCACCGCAAGCGCGTAGCGCTCCTCGCTCCGGCGGAGCACAAGGTCCGCGCGCTTGCGCGCCGTAATGTCCCGCATGGAAACGAGACAGGCATCCTTGCCCTCCCACTCCGTCCTCACCGCGCGCATCTCGACAACGATGTCCTTGTCCGCCGCCCGCTCCACCGTGTATTCCTCCGTGGCGCCCGGCGAAACCCGCACCGCGAACTCCTCGCCCAGCATGCCCCCCGCCTTCCGGCCGAAAAGGCGCTTCGCGGCGGGATTCATGAACTGCACGACATTGTCCTTGTTCACGACAACAATCCCGTCAGCATTGCTGCTCACCACGTTCAACAGGCGCGCTTCATTCGCCTGGAATTCCTGCGACTTTTGCTCCAGCTCCGTCACAATCCGCTGGCGCTCCTTGGCCGAACGGACCACGTGCGCAAGCATAAGACCGTCAAAACTCCCCCGAATCAGGTAGTCCTGCGCCCCGCTGTGAAACGCCCGGATCGCCTCGGACTCGTCACGCCCATCCGCCATAACAACAATCGGGACCGAATTCCCGCCCGTCCGTATCTGACGGATAGTGTCGGCATAACACTCTTTCTGATACGACAGGTCGAGCGCGACAACATCCACGCGCCCTTTCTTCACGTCGGAAAGCACGCCCGCCAGCTTCGGCGTGCTGCGAACCTCAAACGACGTCCCCCGCACCTCGTCCAGAAGCGAGCGCACCTCTGCGGCATTACGCTCCTCCTTCTCCAATATCAATATGCGGGTGCCCTTGACAGTTCCCATACGCCCCGGTAGATAGATTAAGGGTGTGCCGCGCCGGCGGCGGGATGCAACAGTATGATCATACCATGCCTTGAATGCGGGAGTCAATAACGACAGCAGGTGACGTGTACCACGCCCCTGCCTGCGCTGCCACGGTGAAAAGAAATGGCAGGCACCCGGCGGCGGAAACCGTGAAGCTCAGTCGAGCAGGCGCTTCTCGCCGGCAAGCTCCTGGATCTCCGCGATATTCTGGGTAGCCTCGAGACAACCCAGGTAGCGCCCGCCCGGATCCCGGAGCGCGTGGTATTCGATCAGCACTTTCTGCTTTTCACCGCCCTCCCCGAGCGGCAGATCTATCCAGAACCGGGCGCTGTTTCGCGTACCCGCCTTCATCTCCTCAAGGATCGTTTCTACTTTGTCCAGGCTGGATTTCGGATGGCAATTCCTAACGTCCTTGCCAAGCACGGCCCCGGGACGTTTGAAAATACGCGTCTCGTGCCGGTTCCAGGCCAGCACCTTGTCGTCGGCATCAACAATGGAGAATTCGACCGGCAGCGTTTCCAGAAGCGAAGACAGGACCTCGTCGCGCAGGCTCCCAATCATGTGCGGCTCCTTTTTTTTTGTGGTGATGTGGCGGTTACACGCTGGTACAGCAGCCTAGGGCTGCGGGCACACCGCATGCGTGTGGTTGTTCAGCCACACATGCGCGCGCTTCTTCGCGCTCGCCGCCGCCTTTTCAGGTGAGGAGAAAAAGTATTCCCGGGGGCTGCGATTGGCAAACACGTCTCCCTCATTCGGGTCCGATCTGATCGTCGCCGACTCCCGCACCATCCGTTCGACTTCTTTGAGAACCGGCTCCTGGCCGGTCACCGAGCTCGTAGTAATGATAATCAGCTCTTTCTGGCGGACCAGGTAGTGGATCTCCACGGTCGCCCGGTAGGTCTTCATATGACGGTTGTCGTCCTCCTTGCCGTTGATGTGGCGGAGGTATTCGGTCTTCGCTTCGGTGACCGCCTCGAGCTTTGCAGGCGACGGCAGCGAAACAATGCACTCTTCTACAATCTCCTTGGCGATCTGCGACTTCCCGTCGGCGCTCGACTGCGCGGAAATGATAGTCACGTTCTTGTTCTCGGCGTTCTCCCCGGCTGATACGCGCGGCGCCGCCATACACGCGCACGCACAACAGACCCACGCAAGCTTCGTATACATGTCATACTCCTTTCGCCCCGGTTTTCCGGGCGGCATCCGAAAATACATCGGCGATGACCGTCTAACCGGCGAGCGGGCTTGTATCGATAATGCTGCCCGACATATGAATCGCTGACGGCCCAATCAGGGCGGCAATGCTTAGGGCGATGTCCTCCGGCTTGAGCATCCGCTTGAAATCGTCGCCTTCCGGCGCCCGGCCCTCCTGCTCTTCGAACGCCCGGCGGCCCATCGGCGTGTTCACGTATGCGGGCCTGATGCCGACTACGGCTATTCCGGCCGGCCGGACCTGCTTCGCCAGGCTCCGCGTGAAACCGTCCAGGCCCGCCTTGCTTGCCGTATAGGCCGGGTACTGCATAGGGCAATGGAACGCCCCCGAGGACGACACATTGACAATGGTGCCGCCGCCGCACGTCTTCAATACCGGAAGCACCTCGCGACAGCACAGGAACGTGCCCTTGAGGTTGACATCAAGCGTCAGGTCCCAATCCTGCTCCAAAAGATCGGCCACAAAGGCATCCCGCAGCACGCCAGCCGCGTTCACGAGGGCATCGATACGTCCGCCATAAGCCGCGACCGTGTCCGCCACCATGCCCTTTACTTCGGCAGCCATGCGAACATCAACCCGCGTAAACCGCGCCTCCCCGCCACTCTCGCGGATAATCTCCAGGGTCTCGCGCCCGCCCGGCTCGTCAACATCGGTCGCTGCCACGCGCGCGCCCAGGTCCGCGAGATGTTTCGCCGTTGCCCGGCCGATTCCCGATCCCGCACCCGTTACGATTATAACTTTTTTGTGCAGTTCCATGTTTTCCTTGTCCGACAGGATATTTTGTTTGCCCGCTATCATCGACTTCACCGCAGCACCGGCGGCAAAGCTTGCGCGCCCCCCGGAAAACGCAGCGCTCCAAACATACTCGCGGCTTCATCCCCAGTCAATGACCACGTCCCGAAGGATGAAAAAAAACGCGGGCGGCCCGCCGGGCCGCCCGCGTCGAAAACACGCCCGGGATTCCAGGCTACCAGAGCGACAGGCGGGGCCGCTTCAGCATGCCGTTCTGCTGCTGCTCCGGCATGTTCTCCCCGAGGAATTCGTAGAACCAGGCGGGCGGCTCGGGCCCCGGACATTCGGTGGGCATCATGAATTCCTTCATGTCCAGGATCGCCGTCTCATGATCGGGGTCCGTGCTGGAAAATGTTATGGTCATGTCCTGGTTCATTGCCATGGTCACTATCTCGCCCGTCTCCGTACCGGTCAACGTAACTTCACCCGGCGTCGACGTGTCAATCTCGATCGTTGGCACATCAGCGAACGCCTCAATCATCATGCCCATCATATCCTGGGCGAACAGCACGGCAACTTCGCCCGCAAGCCACATCTGGATCTTGTTCGATGAGATATAAATGAACGAGCCCTTACCGAACATCTCATCTTCCATGGTCGTATCTGCGGGATCCAGGAGCGGAACCCATGTCCCCTGAAGGCCCGAGCCCGAGCCCAGGCGGGCATATGCCATGATATCGCCGTCGGTCTCCGTGATGAGCGTATCGCCCCGAATCTCGTACGTGCTCTCCGTAGTGTCCTTCTCCACAATCAGGTTGTCCTCATCATCACACTCGGTCCACGTTTCATAGGTAGTAATCTCGCCGCCCGATGCCGTATATCTCATCTCCATGATCTTGACATTCTTCGAATCATCCGGAGGGGTTGTTCCGCCGGCGCCCGTGATCGTGATATCGTCATCATCCGATGTGCCGCTTCCGCCGTCGCCGGGATCGCCCACGGTCGTAAGACTGCCGGTTTCGGGATCGAGA
>WJMI01000157.1 GCA_014728015.1 Chitinivibrionales bacterium | reverse complement strand
GAGCATGCGCGCGCGCTTCTGTGGCACCAGGGGGAAACGGATACCCAAGAAGACCGGTGGCTCAAGTATGCCGCGCGGTTCGACACCCTCTACCATGCATGGCATCAAGACTACCCCCGTTTGCAGAGCATTTACCTCTTTCAGATTCGGCCGGTGACCTGCGGCGGAGAAGGACAAAGCCGCCTGCGTGAAATCCAGCGGGTGCTTCCAAATGCATATCCCGATATCGGCCTCATGAGCACGGCCGGCCTCGCGGGATTTGACGGGTGCCACTATACGCCCGCGGGCTACAACCAGATGGCGGAGTGGATCTATCCCTTTGTGGCGCGCGACCTTTATGGCTCAACAGACACATCGGGAATCACGCCGCCCAGTGTACACCAATCCTACTTCACCGGCCCCGGCGAAAACGAACTCGCAGTGGTATTCGATCAGCAGGTGGTGTGGCCCGCCGATACGCTCGGTGCCTCCATGAAAGACTATTTCCTCCTTGATGGCCAGGCCGGCATGGTTGACTCAGGCTGGGTTCGCGATGACAGTATTGCGGTGCTCAAGCTCACGGCACCCTCGGATGCGGCCCGTGTAACCTATCTGCCGAACTGCTGGTACAACGATGACACCACACGCGTGTATCGGGGCCCCTGGGTGCGCAACACCCGCGGCATAGGCGCGCTGTCGTTTCACGAGCTGCCGATTGACCGATCCGAGAAGACACTGCGCCGCTCTCACCCGTCGCGTTTCGAAGTGCACGTCGAAACATCGCATTCGACTGTGACCGCCAGGCTGGTCCTGCCGCGCCCCGGAAATGTGACTGTCGATTTCATGTCCCCTGACGGGCGCTTGGTTGCCCGTGTGTCTGATCTTTCACTCGGCGCTGGAACGCACACCGTGCGGCTGAGGGCCGCCGCATTCGCGCAGGGGCTCTATCTGTGCCGTATCATGCTCGACAGACGCCCTCTCCGGACCATGAGGGCCCTCATCATTCAGTAGGGCCGAAACCGGGACAATCGTGCCCTTCAATCCGCCACAGTATAGCCCGCCCCGGCAATCGCTTTCCGGGCCTCGGCAATATCGAACGTTCCCTCAACGGTCGCGCTTTTCGATGCAAGATCGACATGCGCATCAGTGACGCCGTCCACTTTGAGCAGCGACTCGGTGACATTGTTGGCGCAGTGATTGCAGGTCATGCCGTTGATGTAGAGAACCGTCGTTTGCTCTTCGGCGGCTGGAACGGCCCTTGTCCGGGCACGGAGCCTTTCCACATGCACGGCCACGTACTTGCGATACAGCGAAAGCACAAGCATTGCCAGAAACACGATGGAGAACAGAATGCTCCAATTGAATCCTGCGGCCATATGCTCATGCTCGTGTATGTGTTGCAGCCCCTCTCCGTACACGGCAAACACGCCGTTGAGCGCGTATCCCGCGGCAACGGACAGCACCGCGATTGTCCCGATGTATATCGCCACGAACCGCTTGCCCATGGTGTTGCCGATTAAGGTCATGGCCGCAGCATTGGTTGCGGGACCTACCGCCAGAAATACAAACGCAGCACCGGGAGAGAGACCTTTCATCATGAGCGCCATGGCAATGGGTATCGATGCCGTCGCGCACACATATAGCGGTATTCCCCCGACAATCATCAGAAGCATCTCGAGAAACGTGTTTCCCATGTAGCGCGAGAAGAAGCCCTCTGGCACGACAAACGCGATCACGCCGGAGACTACAATACCGACCACCAGATGCGTGGCGATGTCATCAAGGAAACTGCCGTACGCGTACCTGACCATGCTGCTGAGCTTTTCACCGATCCCGTGTGTGTGCGGCGCGGTCTCGTAACACATCGGGCATTGGGCCCCGGAGTCCTCCGGCCGGGCCTTGCCGGCGCGCTCCGCGCCGAAGAGATTGGTCAACACGCCCCCGACAATGCCCATCACAAATGCCGCCACAGGCCGGAAAACGGCAAAGACAGGGCCCAGCATGCCGTAGGTCGCCACAATTGAATCGATCCCGGTCTGGGGGGTCGATATCAGAAACGACATGGTGGCACCCTCGGAAGCCCTGCTCTTTCTGAGAGACACTGCAGTTGGCAGCACGCCGCAGGAGCACAACGGAAGCGGTACGCCCAGAAGCGCTGCTTTTACCGTGGAGGCAAATGTGCCCCCGCCCAGATGGCGCACGATAATCGACTTGCTGAACATGACGTGCAGAATACCCGCGAACGTCAGACCCAGCAGCAGGTACGGCGCCATGGCGACAAATGTCCTGACAATCTCACTCCAAAGTTCGCCTAACACACCTTTCTTGCCTCCTCGCTTCCCGGTTGGCTCAAGCTGGGGAATATATTTTCTGTCTCAACGTAATCACTTTCATAGACATTACGAGGACCCGCATCCCCTATTTTGCCCCGGCACAGGGAGAATGGAACCATGCCTATATACGAGTATCGTTGCTCCGCCTGCGGGAACCGGTTCGAGGAATTGGTATCCGGCGCGAACGCTTCCCCGCAGCCCTGCCCCTCATGCAAATCCGAGAACACTGAGAAACTCATGTCCGCCGCGGGAATTGTGACCGGAAGCGCCAAGGCCCCATCGTGCTCGTCAGCATCCGCATGTGCCGCTTCGGGCGTCCCGGGCTGCTCGAGCGGTTGTTGCCCGCTGAACTAACCTGAGTATCGCATCACGTTTGTTTCTTACCGGGACGGCACCATGTCCCTGTTTTCGATCTGGCTGATACCGTGCGAACAGGATAGCCGGCGTCTTCGCCAAATGATCGAGGCCTTGTCAAGGCCGCATGGCGCGGTACCATTCGATCCCCACGTGACGGTAATATCAGGGGAAACCGGCGATCCGGATGCCGTGCACGCTCTCGTGAAACGGGTTGCGTCGCGAACAAGTCCCTTTGTGCTGGATGTCGGCGGCATTTCGTGCACCGAAAGCTTCTTCAAGAGCGTCTTCCTCACGTTCGAACAGTCGGCGGCCCTCAACCGCCTGCATGGGTCGCTGCGTTCCCGCATAGAAGAACATCCCGGATATCGGTTCTTCCCGCACCTCAGTCTGCTCTACTGCGACATGCCGCTCGAAGACAAACGATGGCTGGCCGGGACGGTAGATGCTGGAATGGGTCCGATTCGTTTTAGCGGGCTACGGACAACTACGCCCGGCACCGAGCAGGGGTGGCGCGATGTGGCTGCGTGGCGTGTTGTCGGAACTGCGCGCTTGAGCGCCTAAAGCCGGTCAATTCACAAACACAATGCCTGTTTCAACCAGCCGGTCCTTGCTGAAACGCGGGATGCCTTCTATGCCGGGCAAATCATCGAGGATAAAACCGAGGAACAGCGCCCCGCCGAGGCCCCGACGACAAAATGCCGCAGAGAACGAATACCAATTCGTCGCATCAGCGGCTTGCACATACAATGTTGGCGGCTCAAACCCATGAACCTACAGATTAAGGCTATAGGAAGAACCCGAGGCGGTGACGTACACGCCCGTGGCAAGGGGTACATCGACCCGCCCGTCGCATTCTTCGTGGAACACAAAGAGCACGGTCCCGATAAGCGGCTTGGTGCCTATCATCTCCGACTCGGTGACACCGGTGTTTCGTGACATCACAAGGCCGTCAAAGGGATTTTTCATGCAGCTCATTTCCGTCTGCACAAACAGCACAGTCACCTGAAGGATATATGCCTTCTCAGCCCCGACCTCCACGAATTGCCCGCCGCCCATCACCGTAATCACATCATCGGAAAGCACGCCGGCCGTACCCTTCGCATCGACATCCACGATCCACGCCTCCTGCTCAACCACCACCGATGTGTCGGCCGGCGGACGCGTCTCGAGCCTGGTCAGCTCCGCCTGTTTCTGGCTGTCGGTAAGGGAAACGTTCAGAACAGTATCCGAACCCGGATTGACATCTTCGCTGGCATACACGACCCTGACAATGCTGCTCTCCACCATGACGGGAACCGTGAAAACATTTGTCAGAGAAAACGAGCCGCTCGCCGGCTCGATGCCCACGGGAAACACCGACAGGAACGCCTGGTTCGTGTCCGACCACAACCCGGCAACAACGATGCTCTGGTCTTCACCGATACCCGGGGGCACGATGCCGGTGCAGTCAACATCGATAGTGACAACCGCATTGCAGGGAAATGTCGAGCAGTCGCCGCTGATGGTCGCGCCCGGGACTGTGTCCCCCTGTACGGTCCACATGGCAATAGCGCATGCATAGCCCAGGGGAAGGCCGGTAAGGAGCACCTTCCGGACGGGCGTCAGGTCGGGATCTTCGAATATCTCGTCCTTGGCCTTTTGCAGCGTGTTGCATGCAAGCGACCCCAGGCAGACGACAATCGCCAGGCATTTCACTGTTCGCGTATTCATGTGGCCTCCTTCGAAGGGCGAAGCATCTCCTTCTGGCACCAGTATATCATTATGCCGGATGCATGTCAGCGCTTGTCACGCGCAATGGTGCCGCCGCCGGCAAGCGCATCGCCTCGATAGAGCACGGCGGCCTGGCCCGGGGCGATCGCGCGCACGGGCTCGACGAATTCGAGCTCAACACGATCGCCGTCACGTGAGACCATGCGGGCTGGCGACGGCGGCGTGCGATAGCGAATCTGCGTGTCGAATGTGTCTCCGGGTATGATGTCGAAGGGGCCGGACACGAAGCCTCTCAGCGTGACGCGCCGGCGCATGAGTTCGTTGTCAGGCGCGACCACCACGGTATTCGTTTCCGGGCGAATCTCCTTGACGAACATCCGTTCGCCAAGCGCCCCAAGCCCCTTGCGCTGGCCGATAGTGTAGCGATGTATGCCCGCATGCGTCCCGACCTTCGTCCCCCCGGCATCCACAATCGGCCCCTCACGCGGCGGAATTGCCGACTCGACAAAACGAACGTAGTCGTTGTCGGGTATGAAGCAGATGTCCTGCGACTCGCTTCGGCCCGCCGTGGGCAGTCCCCGATCCGTGGCGAGCTGTCTTGTCTCGTTCTTGTGCATGGTTCCGAGCGGAAACAGGATCCTGTCAATCTCGCACCCGTACAGCACATACAGGAAATAGGACTGGTCCTTGTCCGGGTCAAGTCCCCGCCGGAGCGTGCCGTTGTCGATTCGGGCATAGTGGCCCGTGGCCAGATAGTCACACCCGAATTTCCGCGCCGTATCCAGAAGATAACCGAATTTGATGCGCCGGTTGCATTCGACACAAGGATTGGGCGTTCGTCCGGCCCGGTACTCCGCAACGAAATAGTCGACTACTTTTTCTTTGAACGCATGCCGGGCATCCACCGCGTGATGCGCAATCCCGAGGGCCTCCGCCGCCCGGCGGGCATCCCGCACCGCGGCATCGCCCACGGATGCGGCATCGCCGGCCATCTGGTTCATCGTAATACCGAGTACGTCATGGCCCTGTTTACGAAGCAGTGCCGCCGCGAGTGACGAGTCCACTCCCCCGCTCATGGCGACCGCGACTTTTTTCCTGTTTCGCGGCATGCAACAAAAAATACAATACCAGAGCCATCGATGATAAATCGCCTCCACCATCTTTTCGATGAGATGCTCCGTGTTCTCTCTGTATGCAGGATCAGGAGAGACAATTGTATTTTCTCAGTCAACGAACAGGAGCGGCATGTTTAAGGAACAGATGACACTTCTGGACGACGCGCTCGAGAAGGGAATGCTTCCGGACATCGAGACATTCCCCTGCAGCGTGCCGGCCGCGCGCGCGGGGACCGGCATTGTGCGCATCGTGTTCCCCGAATTCACCTGCGTGTGCCCGCGGACAGGCTATCCCGATTTCGCGACGATATCCCTCGTGTATCTGCCTGACAAAGCGTGTGTCGAGCTGAAGTCATGGAAGCTCTATCTCAACTCGTTTCGCATGCTCGGCACATTCCACGAGGCTGTCACGGCGCATCTGTTCAACACGGCCGTGGACCTTCTCTCCCCGCGGTGGGCGCTGGTAATCGGTGATTTCCTTCCGCGAGGCAATGTGGATACCACGGTGGTCTTTGAAACAGCCACCGAACGTCCGCACGGGGCTGATTTGCTTATCGGGCCCCTCCTTCCTCGATGCGGCCATACGCGGGATGAAATCGACCGTTCGTAGCGACCCAGCCTGTTGAACCTTGTATGAGGCCGCGAAAGGAAGCTGCAATCGCCCGGGCAGCCGAATCAGCCGCCTTTTTGTGGCAACGCGCCGTCCTTTTTATTATTATACCGGAAAGAAGAACTCTGGCGGGGGCATGTCTATGAAGATCAATCCGGTTCTGTTTGCGGGGCCTATGCTTGTCGCGGTGCTGTGTGTTTTCTGCGGCACGGATGGGGACACCATTGCCAACGGCAACGGAGATGATTCAACGCAGGTTGACACAACAGATACAGCCGCGACCGATACCACAGATACCGGCACCGTGGTGGATACCGTCGATACGATTACCGCGGTCTCGGATTCCGATGCGGTCCACTATATCGTCGGGCTCTGGCAATTGCGAATCAGGCCTATCCCGGGCGTGACAACCGATACTCTCCAGATAGACTTTGATATCGATGCTGATTCAACATATTTCCTGACAATTATCGATGTACCGTCAAAGACCCTGTTCAGCCACGAAGGCGCCTGGGCTGTCAATGATACCGATATCATCCTGACAGGGACCGAATGTGCAGCACTCGACACATCGGCGGACACGCTCGCGCCGTTGCCTGACTCGGTGTGCTCCATGCCGATGGCTGTTCCAATGCTCCTGGATACAACGGACACTCCGTGGGAATGGATTATTCAGGCGAGCACTCTCGGGCCCGCACTTGATGCATTTCCCGTGCCGGAATACGCGAAGCCCATGTTGAGAAACGTGAAGCTGCAACTGCAGAAACAGGAGTAATGCTGTGATGGGCGCGGCCTAGAATCCGCCTCCCACGCCCAGCCAGAAAAGCCTTCCGGGCGCAAACGTGCCGCCGCTTTCTTCGTATTCGCGGTCGAAAAGATTCAGCACTGACACGCCGGTCCATACATGCTCGCCGAAATGGAGTTTGATTGAGCCGTTCGTGACCCAGTAGGCGGGAAGCGAACGCTGGGGGGGAACGAATGCCCGTGGCTCGTGACTAATCCTGCTGCTTCCATCCGCCAGAAAGACAATTTCGTACTTGGATGTGTCTGTTTCGAGAATGGAGTTGGGTGTGATATTGGCCCAATCAAGAAACCACCGGGTGCCGACAATGTCCTCTGAGAGACCCACCTCGAGGACAAGCCTGTCCCCCAGCTGTTTCTTTGCCCGCGCGCTGGCGCTCCCTGAATGCTCGGGTACGTAGTCAAGCGGCACGTTGTAGGTCATATCCTCCGACTTTTGAAACACGTAGTTGGCCTCAAGGGTGAGCCAATCCGCGACCTGCCACTCGGCGGCGCATTCCGCGCCGGCCGACCATGAAAGGTCGGTGTTGCCATGCTTCACCAGAGGCGGGTATGTCTCGGTGTCAAGACTCCGCAGCAGGACATCCGACACGACAAGGTCCGTCATCCTGTTGTAGAACCCCATGATGCCGAGCGAAACGGATTTACCAGGGCGTACCTCGAATCCGGCATCGAATGCCCAGACGTATTCCGGACGCAGTTCCGGGTTTGACTGCACAACGTAGCTCGGGTCGATCATGATTGTCAGGTAGAGCTCGCTCAACGTTGGCGCGCGATACGCCCTTCCCCCGGATGCCCGCAGGGTCAGCCACTCGGCCGGATACACGGCAGCGCCGAGTTTGGGCGAGAGGGCGCCGCCGAACAGCGTGTTGTGATCGTAGCGCACACCGGGCACGACCTGCGCAATCTCGCCGATGGTGATTTCATCCTGCACATATACCCCGGTGTTGACAGATGTTGTGTCGGCGCCGCCCATCTCGCGGATCGTATCGCCCGTCTCCCGCCCCACGCCCGCGCCGAACACGATGCTGTTGATCAGGGCATCCACCCCGAGGGTGATCTTCTGCGACCTCAGCCGGAGATTCGCCCGTCCATTGAGCTGAACATCATTGGAGAATGCATCCCATTGGCTTGCCACCACGGAATCGTAGTCTTTCTCAAGGGGCCCTTCGTTGAGGAATTCACCCTGAAGCCGGCCGTAGATCGCCCCGATCTCGAGCTCAAGCAGATCGTTGACAACGATGCGTGCGGTCGGGCCGATCAAAAACTTCTCTCCACGCGTGGTAACATCGGCGGAATCAGGAAGCACCTTCTTTGTCTTTCCGAATCCGAGATCGCTCTTGAAAAAGCGCGTGTGGAGCTTGAGCCGGACGCGGTCTCCTATCGATGTTCCGAACTTGCCGAAATACCTGATATCGTAGTAGTCGTGGTTCGCGATATCTTTCAGATATCGCCCGTTCGGCCCGACGACCAGCGCGCTGTCCTGAAGGAAATAGTTGCCGATGATACGATAACCGGCGCTGACCGTATAATTGAACCGCTCGCTGCCGCCGGTGCCCAGCACTTCGGCGTTCCAGTAGCCCATTGCGGCGCTTTTTTCGGCATTTTCGCGCGCGGCCAGCCCGCCCTTGCCCGCATAGTAGGCGGCCATAAACGGAAAGCTTGTTTCGAGCGCGCCTTTGACACTCGGCCGACCGTCACCCTCGGTTGTCACCATGTTTACCACGCCGCCGAACGCATTCGCGCCGTACAGGGCCGAATACGGCCCCCGCACGATTTCCACGCGCTCGATGGCATCGAGCGGAACTTCGTTGATAAAGAAAAACGGCGTGCCCGCTGCATTGGAGGGTATCCCATCGACCAGAACAAGGGTACGCGTTGAGGCAAGCGCGCCGGGAATGCCGCGGATGATTATGTGTGATGGAATCCCCTCGCCCATGCCGGTGACGCGTTTTATCGACACATTGGTTTCAGAGCGCAGGAGCTCATCCACGTTGGTGGCGGCGGATGCCTGGATCTTGGACTTCCCGATAACACTTACGCTGGCCGGCGTCTCGGACATGCGCCGCTTGGTGCGCGTGGCCGTAATGACCATACGGTCAAGAGTGACCGCGGGTTCCTCATCCCCGGCAACCGTGTCGCTCGGCGGGGTATCGCCGGTCGCCTGTTTCTGAGCTTGTTCAGGCGTGTCGGCCATATCCCCAGAAGAGGACATGCCGGTTTGGCGGTCCGGCGTTTCGCGGGCGGTATCAGGCGGCGGACCCTCCTGCGCGAACACCGCAGTCAGCACGCCAAGCAACAGGACACACAGCGCGCCGCGCGCCGCCGTGCTATATCTGGCCGATAACATAGGCAAGACCGAGCAGAAGCGATGCCACGATGATCGCCCATCCCAGGTTCTTGTTCTCGGTGATTTCCTTGCGGATGTCAACCTTGTCCAGCCAGTCGAACGCGCGCCATGCGAAAAAGCATCCGATGGCGTAGATGACCGCTCTGAGGAGCGTATAGGCGAAGTTGATGAAATACGTGACAATCAGTTCTCGGTTCACATGACCTCCCCGCTAGACCAGCAGTTGGCTGATTATCAGGTTGAAAATGAGTATCAGAATGGAGGCAGCCACGACCGCCTTGCGCACGGCCTCGCCGACCCCGACCGCGCCGCCGGTCGCAAAGTACCCGAAATAGCATCCGGAAAGGGTTATCAGCCCGCCGAACGCAAAGCTCTTGAACAGACCGATGGCGACATCCCGCATCCGGAACAGAAGACGCATGCTGTTGTAGAACGTGTACACGGGCACCCCCAGTGCCGTGGTACCGAGAATCTGCGCGCTGACAATGGCAGCGATGCAGCCGAACACGAACAGAACCGGGACCATGGTGAATCCCGCAATCACGCGGGGAGAGATAACGTACCCCAGGGGATCCAGCGAAAGGCAGGTCATGGCATCAATCTGCTCGGTCACCCGCATCGTGCCTACCTCGGCGGCGAGTTTTGCCGCGATTCGCCCGGCGAGCACGAGCCCGATAAGCGTGGGCCCGAGTTCGGTCAGGGTCACGCGTATGACCAGCGTCCCCAGATACCGCAGCCCGAAAACATCGCCGGCAAGGTATTTGACCTGCCACGTGGCGATGAATCCCACGAATGTCGATGCCAAAAGGACAATTCCCAGCGACCGCACGCCGATGAGGACCATTTGTTCGACAATGAACGAGAAACGCTGCCGCGCGGTAAAGCTCCTGAACAGGAGCAGGCTCATGGAGCCGAGCCGTTCAAACGACTCCCGCGCTCCTGCGCCGAAACTCTCGGCAATCTCGTCGAACCCGCGTTTCAGTGCCAGCTGCATGGTACTATGAAACTAATACCTGCTCTAAAGGGCGGAAAAGTCGAAGAAACAAGCCCCTGCCATATTTTATTATCTATGAGGAAGTTCCGCTCAACCAATCTGCACTACACACCCAGGGTTTTTTTATGGTCAACTTCTCAGTAGCGGCACAATCAATGCGG